>JAGXAC010000066.1 GCA_019075925.1 Hyphomicrobiales bacterium | reverse complement strand
AGCAGCGCGCGGCGGGTTTACGCGATAACACCCATGATGTCGGACTCCTTCATGATCAGGAGTTCATCGCCTTCGATTTTGACTTCCGTGCCGGACCATTTGCCAAACAGCACCCGGTCGCCGGCCTTGACGCCCATGACGACGAGCTTGCCGTTCTCGTCGCGGCCGCCCGGGCCGACGGCGACGATTTCGCCTTCTTGAGGCTTCTCCTTGACGGTGTCCGGAATGATGATGCCGCCCTTGGACTTCTCTTCGGCGTCGATGCGCTTGACGACGACCCGGTCGTGCAGCGGACGGAATTTGAGTTTCGCCATGGTTACCTCATCGCCGCGCGTCGAGCGGCCGTTGTGTTGCAGAAAAGATTTTGATTTCAAGTACTTGGCACTCATTCATTTTGAGTGCCAATAAGCCGAACGGACATAGGGTCTGCCGTGGAGGCTGTCAAGCGGGCCCCGTGCCAAGCCTTGTTCTGCTTCGGCGGCATCTTCGCGCCGGGCTGGCTTCGTGGCCGGAATCTCGTCACCATGCTGGCTCAATGTCCCGCCAAAAAAAGCCTGCCGTTCGGCTGGTTCGCATCGCACGCCGGCATTCTAGGAGAAACTGAATGACCTTATCGCCGCGCGAGCTTCGTTCCGTCGGCGTCAGCTTGCTTGCGCTGTTTCTTTGCGCCTGTGCGAGCAATCCATTTTCATCCATGAGCCTTAGCCCTTCGTCCGAGCCGCCGCCGCAAGTCGCGCCGCCTCCGGCCCCGGAAATACCGGCATCGATCCGGCCCGAAGAGATCGTCGGCCGTTGGGGTTACGGCTCCTATCACAACGACGCAGATCGAAAGCGCACCGAGGCGGCCGCCCGCAGCCAGTGCGGTCAGCCCGTCGTCATCAATCGCGGCCCGCACGGTGGCGTGCTCATGTATCTCGCCGACAGCGCGCAATTGCAGGAGCTCAGTCTCAAGGGCAGTCCCAGCGGCCGAAACTTTGTCGGTCCGCCTGGTCCGCCCGGCGGTCCGCAAGATCGCGAATTCGTCACTTTCGACGGCCGCGTTATGGTGTTGCGCTGGAGCAATCCCGAAGTGCAGGCTCGCTACGGCACCGGGGTCTATGTTCGTTGTGCGGCGGAGGGGATCGCTCGCCGGCCGCCGCGGCAATAGCGACGGTTGGCGTCAGGCCGATTTGACCTTGGCTTCGAACATGGCGTCGATGTCGCGTTGTGCGACATGGCCGCGGTCCTGCGGAAGCGGCGGACCGTTGGCCGGCGGCGCAATGCCGTCGCGATCGGATTCGTTCAGTGCGCGTCCGATCAGGCTTTCAATGCGCCAAACCGTTGCAATCACCTTGGCCAGGCGCTGGCAGGCAAGATCCTGGTAGTTGCAGGCCTCGAAAATCTGGATCACGCGATCCCGGATATCCTGAGCAAGGCCACGTTCGATATCGCTCTTGAGCGCGGCAGTCAGGTTGTTGGCCGCCTGATCGATGTCTTCGGCGGCGGCTAGAATTTTCTGTACCGCCTGGTCGCTGCCGACAACGGCGGCTTCCAGTTCGCCGACGACGCGGGTGGGCGGAACGGCCGAAGGCGAGCCATGTTCGGCGTCGCGCGTTTTGACTCCGTTCAAGGCCGCATGGACGACGCGAAGTTCACCGGTCAGCCGGCCGATTTCATCGTGTGCTGAAGCGCTGGCTTTCACGTGCGGCGACCGCTGGGCGTCTGCCAGCATTGTGCGCAGTGCACTCAGCTCCTGCGCAATATCCGCGAGTTGCGGCGACCCGGTGCTTTGAACGGGCTGGTCGGACCGAAACGTCTCTTCGATACGAAAAATCTTGCGCGGCTCGGCCATGTCTACCAATGCTGCGGGAGACGTTAAAAACAGCTTAGGTGAGCGCCGCTTAATGCCACGTTCATGCGGCCGAGATTGATGCCGGCAACCGAGATGCGCGCGACACAATCGATTAACTATGTCGCGGCGGCATTGACGCAAAATAAACCGTAACTTGATGAACGATGTACGAATGATGCAACCGCCCGGTCGCGCGGAAAAAAATTAACCAAACAGTCGAGGTTTGCGCCTGTACTCGTTGGCGCCGGCGAAACGCGGTGTTCGCACGGCGTGTGTCAGTGCAACGCGTACAAGAGTTCAGTGATGCGGCGTATCGTTTTCTCGGCGGCCTCGATGCTTGGCGTCGCGGCTTGTTCCACCTCCTTCCTGGTCGCAACGAACACCTCGGCCGCCGCTCAATTTCTCGATCCCGGCTGGCAACTGGGCTACGTCGTCCAACCGGGCCGCGGTGGGGGTGGGGGCGGTCTTGCGTCGATGTTCGACGCCGCGCCAGCGCCGATGGTCGCCTATCAGCCGGCGCCAATGTACCAGCAGGCCCCGATGTACCGGCCGGCGCCGATGTACCAGCAAGCGCCGATGTATCGGCAAGCGCCGATGTACCAGCCGATGTATCGGCCGGCCCCGCAGGCCCGCGCCTACATTCCGGGGCCGGTCTATTACCAGGCCGCCGTGGCGCCGCAGCCGCGCTACCAGCCGACCCAGGTCTATTATCAGCAGGCTCCCGCGGCGCAGGCCTATCGACGAACGCCGGTGTATTTCGCGCAGGCGCAGGCGCAGGCGCAGGCGCAGGCTCAGGCACAGGCGCAGGCGCAGGCGCTGACGCCGGCGACGCGTTCGTGGCAAAAAACCGCGTCCTCCGAACCGACCCGGACGCGTGAGGCGCAACCGCAAGCCGCACCGCAATACACCGGCTCCATCGGATCGGCGCCGGCCACGCCGCAACCGGCCGCCATCCAACCGGCGCCGCAGCAGCACGGCTTTTTCCAGGCTTCGTCATCGTGGCATCAGCCGGCTGCGGCGTCGCCGGCGGTCGCCACGTCGCCGCAAGGCACGCCCGCGCCGCCGGAGACCGCGCATCAGGACTCGTTTCACCCCGCGCCGCCGCGGGTTGTCGCATGGGGTTACCAGCCGCTCGCTTACGCGCCATCGACATACGGCGATATGGCGCACCCGATGGTCGATCCAAAATACGAGCGGCAGGTCGTCGACTATCATACCGACGAAAAGCCGGGCACCATCGTCGTCGACACGCAGCACTACTTTCTCTACCTCGTGATGGAAGGCGGCAAGGCGCTGCGCTACGGCATTGGCGTCGGCCGCGAAGGCTTCACCTGGAGCGGCGTGAATGAAATCTCGGCCATGCGCGAATGGCCGGATTGGGTGCCGCCGCCGGAAATGCTGCAACGGCGGCCCGATTTGCCGCGCTATGTCACCGGCGGCATCGACAATCCGCTCGGCGCCCGCGCACTCTATCTTGGTTCGACGCTCTATCGCATTCACGGCTCCAACGAGCCGTGGACGATCGGCACCAATGTATCGTCGGGCTGCATTCGCCTGCGCAACGCCGACGTCGAAGACCTTTACAACCGGGTGAAGGTCGGGACCAAAGTCGTCGTTCTTTGACGACTATTCGGCGGCGGTCCGGGTATCGCCGGAGCGATCGGCTTCGCTGGCAAGCTTGATCGCGTGCTCGGCGACGAAATACACCGGCCGGCCTTTAATCTCGTAAAGAATTTTGGCGATGTATTCGCCGAGCACGCCCAGCATGATCAGTTGCACGCCGCCGAGCACCATCACGCCGACGAACAGTGACGGATAGCCGGGAACCTTTTCGCCGTAAACCAGCGTCTCGTAGACGATCTGGGCACCGTAAATGAAGGCGACGAATGCGATGGCGATGCCGAGCAGAGTGGCGATCCGCAGCGGCGCCACCGAAAACGCGGTCAATCCGTCAATCGAGAGTCCGACCAAGGAGCGGAAGTTCCAGCTGGTGCGGCCTTCGGCGCGCTGGTCCGGCTGGTAATCGATGCGGATTTGCCGAAAGCCGATCCAACTCGAAAGGCCCTTGAAGAAGCGGTTGCGCTCGGGCAGGCCGCGCAGTGCGTCGGCGGCGCGCGGCGACAGCAGCCGAAAATCGCCGGCATCCTCCGGTATCTTGGTGCGCGCGCCCCAATTGACCAGAACATAAAAGCCTTTGACCAGGATGCGCCGCGTCACCGACTCGTTGGCGCGATGCGCCTTTGCGGTGTAGACGACGTCGTAGCCGCCATCGAGCCAGTGACCGACGAGCGAGTCGATCAGCGCGGTCGGATGTTGTCCGTCGCCGTCCATGAACAGCACCGCGCCCAGCCGGGCATGGTCAAGTCCGGCAAGCAACGCCGCTTCCTTGCCGAAATTGCGCGACAACGAGATCACCTGCACGTCAAGCGCTTGCGCGGTCAGTTGCCGCGCGATCGCAAGCGTATTGTCCTTGCTGCCGTCGTCGACATAGACGACCTCGCAAGCGAGCGAGTGTTTGGCGGCGAGCGCCTTGGCGACGTCGGCGAGCTGCTCGTGCAAACGCGCCAACGATGCGGCCTCGTTGTGCAGCGGAACCACGATAGAAAGCCCGCGACCGCGGTTGTAGCCGCGTTCGTTCGCGCTGACACCGCGCGGCATCGTCGATCTGGGCTCGATCGTCACGTTAACCAAACGGCCTTTCCTTAGTGCCGATCTATAGCGCAATCGGTTTGCCGTGTCGCGCGAGACTGCCGCCGGTGCCTGTTCCGGCCGCAGACGCGGGGCTGGCGGATAGCGTCGAACGTGATATGCGGATGCAGCAATGACCCGCGCTTCCCGCTTCGACGGCGTACTCGCCAAGCTCGCTGACGGCTGGCGCAATCGCGCGCTTAGCCTGAAGGCGATCAGCTTCGGCTTGGTCGGTCTTGTCAATACCGCCGTCGATTACGGAGTGTTCTTGCTGGCGCGTTCGGCGTTCAGCCGGTCCTCGGCCGCGCTTGCGGCATTCGCATCCGCTTCCGCGGTTTGCCAATGCGGCACCGAAGCGACGATTTTGTTGATCGCTGCCAATACGGCGTCGTGGTTCGTCGCCGTGACCGGCTCATACGTGATGAATTCGTCGATCACCTTTGCCGCGGAATCCGGCCGCAAGCTTCGGTGGGGCGCCTATTTTTTCTTTGTCGCTTCGGGCGTGGCCGGCTGGCTTGCCAACACGGCGACGTTACTGGCTGCGGCCGAAATCTTGTTGTTGCCGGTTTGGCTCGCCAAGATTGTCGCGATCATGGCTAGTTTCGTCGTGAATTTTTTGCTCTCGCACTTTGTGGTGTTCCGGGTGCGCAAGGACGTCGAGCCCAATCCCGGGGCTACCGACTAATCGCGCCGCCTGCGCGCGTTCCGTGCGGCCAGAAATTCGCGCATTGCCGTTTGCGGCTCGTCGCTCGCATAGGCGGCGGCGAAAGCGTCGATGCCGGCCGCAATTGCCGCCGCCATCGGCAAATCCTCCCATTGGCGGATCAGCCGCTTTTGCAGCCGCACGGCTTGCGGCTTTGACGTCAGCAGGCGGCCAATCCAGGTTTCGATCGTCGCGTCGAGCAGGGTCGGCGGCACGACGCGCTCGACGAGCCGCCAGGCGAGCGCATCGGCGGCGGTAAAGGTCTCGCCGAGCAGCATGATCTCTCTCGCGCGTCCCCATCCCACCAGCGTCGGCAAAAGCGCCGCCTCTATCACCGAGGGTATGCCGAGCTTCACCTCCTGCATGCCGAACGAGGCTTGGTCCGAGGCGATGCGCACGTCGCAGGCGGCGGCGATTTCAAGTCCGCCGCCAAAGCAATAACCATGGATGCGGGCGATCACCGGAACGGGAAGGTTGCGGATGGCCTCGCAACAGCGGTGCAGGCGGGTAATGAACGCTCTCGCCTGGTCGGCGTTGGCGATCGCCGCCATTTCGTCGATGTCGGCGCCGGCGATAAAGGACTTCGGCCCCGCGCCGGCCAGCACCACGGCGCGCAAATACTTGTCGCCGCCAAGTTGCGTCATCGCCTCGGCGAGCCGGTCCATCAGCGCGCCGCCTATCGCATTGAGCGCGCGCGCGTTATCGATCGTCACCGTCGCGACCGTACCTTGCGGCCGCTCGTCGAGGCCGACGACGACGTGCGGCTGGTTGGGTTCGCTCAAATCTTTGGTGCCGCACTATCGCGCTCGAGTTCGGCGATAAGTCGCGCATACAACGGATTGTCGCGCACGTAGACGTAATCGACCGTGGTCACCGACACCGCTTCGGCCCCGTGCTCGCGCAGGAAGCTCGCCAGCGCGTGCACTTGCTTGGGCGGGCAGTGCAGGGTGAGCATGCCGGAAGATGTCGGGCCGCCGAACGGCGCCGCCACGCCGAATTGTTCCCGCGCGCTGCTGAGCAGCGTCTCGCTCATGCCGGCAAACCGTGTGCGCACTTCGCGGTAAGAATGTCCGCGCTTTTGCGCGGCGATGCGGTCGAGCAGCAACCGCGCGGTCTCGCGTTGTGCCGGCTCCCAGGCAGCGTTGCGCGCAGCAACAAGGTTTGCCTGCGACCGCAGGATGATGCCGTCGTCGATTACTTTCAGGCCGTTGGCCGCCAGCGTCGCGCCGGTCGTGGTGATGTCGACGATCAGTTCGGCGACGCCGGCCGCCGGCGCGGCTTCCGTCGCGCCAGTGCTCTCGACGATGCGGTAATCGACCACGCCGTGGTCGGCAAAAAAGCCGCGCGTGAGGTTGGCATATTTGGTGGCAACCCGCATCTTGCGGCCGTGCTTGAGCCTGAACGAGGTCGCCACGTCGTCGAGATCGGCCATGTTGCGGACGTCGATCCAGGCCTGCGGCACGGCGACGGCGACGTTGGCGAAGCCGAAGCCGAGCTGGTCGATGAACACCACCTCGCGGTCGGCTTCCGGAATCATCTCGCGCACCAGGTCTTCGCCGGTAACGCCAAGATGCGCCGCGCCGTGACCGATCTGGGCGGTGATTTCCGCCGCCGACAGGAAGGCGATTTCGACGCCGTCGAACCCGGCAATGGCGCCGCGATAGTCGCGCGGTCCGCGCGGCTTGACGAGGCCGAGCCCGGAACTGGCGAAGAAATTCTCCGCGTTCTGCTGCAGCCGGCCTTTCGCCGGTATGGCAATGATCAGCGGCGCGCTCACGGCTGGCCTCCGCAGGCGGCGAGTTCCTCGATCGACGCGGCAAAACCGACGGCCGGGATCGCTTCCCGCGCGCCGAGCCGGGCGAGCAGGCCGTCGTAGCGGCCGCCGGCGATCAGCGGGCCCTTCACGCCCGGATCGTGAAGTTCAAACACAAAGCCGGTGTAGTAGTCGAAGCCGCGGCCGAATGCGGTGGCGAATTGCAGCCTGCTCACGTCGACGCCGCGAGCGGCGAGAAAGCCGGTGCGCGTCTCCAGCAAATCGAGCGCGGGGTCGAGCGAAATCCTGGCGTCGGCGGTAAGCGTACGCAGTTCGTCGGCGGCCTGGTCCGGTTCGCCGCGCACGGCGAGGAACCGTTCGATCAGCGCCCGGATTTCGTGCGGCAGCCGGGTGCCACCGCCGAGCCCGGCCTGTTCGAGAAAACGTTCGGCAATTTCGGCCACCGAACGGCCGCCGACCGCTTCGATGCCGGCAATCGACAGCAGATCGGTGACGAGATGACGCGCGGCTTTCGGATCGGAACCGGCAAGCGCCGCCAACACGCCCTGATATTCCGGCGGCGCGTGCCCGCCGGACATGACGAGTTGATCGAGGTCGTGCGCCAGCGACCATTTGCGATTGAAATCCTTGACCAGGCGGCGTTTCCACGGCGGCGGCAGGTCGAGCGCGGCGACAAACGCCGAAAACAGTCCGACATCGCCGATACGGATTTCCGGATTGGCCAGGCCGTAAAGCGTGGTTGCTTCGAGCCCGAGCGCGAGCATCTCGGCGTCGGCCGCCGCCTTGTCGGTGCGCGCAAACGATTCGATGCCGGCCTGGACGAATTCCGCGGCCAATCCTTCGCGGTGGCGAAACACCGTGCCGAGATAGCAATAGGACATTGCCTTGCCGGCGGCCGGCGAGGCGAGATATTCGCGCGATACCGGGATGGTCAGGTCGGGCCGCAGGCACAATTCGCGGCCGTGCGGGTCGGAAGTGAGAAACATGCGCCGGCGGATGTCCTCGCCGGACAAGTCGAGGAACGGCTCGGCCGGCTGCACCACCGGCGGATCGATCAGGCCGTAGCCGGCGCGCACAAAGGACGAGATCAGCTTCTGCGCACGCAGGTCGGAATTGGTCGGCATACTCGACATGACAAAGGTGTCCGCGCGGCGGCTTGGTTAATCCATTCCAACGTCGGTGGCGATAGCTTCGCTTGCGCGGCCCTTTAGCACGGCAAAGGTCGCTATTCGATAAAGATCGAAAAGGGCCGTTAATGCTGGCGCCAGTGGAGCGGATTTGACGTTCGCTAACCCTGAGCCGCTGCCCCTTGAAGCCAATGTCAAATCCAAAGCTCCACTAGGACTGATATTTGCCAATGGTCCTGCGCATTTGCACGAGAACGTGCCGAAATGGGTTGCGAATGTTAGAATTGCATTACTGGTGTGGATTATGCCGTGTTAATTCGCCCGGCGCCGCCGCCGCGGTCTAATCCGCATGCTCGCCGCGCACGGCGGCGATTATCGCGGGGACGCCGCGCGGATCGACTGTCAGCCCGGTATGGCTCAGGCCGGGCACGATCGTCACCGGAGTTCCGGGCCTGATCGCGTCCACGGTCGAGACGAACTTGTCGGCATAAAAGAGTTCGTCGTTTTCCCCGACCACCACGGCGAGCGGGGTTTGCGCGTTACGCAGATCGGCCGCGTAGTCGCGCGTCGCGAAGGCGCGCATCAGCAGCCACGAATAGTGACCGACAAGAATGTCGGTGCGCGCCGGATCGATGGCCAGCAACAACGTGGTCAAATGATTGAAAGAATGAATGCCGACACGATTGAGCATCATCAGCGCGATGATCCGCGGGATGAATGGCGCGGCATATTTTTGGTCATGGTTGTAGGTCGGCGCGAAAACGCCAAGCATGGGCGACAACATCACCGTGCGCGCGAAGGTCTTGCCGAGCGGACTGGCAGCAACATGCAGCGCATAGCCGCCGCCTGAGGAAAAGCCCACGAGCACGATTTTCGCGTTCGCGTGGCGACCGCGGACCATGGCCGCGAAATCCGCAAGGTCGTCGTCAAGTTCGCCGGCATAATCGATGTCGCCGCGCGCGCCGGTCGAGCCGTGGCCGCGGATGTCGGGTGCGTAGACCGGGATACCCTGGGAGCTGAGCGCCTTGCCGAGCGGATGCATGCTCGAACTCTGCGCCGAAGAGCCATGGATGGCGATGACGACGAGCGCTGGGTCAGCCGACTGCGTTTCCCAGACGCGGAACGCGATCGGCGTGCGGTTACTCACCGATAGCCTCTGTACCGGCGGCAGGTCGCTGAAATCGACAGTTCGGAAGGGCTCGTCCAGCGAGGTCAGAACCGGCGGCGGTTTGGTTGTGCCGAAAGCGAGCATGCCTCCCAGCACCGCCACGAAGGCGATGACGATGCCGGCCATGACGAACAGAACTATCCGGGTAGTTCGCATGTTCAGTTCAGCCCGTGGCGCGCGAGTACCTTGCGCACTTCGTCGACCAGATTCGTCTCCGGCACGCTCTTTTGCGCTTCCGCCTGTTTCTGCAAATGTTGCTCGCGGCCCTTTTCCAGCTTGGCCAGTTCCGCGCCGGCGGCAAGGTCCTTGATGGTGACCTCGCCCCTGGCTTTTTCGTCGGAGCCCTGGATGACGACGCAAGGGCTGTTGCGCTTGTCGGCATATTTCAACTGATTGCCGAGGTTCTTCGGGTTGCCGAGATAAAGCTCGGCGCGGATGTTTGCCGCGCGCAGCTTCGCGACCATCTGCTGATAGTCGGCGAGGCGGTCCTTGTCGAACACGGTAACGACCACGGGGCCACGCTCGGCTTTGCTATCGCGCTTGCCGAGATAGTCGAGCGCGGCGGCAAGCCGCGACACGCCGATGGAAAAACCCGTCGCCGGTACGACCTCGCCGCGAAAGCGCGAGACGAGCCCGTCGTAGCGGCCGCCGCCGCCGACCGAGCCGAAGCGGGTGCCATCGTTGCCCGTCGGGAACGTAAGCTCAACTTCAAAGACAGGGCCGGTGTAGTATTCGAGGCCGCGGACGACCGAGGAATCAACTCGAACGCGGCTGTAACCGTAGCCCCCACTGGAGCAATATCGCGTGATCTCGGAAAGCTCACTTATTCCAGCGACGTAATTTTCTGAATTCGTGAATGGCTTCAATTGTGCAATGGAATTCAGCACGCGCCAGCTGAACTGCAACTCTTCTTCGTCCGTTTGAAAAGAGGGCTCAGCGGCGTGGCGCTCCAGAAACGACAACAAAGAATAAATCTCGCGCTCGGTTAATCCGACTCCCTTAGTAAAGTCACCGCTCTCATCTTTTCTTCCTGCGCCCAGCAGGAGCATGACGCCTTCGACGCCCAACCGATCCAACTTGTCGATTGCACGCAAGGCGGTAAGCCGCCGACCGGTGTTTGACTCGCCACCTAGACCAATGGCCTCCAAAACGCCGTCTAAAATCTTTCGATTGCTAACTTTCACCACGTAACTGCCGCGCGGAATCCCCAATGCTTCCATCGTATCGGCGGCCATCATGCACATCTCGGCGTCGGCAGCGGGCGACGATGAGCCGACCGTATCGGCGTCGAATTGCATGAACGCGCGGAAGCGGCCGGGACCGGGCTTCTCGTTCCTGAACACCCAGCCGGAGCGATAGCTGCGATATGGCAGCACGAAGTTTTCGGTGCCGACGCGCTCCGCCACGTAGCGCGCCAGCGGCGCGGTCAGGTCGTAGCGCAGCGACAGCCATTGTTCATCGTCGTCCTGGAACGAGAACACGCCCTCGTTCGGCCGGTCCTGGTCGGGCAGGAATTTGCCGAGCGCGTCGGTGTATTCGATCGCCGGCGTCTCCACCGGCTCGAAGCCATAACGCTCATAGACCGCGCGGATTTTCTCGATCATCGCCCGCGTCGCCGTGATCTCGGCCGGCCCGCGGTCGGCGAGCCCGCGCGGCAGCCGCGCCTTGAGTTTTCTGATCTTGTCGGCCATTTGCCGCCCGCGCTGCATCGGAGGACGCCGCGGTTGGTAGCAGCGGTGGAGCAGGGCGGCAAGGCAAGGCAGCCGTGCGGCGGCTATAGCGCACCGCCCGACCGTTCAAGCAAACGCGCGGCACTCTGGATCTCGGCTTCCAGCAGCGCGAGGTGCCGGCGGAGCTTGGCGAGACGTTCAAGCGTCATTTGGAGGGTCGATGGCGCCCGGTGCGGGCACGCCACGCCCGTGATATCCACGTTCGTCGGTACACGGCGCCGGCCGAAGACAGGCACGTAACTGCCGCGTGGCATTTCTATGATGACGGAATCGTCGACGCCGACATCGGCATAGTAATGCGCAAGCGCCTGCCGCAGCCGCACGGCTTCGACCCGCACGATCGGATCGTCCTGCGGATCGAAATTCTCCGGCCGCCCGAGCGCTTCGACGGCGACCGTGTAGGCCTTGATGCGGTTGCCGTGGCCGGCGAGGGCGGTTTCGACGACGAAGCGCAAGAAGCTTGTCAGCCGCAACGAGCCGCGAAACGTCACGCTGGCAACGATCCTGCCGAGCTGCTCGCGAACCTGGTCGGCCCGCAAGCCGGCCTCCTCAGCCGGCGCCGACGGCTTGGCGAGGGGAGAGTAGTGGCCCATGGGCTTAACCCGCGTTGCGGCCGATGGATTGAAACGCGCCGAATCGACTAACGGGTGTTCATTCTGATATACACGTTTTGGTTGTGTCAAATGCCCAACGTATGGCGGGCAAAGCCGTCCGGCTCTGTGGATAAAAATCGAGGCGGGAAAACATCGTGCAAGCGAACCATGACGGTTCGCTCCGTAGTCTGATTTTCAACGCCGGCGTGCGTGACGTACGGCGCGGCATCCCGAGACAAGATCGAAACGCGCGAATGGACCGAATTTGCGCTATAGCGGTTTGAAACCGGCGGGCCGAAGCCCGCGATGTGCAGCGAACTCAGGAATCCGGCCATGGCATCTTCCACCGCCGCCGCCTTTGCACCGCAAACCAACGACCTCGATGCATTTTGGCTGCCGTTTACGCCCAACCGGGCCTTCAAACGTGCGCCTAAGCTGATCGCGCGCGCCAAGGACATGCACTATTTCACCCCCGACGGCCGCGCCGTGATCGACGGACTTGCCGGGCTTTGGTGCGTGAACACCGGCCACAATCGCGACCCGATCGTCGCTGCGATTGCGCATCAAGCGGCGGAACTCGGTTACGCGCCGGCCTTCCACTTCGCACACCCCAAATCGTTCGAACTGGCGAGCCGTGTGGCGGCGCTTGCGCCGGGCGATCTCAACCGTGTCTTCTTCTGTAACTCAGGGTCGGAGGCGGTCGACACCGCGCTCAAGATCGCGCTCGCCTATCACAATGTGCGCGGGGAGGGGACGCGCACGCGCCTGATCGGGCGTGAGCGCGGCTATCACGGCGTCGGCTTTGGCGGCATTTCGGTTGGCGGCATTGTCAACAACCGTAAATTCTTCGGTAGCCTCCTGACCGGCGTTGATCATCTGCCGGCGACATATAATCGCGAACAACAGGCGTTCGCCAAAGGCGAACCGGCGTGGGGCGGTCATCTGGCCGACGACCTCGAGCGGATCGTCACCCTGCATGGAGCCTCCACCATCGCGGCGGTCATCGTCGAGCCGATGGCGGGTTCGACCGGCGTGCTGCCGCCGCCCCAAGGCTATCTCAAGCGCTTGCGTGCGATCTGCGACAAGCACGGCATCCTGCTCATTTTCGACGAGGTGATCACCGGTTTCGGCCGGCTCGGCTGCGCGTTCGCGGCCGAGCGCTACGGGGTGACGCCCGACCTGTTATGCTTCGCCAAGGGCGTCACCTCGGGCGCGGTGCCGATGGGCGGCGTGATCGCCCGCGAGAGCATCTACGACGCCTTCATGCACGGCCCCGAGCACGCCATCGAATTGTTCCACGGCTACACCTATTCGGCGCATCCGCTTGCCTGTGCCGCCGGCCTCGCCGCGCTCGATCTTTATCGTGACGAAAACCTGTTCGATCGTGCCAAGCGGCTGGAACCGCGGTTTGCCGACGCGGCCATGGCGCTCAAGGGCCTGCCGGGCGTCCTCGATATCCGCACGGTCGGGATTTCCGCCGGTATCGACCTCGCCAGCAAGCCCGATGCGGTGGGCGAACGCGGCTACGCAGCCATGGAGCGCGCATTTCACGACGAGGATATGATTATTCGCGTTACCGGCGACACGCTGGCAATCGCGCCGCCATTGATCGTCAGTGAGGCGCAAATTGGCGAAATCTTCGAGAAGACGGCGCGGGTGATCCGGGCAGTTGCGTAGGCTAGAGAGCCTGCGGACTTGCGGCGGCGCGGCGCTTGTGGACACTGATACTGTGCGGACGCGAATCGTAGCGGATTGATCCGGACGCGGGGCCAGCGATGGTGCGCATCGGCGCCATTTTTATCGCTTTTTGCATGGTGCTCATCGCCGCGTCGATTGGCGCGGTACTTTATTTGCGCTTCGGCTTCACGGGTGCGGATGCCGGCCTTGTCGCGCTCGGAGTGCTGTCGGCGCTTGCCGTCTATAACGCCGTCGCCGGCCGCAAAGGCGATCGCGCCGAGGTGAACAACCAGGTGTCGAGTCTCGCCCGGGGCACCGGCGACATTGCCCGGCAGGTCGCCGAATTCGGCCGCCGGCTCATCGTGTTGGAGGGCAAGGTCGAAGCCGCGCTCGACAAGGCGCAAAATACGGCACAGCCGCTGGTCACCGAAATCGAAGAGCTTTCGCGCCTGGTCAAGCAACTGGCGGTGTCGGTGGCGCAGCACGAGGTTGCACTGGCACGCGGCCCAGAAGAAGCACAACCGGTCCCGGCCGGCAGCGCTGACGCCCTGGCTGCCGCCGCGAATGCAGCCGAAGAGAACGCGGCCGCGGCGCCGGTCCTGCGCAAGATTGCGGCGTTCAGCGGGCTTGATCGCGATGGCGTCATCGCGTTGGTGCGCGACGCCGTCGAAAACCAGAAGATCGATCTTTATCTGCAGCCGATCGTTACGCTGCCGCAGCGCAAGGTTCGATATTACGAGGCGCTGTCGCGGCTGAATGCCGGCAATGGTGAACTGGTGGCGGCTGCCGATTTCCTGTCCTATGCGGAAGCCGGCGCGCTGATGCCGAAGCTCGACAATCTGTCGGTGCTGCGATGCGTTCAGGTCGTCCGCCGGCTGTTGCTCAAAAACCGCGAAGTGGGCCTGTTTTGCAACCTCGCCGCGGCCACCCTGACCGATGCGGGATTCCCGCAATTGCTGGAATTCGTCGAAGCCAACCGCGCGATCGCGCCCTCGCTGGTATTTGAATTCACCCAGAGTGCGGTCCGCTCCATGGGGCCGATTGAGCATGAGAGCTTGGCGGCTCTGGCCGAGCGGGGATTCCGGTTTTCCATGGACAATCTCGAAGATCTTCGCGTCGAGCCGCGCGAACTGACCGAGCGTGGTTTTCGCTTCATCAAGGCTCCCGCCGCGCTGTTGCTCAACCGGGTCAGCGCTTCCGCCAACATCCATCCCGCCGATTTTTCTGATTTGCTCGGTCGCTTCGGTATCGATCTCATCGCCGAGCGGATCGAGAGCGAAGCGGCGGTGGTCGATCTCCTTGATTATGACGTGCGCTTCGGCCAGGGCTTTCTGTTCTCGCCGCCGCGTCCGGTGCGTGCGGAAGCCTTGCAGGCGGTCGCCGGCGAGCCGGCCAAGGGTGAGCATTTTAAGAGCGAGCCGGCCCGGTCCGACGAACCGGCGGACGGCGTCGCTGCCACGGCGCGCGGTATTCTCGCTCAAATGGCGCGCGCCGGCGGCGCTCGCAATTAACGCGGCCCGCCGTCCTTGCCCGATCTTATCGCGAAGTTCGGCTTGCTCGCGGGCGGCTATGACGTGTTGTTCTGCGACGTCTGGGGTGTCGTGCACAACGGGGTCGCCGCTTTTCCGCAAGCTTGCGAAGCCCTCATCCGCTTTCGGCGCGCGGGCGGCACGGTCATCCTGATTACCAACGCGCCCCGTCCCGGCGCGTCGGTGCAGCCTGTCCTCGATGACTTTGGCGTCCCGCGCGAAGCCTACGATACCATCGTGAGTTCAGGCGACGTGACGCGCGGCATCGTCGTGGCGCGCCCCGACCGCCGGGTATTCCACCTTGGGCCGCAACGCGATCTGCCGATTTTCGATGGACTCGATGTCGAATTCGCGCCCTCCGGGACGGCCGACTATGTGGTGTGCTCCGGATTGTTCGACGACACGACCGAAACGCCGGCCGACTACCGCGAGCTTTTGTCGGCCATGCGTGCGCGCGCCTTGTTCATGGTCTGCGCCAATCCCGACATTGTCGTCGAGCGCGGCGACACGCTGGTCTATTGCGCCGGCGCGCTCGCCGATGCTTACGCGGAGTTGGGCGGCGAAGTGCTCTACTGCGGCAAGCCGCATGCGCCGATCTATCACGCCGCACTCGCCGAAGCCAGCGCACTGCGCGGGGCGATGCCGCCGCGGTCGCGGGTGCTGGCGATCGGCGATTCGATCCGGACCGATCTGAGGGGCGCCGCGTCGTTCGGCGTCGACTGCCTGTTCGTTGTTTCCGGTATCCACGGCGAGGAAATCGGCGGCGGCGAAGCCTCGGGATTGGCCCGGCTCGATGCCGCGTTTGCTGCGGCCAACGTCGCACCTATTGCTGTCGTGCGGCGGCTGGAATGGTGAGAACGGCGCGTGGTTACGCGGCGGTCGACGCGCTCGCGCCGTCGGGTTTGGCGAACACGGCCTCGATCTTTGCCTTCAGCGTCTGCGCGTTGAACGGCTTGACGATGTAGTTGTTCACGCCGGCCTTGCGTGCCGCGATCACGTTCTCGGTCTTCGATTCGGCGGTGACCATGATGAACGGGGTCGCCTTGAGTTTCGGATCCGAACGTACTTCACGCAGGAAGTCGAAGCCGGTCATCGGCTCCATGTTCCAGTCCGATATCACCAGACCGTACCGCTTGGCCTGCATCTTGCTGAGCGCCGAGGCTCCGTCGGACGCTTCATCGACGTCGGCAAAGCCGAGTTGCCGCAAAAGATTGCGGATGATGCGTATCATGGTGGCGTAGTCATCCACCACCAGGACCGACATAGACGGATCGAGTGCCATGCCGGGCATTTGTATCAATGGGGCACTGAATTTCGGGTTAATCGCGGCGACGCCAGCTTGTGCCGTGCGGCTCTCGCTCCTTGCGGCTGCTTGACTCAAAGCCCATCGCGGCGGCACCTACGGCCACAAAAGATTTTCTTAACCATTGAAGCTCGATGGCGTCGAAGAATTTTCTGGTCGTGCGCGATGGCGATCCCGATGGCGCACTGCGCGGCGCCGTGCTCGCCATGGGAAATTTCGATGGCGTACACCGCGGCCACCGGGCCGTGATCGCCACCGCGCTGGCTCGCGCCAAAACCCTCGGCAGGCCGTCCGGCGCGCTGACTTTCGAACCGCATCCGCGGCTCTTTTTCAATCCCTCGGAGCCGCTGTTCCGGCTGACCGACGAAACCGCGAAAATGCGCCTGCTTGCATCGACCGGGCTCGATGGCGCGGTCGTTCTGACCTTTAACGCGGCGCTGGCGGCGCTTTCGGCGGAGGAATTCGTCGCGCGCATCCTGGTCGGAAGATTCGCTTTGAGCGGCGCGGTCATCGGCTTTAATTTCCACTTCGGCAAAAACCGCGGCGGCTCGCCTGCGTTTCTCGCCGAGCAAGGCCGCAAATTTGGATTTACCGTCGATGTGGTCGCGCCGTTCGAACTCGACGGTCGGCCGGTTTCCTCCGGTCCGATCCGCTCCGCGCTTGGCGCCGGAAATTTGGGCGAAGCGGCCGCTCTGCTGGGATTTCCGTGGTTCATTTCCGGCGAAGTGATTCACGGCGACAAGCGCGGCCGCGAACTCGGCTTTCCAACCGCCAACTTGCGCCTCGACGCCGGTTGCCGGCTGC
>JAGXAC010000249.1 GCA_019075925.1 Hyphomicrobiales bacterium | reverse complement strand
GCGCGCAAGGCGCCGCCGGCTTCGGGCCGGCGACCAACGCCAGCGAGCTTGCCGCCGCGCTGGAAAAAGCGATCGCCGCCGTCGACGCCGGTCAGGTCGCCGTCGTCGACGCACGCGTCGAGCCCGGTTACAGCGCTGCGATGACCGCGGCCATGACGCGAAGCAAAAACTGATGCGTGTGGAAGTGAGGAAGCAGCCATGAACACCGCCGTTCCGCTCAAATCGATCAAGCCGGAGAAGCCCAATCTTCCCGAACATCGCGACGCGTTCTACGGCGGCGGTTGGCACAAGCCGAAATCCGGCCGCTTTGCGGATACGATCAATCCCGGCACCGGCGAAACGCTTGGGCCGGTGGCCGATTGTGGCGGCGCCGACATCGATGCCGCTGTCACCGCCGCGAAAGCGGCCTTTGACGGCTGGCGCAACACGCCGCCACTGGAACGCGCGCGACTGCTCAAGCGCATCGCCAATGTGCTGCGCGAACATGCTGACGAACTCGCGCTGATCGATGCCGCCGATTGCGGCAATCCGGTGCATGAGATGGTGATGGATGCGGCCGTCGCCGCCGCGCAAATCGATTTCTACGCCGGCCTGGTGACCGAGATGAAAGGCGTATCCATTCCGATGGGTCCGGGCGTGGTCAACTTCTCGGTGCGCGAACCGCGCGGCGTCGTTGGCCGCATCATTCCGTTCAACCATCCGTTCATGTTCTGCGCCGGCAAATCCGGCGCGCCGCTGGCGACGGGCAACACGGTAGTGATGAAGCCGCCGGAGCAAGCGCCGCTGTCGTCGCTGCGGCTGGCCGAACTCATCGGCGGCATCTTGCCGCCGGGCGTGCTCAACATCGTCCCGGGCGGCCGCGAGGCCGGATCGGCGCTCTCCGCGCATCCCGGTGTCGCCATGATCGCGCTGGTCGGCTCGGTGCCGACCGGCCGCGCGGTGATGAAGGCGGCCGCCGATACGCTCAAGCCGGTGATGCTCGAACTCGGCGGCAAGAATGCGCTGATCGCGTTTCCGGACGCCGACCCCGACGACGTCGCCGGCGGTGTCGTCGGCGGCATGAACTTCACCTGGTGCGGCCAATCGTGCGGCTCGACCAGCCGCGCCTTCGTCCATGAAAAAATCTACGACGCGGTGCTGGCGAAGGTGAAAACCAAGATCGCGCATTTCAAGCCGGGCATCGCCACCGACCGCTCGACCACCATGGGGTCGATCATTTCGAAGACCCAATACGAGCGCATCCTCGGCTTTATCGAATCCGGCAAGCAGGAAGGCGCGCGGCTATTGCACGGGGGCGGCAAGCCGTCCGATCCGGCGCTCGCCAACGGCTTCTTTATCGAGCCGACGGTATTCGCCGACGTGCAGCCGACCATGCGTATCGCGCGGGAGGAGATTTTCGGGCCGGTCCTTTCCATTTTCAAATGGAGCGACGAAGCAAAAATGCTGGAACAGGTGAACGCGGTCGAGTACGGGCTCACCGCTTCGATCTGGACCAACGATCTGTCCACCGCGCACCGCACCGCGGCCGCGGTGCAGGCCGGTTTCGTCTGGATCAACGAGGTATCCAAGCATTTCCTCGGCGCGCCATTCGGCGGCTACAAGCAGTCCGGCATTGGGCGCGAGGAATGCATGGAGGAGATGCTGGCTTACACGCAGGAAAAGAACATCCACGTGAAGCTGAAGCCGGAAAGACAATAAGCCGACATCCTGAGGCGGCCGCCATCGGCGGTTTACGCGCGCCCTCGACGCGCCATCGCGGCCCTCGAAGGATGCCGCCGAACCGCCCGGACCGTCACCCTGCGAGGTTCGCGATCGCCCACGTCTCAGGGTGATGGAATTAAAGCTTATACGTCTCCAGCGTGCCGGGGTGGAACAGCTCTTCGGCCTTGAGTTGACGCGACGACAGGCCCTGCGTGTGATGATGCCGCAGGAAAGTCTCCAGCGTTTTGCGGTTTCGCTCGACGCCATAGGGCCAGAAGTCCTCGCCCATCAACGCACGCGCTTCCATCAGCCGTTCCTCGACGAACGGAAGCGTCACTTTGGTCGCTGACGTGTCGCTCAGCTTTTCCAGCGCAATCGCCTTCGACCGCTCGAACGCCTTGAACACCGCCCCCGGCAGCCACGGCTGCGCTTGCGCCAATTCGCGGCGCACGCCAATCAGGTGCATGATCGGAAATATGCTGGTGCGCCGGTAGTAATCCTTCGCGGCCGCCACCGGATCCGGGAACAGCCAGCCAACCTTCGGATCGCAGCGCTCGAAGGCCGGCGGCACGCGCGGACCGATGAAAGCATCGATTTCGCCGGCATCCAGCATCTCCGATAAGGTGCGGCCGGGCGGCGCATCGTCAAGCCTGACGTCGTTCGGCAGATTGATGGTGATTTTCTCCAGCCGGCCTGCTTCGGTCAGTCCGCCTCTGATCCAATGAATATCAGACGGCTTGACGCCGTGATCGTCTTCGAGAATGGCGCGGGCCCAGACATTGGCGGTGAGCTGGTATTCCGGCACGCCGACCGTCTTGCCCTTGAGGTCGGCGGGCTTCTTGATCCGGTCGGTGCGCACGTAGATCGCGGTGTGGCGAAAGGTGCGCGAGACGAAGGCCGGCACACCGACGTAGGGACAATCGCCGCGCGCGGTCTTCACCGTGAAGCTCGACAGCGACAATTCACAGATGTCGAACTCGGCGCCGCGAAAAGCGCGAAAGAAAATCTCCTCCGGCGGCAGCGCCATGAATATCGGATCGACGCCGTCGATCTGCACCAGCCCGTCAGACATGGGCCGGGTGCGGTCATAGTCGCGCACCGCGACCGAAAGGCTCAACTTGGCCATCGCATCCCTCTTCGAATTAGCTGAGTTATGCCAAGACAAGCAGGCTTTTGCTAGCCGGAACGAATACTTCCCCTTTATCTCAAACGCGCAAATTTGCTATAGATTGCCGTATGCTGCGAATTGAGAGCGAGCAGGAAGAAGACGGTCGCTGGATCGCGGAAGTGCCCGCTCTTCCCGGTGTATTAGCCTACGGAACGACGAAGGCCGATGCGAATGCAAAGGCCCAGGCATTGGCGCTGCGTGTGATTGCGGATCGGCTTGAGAACGGCGAACCGCTGCCCCGGGAAATTGCCGACGTCTTCAAGGCGGCATGAACAACTGGCCGGCAGCAAAAGCCCAGCGGGTTTTGGCTGCGTTGTTGCGTCGAGGCTGGATCATTAAGCGACAAACAGGCTCGCATCGCATTCTTCAGCGACCTGGTTCACCGGATTACGTCTTCGCATTTCACGACCGGGATGAAATCGGTCCGCAAATGCTGGCGCGCATCGCAAAGCACACCGGCCTTACGCCCGATGATTTGTAACCAGGTTA
>JAGXAC010000065.1 GCA_019075925.1 Hyphomicrobiales bacterium | reverse complement strand
CGGTGTTCAGGTGTCCACATCGGGCGCTCCCCAGAGAATCAAGCGCCGAATAAGGAATCACATCCGATTCATCCGATTCAAGAAGTTTCCGGATCGGCTCTAAGCATTCGCTGAATTATTTGTCCTCATCACGCCGTCTATGAGATTACCGGAGGTGTTTCCTGACCCGAAAGCTGCGCTCTTGCGTATAGTCGTTCATCGGCGGCTCAGCCGCGCCGAAGTAAAAATCACCGTTGCCGTGTAATCGTATTCTTTGATTGACAACAAACGGAGACCCATATGGGCAAGTTCGCAATCACGCTGTTCACAGCTGCGCTTTTGCTCGGATCGGTGGCGTTGACCGCCGAGGCCCAAACGCAAGGCGCGGGAACAATCAACACGCAAGGGCATAACGCGACGATCATTCATAAGGCCGCGTGTGGCGGAGGTGGCCGTCACTGTCCTCCTGGACGGCATTGGGTTTGCGGTCCGAACCGTTGCTGGTGCGCGCCTTGCTGACAAGCTTCTGACCGCGTGGCTCACCGTTACAAGGGCCCCGTAAAGTAACCGCCGCCGACGAGGCGGTGTCTTCAGCCTGATTGTCCAGGTTTTTAACAGCCGTTCCGGGACGCCGGATACCGGCGAGGCCGCCGCAAGGCGGCCTCGCTTTTTTGTCCCGTCGGATGCGAATGTTAGAATCTAGTCGAGCTCGACCACTGCGCCATCACGGATGGTCACGCGGCGATCCATTTGCGCAGCGATATCGAGATTGTGAGTAGCCACGATAGCCGCAAGCCCTGACGCGCGCACCAACTGGTTGAGCGTCGTAAAAACGTGCTCCGAGGTCCGCACATCGAGGTTTCCGGTCGGCTCGTCGGCAAGCAATATGCGCGGCGCGTTAGCAACGGCGCGCGCAATGGCGACGCGCTGCTGCTCGCCGCCCGACAACTCGGCCGGCCGGTGCGTGAGGCGTTCTTTCAAACCGAGGTAGCTCAAAAGCTCCGCGGCGCGCTGCCTCGCTTCACCTTTTTTTAGACCACGGATCATTTGCGGCAACATCACATTTTCCAGCGCGGAAAATTCCGGCAGCAAATGGTGAAATTGATAGACGAAGCCGATGTCGGTACGGCGGATGCGGGTGCGCTGGGCGTCGGTCAGGTGCGACGTCGACACGCTGTCGATATAAACTTCACCCGCATCCGGCCGTTCGAGCATCCCGGCGATTTGCAGAAGCGTCGACTTGCCCGCCCCCGATGGCGCGACCAGCGCCACCGATTGCCCGGCCCACACCGCGAGTTCGGCGCCCTTGAGAATGTCGAGCGTGGAGCCGCCCTGACGGAAGCGGCGCGCTATCTCATGCAGGAACAGAATCGGCTTGTCGGGCGCGGCGGCGGGCGCGGCAGACTCCATGATGGTCGTGGTTTCGTCCATCGGGCTTATTTCACTCGTAGCGCAGCGCTTCGACCGGATCGAGCCGCGCCGCCCGCCACGACGGATAAAGCGTCGCCAGCAGCGACAGGCCAAGCGCCATCACCACCACCGCCGTGGTTTCACCGACGTTCATGTCGGCGGGCAGCCGAGAAAGGAAATAGAGCTCGGGCGAGAACAGTTCGGTGTTGGTGAGCCACGACAGGAAGTGGCGGATCGACTCGATATTGAGGCAGACGATCGTGCCGAGCAGGAAGCCGACCACCGTGCCGACAACGCCGATGGCGGCGCCGGTGATCAGAAAAACACGCATGACGGCGCCCTGCGTCGCGCCCATGGTGCGCAAAATGGCGATGTCGTTGCTCTTGTCCTTCACCAGCATGATCAGGCCGGAGACGATGTTAAGCGCCGCAACCAGCACAATGAGCGTCAGGATCAGAAACATCACGTTGCGCTCGACCTCGAGCGCGTTGAAGAAGGTTGCGTTCCGCTGCCGCCAATCGATCATGTAAATCGGCCGAGCCGCCGCTTCGGTCACCAGCGGCCGGTAATGATCGACGCGGTCGGGATCGTCGGTATAGACCTCGATCGCGGTGACGTCGCCGGCCCGATTGAAATAGGCCTGCGCTTCGGTCAGCGGCATGAAAACGAAAGCGGCATCGTATTCCGACATGCCGATCTCGAACACGGCGGCAATCTTGTAGGACTTGATACGTGGCGTCGTGCCCATTGGCGTCACCGCGCCGCGCGGCGCCACCAGCGTTAGATTGTCGCCGGCGCGCACGGAAAGTTGTTCGGCGAGGCGCGAGCCGATCGCTATCCCCTGCCCCTCGTCGTAGCCTTCCAGCGTGCCCTGCTTGATGTTTTTTGCCACCGACGAAAGCTTCGCAAGGTCGCCGGCGCGGATACCGCGAACCAACACCCCCGAGGCGTTGAAGGGCGAGGAGGCCAGCGCCTGCCCTTCGACGATCGGCGCCGCCAGCCGTATGCCGGGCACCTTGGAGACGCGGTCGGACACCGCCTGCCAATCGGTGAGCGGCGATTCCAACGGCTGGATCAGGAGATGGCCATTAAGGCCGAGAATTTTGCCCAACAGTTCCTGGCGAAACCCGTTCATCACCGCCATGACGATGATCAGCGTCGCCACGCCGAGCATGATGCCGAGAAAGGAAAACCCGGCGATGACCGAGATAAATCCTTCCTTGCGCCGCGCACGCAGATAGCGCAGCGACAGCATCCACTCGAACGGAGCGAACGGATGGGTCCGTGTCGACTCTCGCATTACGTCTGGTCCCCGCGAGAGCTTCGAGTTTCACATGATTCTGGCTTATTCAAGCCGCGAAAACCCGTGCCAAAAGGCCTCGCCCACCGCTTTATCCGCCGATCCGCGCCAGCGCGTCCTGCGGGGTCATCAGTTCCCGCGACCCGTCGGAGCGACGTTTGACCTCCACCTTGCCTTCGGCAAGCCCGCGCGGCCCGACCAGGATTTGCCAGGGAATCCCGATCAGATCGGCGGTGGCGAATTTCGATCCGGGCCGCTCATCGAGGTCATGATAGAGCGTGTCGACGCCTTTGGCGGAGAGCGCCGCGTAAAGTTGCTCGCTGGCCGCATCGGTGTCGGCTGCGCCCTGCTTGAGGTTGAGGACAACTACGGCGAACGGCGCCACCGTTTCCGGCCATTTGATGCCGGCTTCGTCGTGAAACACCTCGATCAAGGCGGCGACCAGGCGGGTCGGCCCGATGCCATAGGAACCCATATGCACCGCCCGCTCAGCCCCGTCCGGGCCGGTGACCACCGCCCGCATCGGTTCGGAATATTTGGTCCCGAAGTAGAAGACCTGACCGACCTCGATGCCGCGTGCCGATATCTGCCGGTCGGGCGGGAGCTTGGCAAACGCGGCGGCATCGTGTTTCTCCGAGGTTGCCGCGTACAAGGCCGTCCATTTGTCGACGATTGCCTGCAAACCGGGGATGCTGTCGAAATCCACATCCGCTGGCGGTACCTCGAAACCGAGATAATCGCGGTGACAGAACACCTCGCTCTCGCCGGTATCGGCGAGCACGATGAATTCGTGCGAAAGGTTGCCGCCGATCGGCCCGCTTTCAGCCACCATCGGGATCGATTGCAGGCCCATGCGTGCGAAGGTGCGCAGATAGGCAACGAACATCCGGTTGTAGGCGTGCTTGGCGCCGGCGAAATCCAGGTCGAACGAATAGGCATCCTTCATCAGGAACTCGCGTCCGCGCATCAGCCCGAACCGCGGCCGCACCTCGTCGCGAAACTTCCATTGCAGGTGATAGAGATTAAGCGGCAGATCCTTGTACGACCGTATGTAGGCGCGGAAGATCTCGGTAATCATCTCCTCGTTGGTCGGGCCGAACAGCATTTCGCGCTCATGGCGATCCTTGATGCGCAGCATTTCCTTGCCGTAGGCCTCATAGCGCCCGCTTTCGCGCCAAAGGTCCGCGGACTGGATGGTGGGCATCAAAAGCTCGATCGCGCCGGAGCGGTCCTGCTCCTCGCGAACGATCCGGCAGACCTTGTTGAGGACCCGCAACCCAAGCGGGAGGAAGGCGTAGATGCCTGCCGCCTCCTGCCGAATCATGCCGGCGCGCAGCATCAGACGGTGAGAAACAATCTCCGCTTCCTTCGGCGTTTCGCGCAGGATGGGCAGGAAGTAGCGGGAAAGTCGCATGAAATCTCGCAAGAATCGGCTGGATTGAGTCAATCCGCAACGGCGGCGGAAACGCAAGGGGCCGTTGCCGTGTGGCCGCCCAAAAGCAACCCGGCGGAGCTAAATATTTTCGTCATCGGACGCTGCTACGCTAATGACATCGGGAAGGAGATCGAGTACCAACGACCATCCGATCCCGGAGCGGGATACCTCATCCCTGGTGCCCGGGGTCCGGTCCAAGTCTTGGGAGGACGGTCCAACGGCGCGGGATTAACGCCGCCGCAAGCCGCATAGCCTATTCCGGTCAGAGTCTAGGGGCGGATAAAGGATCAGACGAAGATTTGACGGCAGGGCTTTGGCCCTGCTGTTTTTTTGCCTTCGACGGATGATCATTGCGTCCGTGGGGGCCTAATGATGCCGCCTAACGTCACCAGATGCTCGGTATAGGCGACATCGAAGCCGGCAAAAATCACCGCCGCAATCAAGGTGGTCCAGACGAGCTTGCGCCGTAAATTCGGTAACGCCGGGGCGCCTGGATCGGTGCCGGGGGGCATTTCCGCACCACTTTCATGCTGGCTGCGTATCCCCCAAGGCAGCACCATGAACAGCACGATCCACCAGATTATGAAATAGACGGCGAAGCATGTGGTGATCGGCATATTGCCTCTCTAGCGGAGCGCGATCTTTTCGGAGCACCAGTTGTTGATCGCGCCCTAGCGTTGTTCAAGTTCCACCAACGTCCCGGAAAAATCCTTCGGATGCAGAAACAGGACCGGCTTGCCGTGGGCGCCGATCTTCGGCTCGCCGTCGCCAAGAACGCGCGCGCCCGACCGTTTAAGCGTATCCCTCGCGGCGCGGATGTCTTCGACTTCATAGCAAACGTGGTGCATGCCGCCGTCCGGATTGCGCTCGAGGAATTTTGCGATCGGTGAATTGTCGCCGAGCGGCTCGAGCAGTTCGATCTTGGTGTTGGGCAGCGTGATGAACACGGTCGTTACGCCGTGGTCCTGCTGCGGCACGGCCGCGGAAACCTCGGCGCCGAGCACATCGCGATAAAGTGCCGCGGCCTTGCCGATGTCGCGCACCGCAATCGCTACATGGTTGAGCCTGCCAATCATCGGCATTCACTCCTTAAATCCGGCCGGCATCATACATTCACACGGTCAGCACGTGGACGTGGCAGATTGGCTTTTTATTCCATCGATCGGCAATCGCGCCGCGAACGGCCCGACGCACCGCCTCTGCCACCTCCTGGGGGTCGCGCCGGCGCGGCTTCGGCAGCGTTTGCAACGCTTCTTCGACAGCTTCGCGGGCGGCGTCGGACATCGGCCGGCCGCCAGCATCGGTCGCCGGGATGCCGATCAGTTCGATTTCCGGGTCCGCAAGCATTGCGCCCTTCTCGTCCATGGCCAGGGCAATCGATACCATGCCGGAAAAGCTCAAGCGCCGGCGCGCGGCGACCGTGCTTGCCGTGGCGTCGACCAGCAGCGCACCGTCCTTATAGAGGCGGCCCGACGGCACTTCGTCGACTATCTCGGCCTTGCCGGGGGCAAGTTTGACGAGGTCGCCGTTACGGCAGACCAGCGCTTCCTGCACGCCGGCGTCGCGTGCGAGCTTGGCGTGCTCGGCCAGATGCAAAGCTTCGCCATGCGCCGGAATAAGCGTTCGCGGCCGCACCCAGCCGATCATGTCGAGGAGTTCGTCGCGGCGCGGATGGCCGGAGACATGGACGAGATGGGTGCGGTCGGTGATAACCTCGACGCCCTGCGTCACCAGGCCATTGATGACCCGCGCGACCGCCTTCTCGTTGCCTGGGATGGTCCGTGAGGAGAAGATAACCCGATCCCCGCGCGTGAGCGTGACCTCCGGATGCTCGTCCTCGGCGATGCGCGAAAGCGCCGCGCGCGGCTCGCCTTGGCTGCCGGTGCATAGCGCCAAGACCTTTTCGGGCGGCAAATAGCCGTAACTCTGCACCTCGCGGAAATCCGGCACGCCATCGAGGTAACCGGTTTCGCGGGCGACCTGCGCGACGCGCTCCATAGCGCGCCCGATGAGCACGACTTCGCGCCCGGCGGCGCGGGCCGCATCGGCAACGGCGCGGATGCGGCCGACATGAGAGGCAAAGGTGGTGACCGCTACGCGTGCCGGCGCAGTGCGGATCAGGTCGGCGAGCGTTTTCGCGACGTCGGCTTCCGACGGCGAGCGGCCGGCACGCACGGCGTTGGTGGAATCGCCGATCAGGGCCAGCACCCCCTGATCGCCGAGAGCGGAAAGCTTCGCCCGGTCGGTCGGCGCGCCGATGAGCGGGGTGGGATCGATCTTCCAGTCGCCGGTATGCACCACAGTCCCGAGCGGCGTGCGAATGGCGAGCGCATTCGATTCCGGTATCGAATGTGCGACGTTGATGAAGTCGATTTCGAACGGCCCGAGCGCGAGATGACCGCCGAGCGGCACGACATTAATTGGAATTTCCGGCGCGCCGGGCTCGGACTGCCGGCGGGCTTGGAATAAGGCAGCCGCGAATGGAGTGGCGTAAAGTGGCACCTTGAGCCGCGGCCACAAATCGATCAGCGCGCCCATATGGTCTTCGTGGGCATGGGTGAGCACCATGCCTACGACGTTACGCCGTTCCTCAACCAGGTAACGGATGTCCGGCAGGATCAGGTCGATGCCGGGCAAATGCTCCTCGGCCGCGAACGACACGCCGCAGTCGATTATCAGCCATTTGCGTCCCTGAGGTCCGGAGAACCCGTAAATCGAGAGATTCATCCCGATCTCGCCGATACCGCCAAGCGATGCGAACACAAGCTCGCTTTGAGCCATCACCTGCCCCGCCGGCTCGGGATTTTTGGCCTGCCGCGCAGCGCCAACGGGAAGACGTCGCCGGCGGCGATCTTCTCGATACTGCCGCCGGCCAATTCGAGGACGAGGCGTCCGGCGCGGTCGAGGCCGATAAAGCGGCCCACTTTGTCCTCGCTGCCCTGGCGGACGTGAATGGCTTCCCCAAGCCCGCTGGCGCCGGTCAGCCAATCGCCGAGGATGGCGGTAAAACCGTTGCCACGATCCCATTGCGCGACACGCGCGCACATCGTCGCCGAGAGCCGCGCAAACAATCGCTCCGGCGTGATTTCGGCGCCCTGGGCATGCAGATCGGTGGCCGGGAATAGCACCTCGTTTGCACCGAACGGCGAAGACCGCGCTGCCGGGCTCGCGCCGTCGGCGGCGGCCGCCATAGGCGGATGATGCGCGCAATTCACGCCGATGCCGATCACAACCGTCGCGATTTCTCTCGAATTGACTTCACCTTCAATCAGGATACCGGCGCATTTTGCATCGGCGAGCAGCAGATCGTTCGGCCACTTGAATCGAAGCTTCGCGGCGAGCGCCGGGGTCTCGGCAACAATCGCATCGCGGAGCGCCAACACAGCGACGAAGGCAAGCTCCGGAGCATGCTCGAACGGCGATGGATCCCGCAGCAACAAGCTGGCGTAGAGATTGCCAGGCGGCGAGTTCCACGATCGGCCGAGGCGCCCGCGGCCCGCAGTCTGTGCCTCGGCGGTGACCCAGAAAGAGCCGTGTTCGCCGGCCGCGGCACGGCCGAGCGCTTCCTTGTTGGTCGAGTCGATGGTGCCAAGGGCGATGAGCCCAATCTGCGCGTCGACCGCGCTGGGATCGAGTTGCATCAGAACAGCGAATGAGCGGCGGCACTCGCCACGCCCACGAGCAACGCCGGATAAAGGCAGAACAGGATGTTGAACAGCGCGCAGACGCCGAGCACGACCTTCAACTCGTTGGCCATGCGATAAAAGCGCTCCGCCGGTTCATCGAAGTACATGACCTTGACGATAGCGAGATAGTAATAGGCGCCCACCACGCTCGCCAATACGCCGATCACTGCGAGCACATATAACCCGGCCTTGATGGCGGCGACGAACACATAGAATTTCGCGAAGAAGCCGGCGAGCGGTGGCACCCCGGCCATAGAGAACAACAGCATCGCCATGAGAAACGCCATGGTCGGATGGGTGCGGGCCAACCCGGCGAGTTGATCGATCGATTCGACCATTCCGCCGTTCCGACGCATCGACAGGATCACCGCGAAGGTGCCAAGCGTCATGGTGACGTAGATCGCCATGTAAACGAGCACGCCTTGCACACCTTCGGACGTTCCGGCGGCAAGGCCGACCAATGCAAAGCCCATATGGCCGATCGACGAATACGCCATCAGGCGCTTGATGTTGCGCTGGCCGATGGCGGCAAAAGAGCCGAGCAGCATCGAGGCGATGGAGACGAAGGCGACGATTTCCTGCCATTGGGCGGTAATGCCCGGAAAAGCCACGACTGCTGCGCGGACAAACATGGCGATGCCGGCAACCTTCGGCGCGGCAGCGAAGAACGCCGTCACCGGCGTTGGCGCGCCTTCGTACACATCCGGCGTCCACATGTGGAACGGAACGGCCGAAACCTTGAAGCAGAAACCTGCAAACAGGAAGACCAGCCCGAAGATCAGACCCGGCCCGGACTCGGCGGCCGATTTGGCGATGCCGGCGAAGCTCACCGTACCGGTAAAGCCGTAGACCAGCGACGCACCGTAGAGCAGCATTCCGGAAGACAGCGCGCCGAGTACGAAATACTTAAGGCCTGCTTCGGTCGAACGCAGCGACGTACGGTGGCTCGCGGCAACGACGTAAAGCGGCAAGCTCATCAATTCAAGGCCGAGGTAAAGCGCGATCAGGTCCGCTGCAGAAATCAGCATCAGCATGCCGAGCGTCGAGAGGACGATCAGAACCGAATACTCGAAACGTTGCTGTTTTTCGCGCGCGTCGTAATCGATGGACATCAGAATCGCCGCCGCCGAGCCGAGAATGGCAAGGATTTTCAGGAAGCGCGCGAAGTCGTCGACGACGAAGCTGCCGTCAAAGGCGACCAGCTTGCCCGCCGGCAGCAAGATGACGAGAACGCCGGCGAGGACCAGCAGTATGATCGACAGCACATCGGTGACGGCCGGGCTGCGCTCGCCGCGAAACGCGCCCATCATCAACAGAACCATGGCACCGCCGGCGAGCACGAACTCGGGCAGGAGCGCAATTATTCCGGTGGTCGGCGCCGCGATCATCCCTCACCTCACCGCCGCCGTCTGCACGCTCGACACCGCGTGCTCGAAATTGTCGATCAACTGCGTTACCGAAGCCGCCGACATATCGAGGACCGGCTTTGGATAGACGCCGAACACGATGGTCAGGATGACCAGCGGCGCCAGTACGGCGATTTCGCGCCAGCCGATGTCATTGATATGGAACAGGCTCGGCTTCTCCAGCTTGCCGAAGATCACCTTGCGATAGAGCCAAAGCGCATAAGCAGCCGACAAAATAGTGCCGAGCGTCGCCAGCGTCGCCACCCAGTTGTTGACGCGGAAGGTGCCGATCAACGTCAAGAACTCGCCGACGAATCCCGAGGTTCCCGGCAGGCCAACATTGGCGAGCGTGAACACCATGAAAGCGAAGGCGTAGACCGGCATCCGATTGACCAGGCCGCCGTACGCCGCAATCTCGCGCGTATGCATGCGGTCGTAAATCACGCCGACGCAAAGGAACAAAGCGGCGGAGACGATGCCGTGTGAGATCATCTGAAAGATACCGCCGGCAACACCCTGCGCCGTCATGGCGAACAGCCCCATGGTGACGAACCCCATATGCGCCACCGAGGAATAGGCAATCAGCTTCTTCACGTCCTCCTGCATCAACGCCACCAATGAGGTGTAGACAATGGCGACGACCGACAGCGCATAAATCAGCGGCGCCAGTTCGACCGACGCTTGCGGGAACATTGGCAGCGAGAAACGCAGAAATCCGTAGCCGCCCATCTTCAACAGGATGGCGGCGAGGATGACCGAGCCGGCGGTCGGCGCCTCCACATGCGCGTCAGGCAGCCAGGTGTGGACCGGCCACATCGGCATTTTGACGGCGAACGACGCAAGGAAGGCAAACCACGCCCAGGTCTGCAAATAGCGCGGAAAAGCATGATGCAGCAGAGTCGGGATGTCCGTTGTTCCCGCCTGCCAGTACATCGCCATGATGGCGAGCAACATCAGCACCGAGCCGGCGAACGTGTACAGGAAGAACTTGAAGCTTGCGTACACCCGGCGCGGGCCGCCCCACACGCCGATGATCAAGAACATGGGAATGAGGCCGCCCTCGAAGAACAAGTAGAACAACACCAGGTCGAGCGCGCAGAAGGTGCCGACCATCAGCGTTTCGAGCACGAGGAAAGCGATCATATAGGCGCGCACGCGACGCTGGATCGAGGTCCAGCTTGCAGCGATCGAAATCGGCATCACTGCGGTGGTCAGGATGACGAATGGCAGTGAAATGCCGTCAACGCCCATCGAATAGGAAATGCCGCCGCCGAGCCAGGGGTGCTTTTCCAGGAACTGGAAATCGGCCGAGCTCAGGTCGAACCGCCAGACCAGAATCAGCGAGACCGCAAACGTGAGGAGCGTCGTCCACAGCGCGACCCAGCGCGCGTTGCGCGCGCCGGCTTCATCGTCGCGCAGGCAGGCGATGAACAGGGCGCCGACGATCGGCAGGAAGGTGACGACGGACAGAATCGGCCAGCTCGTCATCAATGCACCCCTGCGAACATGAACCAGGTGACGAACGCGGCAACACCGATCAGCATGGCAAAGGCGTAGTGGTAGAGATAACCGGTTTGCAGGCGCACGACGCTGCGCGTCACGTCAAGCACGCGCGCCGATACGCCATCGGGACCGAAGCCGTCGATGACGAATCCATCGCCCCCTTTCCAGAGCAGCCGGCCGAGCCACATCGCCGGCCGAACAAAACTCGCGTCGTAGATTTTGTCGAAGTACCAAGCGTTGAGCAGGAAGCGGTAAAGCACGGCCTGATCGCGAGCGAGCGCCGCCGGAATATCGGGACGCCGGATATAGAATTGCCAGGCAACCAAGAAGCCGCCGATCATCATGACGGTGGGCGCCAGCGACGTTGCTAGCGGCAGATGCTCCATGTTTTCCAGCACGTGATTGGTAGCCCCGAGAGCCAGCGAATTACGGAAGAATTGTTCGGCTCCGTGACCCTCGAACAGATGCAGGAACGGCCACCCCGCGGCGAAAGAACCGACGGCGAGGACACCGAGAGGAACGAGCATAGTCAATGTGGTTTCATGCGCCGCTTCGTAGTGATGATGATCGTGCGGCTCGCCATGGAAGGTCTTGAAAATGAGGCGCCATGAATAGAATGCGGTCAATGCCGCAGCGGCGACCGTCATGATAAAGCCGTAGCTCGCGGCCATGCCGGCGATGGTGTCGTCGGCCTCGATGATCGCATCCTTGGAAAAAAAGCCCGCGGTGAAGGGGAAGCCGGTGAGCGCCAGCGTGCCGACCACCATGGTTGCGTAGGTGAACGGGATTTTCCGCCACAGGCCGCCCATCTTGCGGATGTCCTGCTCGTGATGCATGGCGAGGATCACGGAGCCGGACCCGAGGAACAACAGCGCTTTGAAAAAGGCATGCGTGAACAGATGAAACATGCCGATCGAATACGCCCCCGATCCCATCGCCACGAACATGTAGCCGAGCTGCGAGCAGGTCGAATACGCAATGATGCGCTTGATGTCGTTCTGAACCAGGCCGACCGTCGCCGCAAACATCGCTGTCGTCGCGCCGACAACCACCACACAGGCCTTGGCGTCGGGCGAGAGTTCGAATAGCGGCGAAAGGCGGGCCACCATGAACACCCCGGCCGTCACCATGGTGGCGGCATGGATCAAGGCCGACACCGGCGTCGGCCCCTCCATGGCATCCGGTAGCCAGGTGTGCAGCAGGAATTGGGCCGACTTGCCCATGGCGCCCATAAACAGCAACAGACAAATCACTGTCAGCGCATCGACGTTGAAGCTCAGGTAATGAAACGTCTTGCCGACCAAGCTCGGCGCCTGCGCAAACACCGTGTCGAAAGCGAGCGAGCCAGTCAGCAGAAATACGGTGAAAATGCCGAGTGCGAAGCCAAAGTCGCCGACGCGGTTGACGATGAACGCCTTGATGGCGGCCGCGTTGGCCTCGGGCTTGTGGAACCAAAACCCGATCAAGAGATAGCTGGCGAGGCCCACGCCCTCCCAGCCAAAGAACAGCTGCAGCAGATTGTCGGCTGTCACCAGCATCAGCATGGCGAACGTGAAAAACGACAGATAAGAGAAAAAGCGCGGCTTGTAGGGGTCGTCGGCCATGTAGCCGATCGAATAAAGGTGAACCAGGCTGGAAATTGTGGTGACGACGACGAGCATCACCGCCGTAAGCGGGTCGACGCGCAAAGCCCAATCCACTTTAAGATCGGCGGAGGTAATGAAATTGAAAATCGTAACGCGCACGTCATGGCCCTGCAGACCAACGTTGACAAAGGCGATACACGACAGCACCCACGAAATGCCGAGCAGCGTCGTGGTGATGAGCTCGGCGGCCTGGGAGCCGGCCGTCGGCTCCGAGATTACGTCCTTCTCCAGGCTTGAGTGATCGATTTCGGCATGCGTCGTCTGCGGCTGCGGCGCGCCGTGAGTATGTTCAGGTACGAGCGGCGCGGCGTGATCGTCGTGCGGCGGCGAGGGATTCACACCCGGATAGCGATTGCGCGCGCCAACGAGCGAAATCGCGCCGGCAATGAAGGCGCCGATAAGCGGCAGGATGACGATGGCTTCATACATGATGCCGCGTTATCCCTTCATCAGATTGACGTCTTCGACTGCGATCGAGCCGCGGTTGCGGAAATAGGCGACGAGAATGGCAAGCCCGATGGCGGCTTCCGCCGCCGCGACCGTCAACACGATCAGCGCGTAGACTTGGCCAACGATGTCGCCAAGGAAAGCCGAGAACGCGACCAGGTTGATGTTGACCGACAGCAGGATCAATTCGATCGACATCAGGATGACGATAATGTTCTTGCGATTGAGGAAAATGCCGAAAATCCCGAGGGTGAACAGGATCGCCGCAACCGACAGATAATGGCCGAGGCCAATAATCATGACAGTCCCTGTCCCGATTTCACCTTGACGATGTCGATGGCGCTTGAGCGCCGCCGAGCGAGTTGATCGCCGATGTTCTGACGTTTGACGTTCGGCTTGTGGCTTAACGTCATGACGATTGCGCCGACCATGGCAACGAGCAGGATCATGCCGGCCGCCTCGAAGAAATAGACGTAGCGGGTGTAGAGCACGAGCCCGAGTGCCTGGGTGTTGCTGACGTTGCTGGCGATCGGCGCAGCGATGGCCTTTGTCGCGCCTGGGGTGACGACCCAACCGATCACGCCGAAGATAAGTTCGATCAACAGGATTACGCCTACGACAGCACCAATCGGCAGATAATTGAGAATGTCTTGCCGCAATGCGGCGAAATCCACATCAAGCATCATGACCACGAACAGAAACAGCACGGCGACGGCGCCGACATAGACCACGATCAGGATCATGGCGAGAAATTCCGCGCCCAACAGCACGAACAGGCCGGCCGCGTTGACGAACGCAAGGATGAGAAACAGCACCGAGTGCACGGGATTGCGCGCAACGATCACCATGATCGCCGAAGCGATGCATACGCCGGCAAAGAAATAGAAGAATATCGCCTGCAGGATCATGGGTTCGGCGTCTTACCGGTACGGAGCGTCGAGTTCGATTGACTTGGCGAGTTGCTGCTCCCAGCGATCCCCGTTCGCAAGCAGCCGCTCCTTGTCGTAATAAAGCTCCTCGCGTGTTTCGGTGGCAAATTCGAAATTGGGTCCCTCGACGATCGCGTCCACCGGGCAAGCTTCCTGGCATAGCCCGCAATAGATGCATTTGACCATGTCGATGTCATAGCGCGTCGTGCGGCGGGTGCCGTCGTTGCGGCGAGGGCCGGCTTCGATAGTGATTGCCTGCGCCGGACATATCGCTTCGCATAATTTACACGCGATACAGCGCTCCTCCCCGTTCGGGTAGCGTCGCAGCGCATGTTCGCCGCGGAACCGCGGCGAAATCGGATTCTTCTCGAACGGATAATTGATCGTAGCCTTCGGTTTGAAGAAATAGCGCATCGACAGAAAGAACGCCTGCGCGAACTCTTTGAGGAAAATCGAGCGTGCCGCCTGGTCGAGTCGCATGTCAGCCTCGGATCACCTGGATGACGCCGGCGACGATGACCACCATCGCCAGCGAGATCGGCAGGAAGACTTTCCAGCCCAGTCGCATCAACTGATCGTAGCGATAGCGCGGCACGAACGCCTTCACCATGGCGAACATGAAAAACATGAAGCTGGCCTTGAGCACGAACCAGATCACGCCCGGAATCCAGGTGAACGGCACGATCGGGAACGGCGGCAGCCAGCCGCCGAGAAATAGAATCGTTCCCATTGCGCACATCGTGATGGTGGCGACGTATTCGCCGAGCATGAACATCATGTACGGAGTCGAGCCGTATTCGACCATGTAGCCGGCAACCAGTTCCGATTCAGCCTCGACCAGATCAAACGGCGGGCGATTGGTTTCGGCCAGCGCCGAAACGAAGAAAACGACGAACATCGGCAACAGTGGCAGCCAGTACCAGCCGAACAGGCCGAAGCGGCTATTCTGCGCCTCGACAATGGCCGAAAGGTTGAGGGAACCGACGCATAGGAGCACGGTAATGATCACGAAGCCGATCGAGACCTCGTACGACACCATCTGCGCGGCCGAACGCAGCGCCGCCAGGAACGGATACTTCGAATTGGACGACCACCCGGCCATGATCACGCCGTAGACCATCAGCGAGGAGATTGCGAAAATATACAGAATACCGACGTTGATATTGGAGATGACCATCCCGGCGCTGACCGGGATGACCGCCCATGCGGCGAGCGCCAACGTACAGGTCACCAGCGGTGCCAACAAAAATACGCCCTTGTTGGCGCCGGCAGGAATGACCGGCTCCTTCAGCACGAATTTCAAAAGATCCGCGAACGATTGAAATAATCCCCACGGCCCGACCACGTTCGGGCCGCGCCTGATCTGCACCGCGGCCCAGATTTTTCTGTCGGCGTAGAGCACGTAGGCGGTAACCAGCAGCAGGATGACCAGAAGCAGCACGCTCTCCGCCACTATGATGAGGAGCGGCCAGATATAGTCGGACCAGAACGCTGCCATCGTTGCCGTGCCTTACTCCGCCGCGGTCATCGCCAGGCGTCCGCCGGCGATTGCCGAACATTGCGCCAGCACCGCTGAGCAGCGAGCGATCGGATTGGTAAAATAAAAGTCTGAGATGATCGGGCGGAACGGTGCCTTGTCCGAATTGCCGCCGAGCGTCGAGAGTTTGCGCACATCGTCCGCCTCGCCGGGGGCGATTTGGCCCACGCGCATGAAATGCGGATGGGCCCGATACATCGCCTGCCGCAGCGTTGCGAGTGAATCGTAGGGGAGCCTCTTGCCCAACACGTCAGACAGCGCGCGCAAGATCGCCCAATCCTCGCGCGCATCGCCCGGCGGGAAAGATGCGCGCGTTGCCATCTGCACCCGTCCCTCGGTATTGACGTAAGTGGCGGATTTTTCCGGATACGCGGCACCCGGCAGCACCACATCGGCGCGCGAAGCTCCGCGGTCACCGTGGGTGCCGATATAAACGACAAACGCGCCCGGACTGATGTCCATCTCGTCGACGCCAAGCAGGAACACCGCGTCAAGCGCGCCGGACGCCGCCATTTGGCGGGCCGACAAGGCTCCCTCCCCCGGCACAAATCCGAGATCGAGAGCGCCGACGCGGGAAGCGGCTTGATGCAGTACGCTAAAGCCGTTCCAGCCGTCCTTGACCGCTCCGAGATCGGCCGCAGCCTTGGCCGCCAGCGAAGCGATCGCCGCACCGTCCGGCCGCGCCAGCGCATCCGCGCCGAGAATAAGCAACGGCCGTTCGGCCTTGCGCATTGCATCGGCAAAGCTGTGGCGGGCGACGTCGGCGAGCGTTTCCGGGCCTGCGCCGAGATAGTCATACGGATAGGTCAGCGAAGCTTTTGTCCCGATCAACCCGATCGGGAAACTTTTCGCGTTGCGCCATCGCTTGCGGATGCGCGCGTTGAGCACCGCAGCTTCGCGACGCGGATTGGCGCCGACCAGAAGCAGCGCATCCGCCGAGTCGATGCCGGCTATCGTCGAATTGAAAAGATAGCCGGCACGACCCCATTTCGGATCGAATGCCGAACCGTCCTGGCGACAATCGAGGTTGGCGACGCCAAGCCGCGTCATCAAATCCTTGAGCGCGAAAATCTCCTCTGCCGCGGCGAGGTCGCCAACGATCGCACCCAGGCGTTTGGGATTGGCCCGAGAGAGTTTTGCGGCAATGGCGCCGAACGCCGCGCTCCACGATGCCGGCCGCAACTTGCCGTCTTCACGCACATAGGGCTGGTCGAGCCGCTGGGTGCGCAGTCCGTCGACCACGTACCGGGTTTTGTCGGAGATCCACTGCTCGTTCACGTCGTCGTTGATCCGCGGCAGGATACGCATCACTTCGCGTCCGCGCGTATCGATGCGAATGGCCGAGCCAAGCGCATCCATCACGTCGATCGATTCCGTCTTGTTCAGCTCCCAGGAGCGCGCCGCAAATTCGTAGGGTTTCGACGTCAGCGCCCCCACCGGGCAGAGATCGACGACGTTGCCGGAAAGCTCCGAGGAAAACGCCTTCTCGAGATAGGTCGTGATCTCCATATCCTCGCCGCGGCCGGTAGCGCCGAGCTCGGGAACACCCGCCACTTCGGTCGCGAAGCGCACGCAGCGCGTGCACTGGATGCAGCGCGTCATGATCGTCTTGACAAGCGGACCCATATACTTGTCTTCGACCGCGCGCTTGTTCTCGTTGAAACGGTGGAAGCTCGCCCGGCCATAGGCCATGGCCTGATCCTGAAGGTCGCACTCCCCGCCCTGGTCGCAGATCGGGCAATCGAGCGGATGGTTGATCAGCAGGAACTCCATCACGCCCTGCTG
>JAGXAC010000064.1 GCA_019075925.1 Hyphomicrobiales bacterium | reverse complement strand
TGACCGGCGACCTGCTCGGGTCGGGCACCGTGTCGGGGCCGGAGCCGGGCAGTCAGGGCTGCCTTCTGGAAATCACCGCCCGCGGCAAGGAGCCGATTGCGCTGCCGGGCGGCGAGCAGCGCGCCTTCATCGAAGACGGCGACGAAATCGTCTTCCGCGGCTACGCCGAGAAGCCGGGCTATCCGCGCATCGGCTTCGGCGAATGCCGCGCGGTGATATTGCCGGCCGGATAGTCATCCCGCGGTCCTCGAAGGACGTAAGCTTAAGCACTTCTGCCGCCGCCCTTCGCGGCTCGCCATAGCGCCGAAGACGGACGTTGACGCGATCATGGCTCGCTACGGTGTCAGCGTTAATGAATCTCCGGCTCGGCAATGCGGTCGGTGCCGGCGAGGAAATCGAAGTCGCAGCCGTCGTCGGCCTGGCCGATATGCTGCGAATACATCGCGCCATAACCGCGGGTGTAATGCGGCGGCGGCGCCTGCCACGCGGCTCGGCGGCGTGTGAGTTCGTCGTCGCCAACATGCAGATGAATACGGCGCGCGGCGACGTCGATCTCGATCTCGTCGCCGGTTTGCACCAATGCGAGCGGCCCGCCGACGAAACTCTCCGGCGCAACGTGCAGTACGCAGGCGCCGTAGCTGGTGCCGCTCATGCGCGCGTCCGAAATGCGCACCATGTCGCGCACCCCGGCTTTGAGGAGTTTTTGCGGAATCGGCAATTGCCCCCATTCCGGCATGCCGGGCCCGCCCTTCGGGCCGGCATTCTTGAGCACCAGCACGTGGTCGGGCGTGACATCGAGATCGTCGCGCTCGACCTCGCGCGCCATCGCCGCGTAATTCTCGAATGCAATCGCCTTGCCGCGATGCTTGAGGAAACGCGGGTCGGCGGCGGCCGGCTTCATCACGCAGCCGCGCGGCGCAAGATTGCCGGTGAGCACTGCGGTCGCACCCTCGCGGTAAAGCGGCACCGACAGCGAATGAATGACGTCGGGGAGATGGACCTGCGCGCCGGCTATATTGTCGCCGAGCGTTCGGCCGGTGACGGTGAGACAGGACAGATCGAGCAGATCCGCCATCGTGCTCATCAGCGCGCGCAAGCCGCCGGCGTAGAAGAAATCCTCCATCAGATATTTGCCCGACGGCGTGATGTTGGCGATGACCGGCACTTCGCGGGAGATATCGTCGAAGCGTTTCATATCGAGCGGCACGCCGGCTCGCCGCGCCATGGCGATGACGTGAATGATGGCGTTGGTCGAACCACCCAGCGCCATATGGACGCGAATGGCATTGTCGAACGCGGCCGGCGTCAAAATAGTTTGCGGCGTCAGATTCTCCCACACCATCTCGACGACGCGGCGGCCGGCGGCCGAGCACATGCGCGGGTGATTGGCGTCGGGTGCCGGGATCGAGGAGGCGCCGGGCAGCGCCAAGCCCAGCGCTTCGGTGATCGCCATCATGGTGGCGGCGGTGCCCATCACCATGCAGGTGCCGTAGGAGCGGGCAATGCCGCCTTCGATTTCGCTCCATTCGCTCTCGCCGATGCGGCCGGCGCGCTTCTCGTCCCAGTATTTCCAGGCGTCGGAGCCGGAGCCAAGCGGCCGTCCGCGCCAGTTGCCCCGCAGCATCGGGCCCGCCGGCACGTAGATTGCCGGCAGCCCCATCGAAATTGCGCCCATTACCAGGCCGGGCGTGGTCTTGTCGCAGCCACCGATCAGCACCGCGCCGTCGATCGGGTGGCTGCGCAAAAGCTCCTCCGCCTCCATGGCCAGGAAATTGCGGTAAAGCATGGTGGAGGGTTTGACGAAGGGTTCGGCCAGCGACATTGCCGGCAGTTCAATGGGGAAGCCGCCGGCCTGCCAGATGCCGCGCTTGACGTCCTCGGCCCGCTCGCGCAGATGGCCGTGGCAGGCGTTGATGTCGCTCCAGGTGTTAAGGATGCCGATGACCGGCTTGCCGCTCCAGTCGTCGCGGTCGTAGCCGAGTTGCTTCAGCCGCGAACGATGGCCGAAAGCGCGCAGATTGTCGGGCCCGAGCCAGCGGTAGCTGCGCAATGCCTCGGGTGATTTATTCTTCTTTGCGGTCATGTTATCCCGCTACACGAACAATTGAGGCCTCAGCGTAGCATGGCGCGCTTACTCTGAGCACCGCACCGCCCATTGTCAGAAAGCCGCCATGAACGAACAATTCCAGGCCCCGCCGGGCGAACCGCTGTTCAATCCGTGGTCGCCGAAATTCATCGCCGATCCGTATCCGTATTACCATCGGTTGCGCGCAGCCGAGCCCATACACCTGACGCCGCTCGGTTTCTACGTCGCCAGCCGCCATGCCGATATCAGCGCGATCCTGCGCGACAAGCGCTTCGGCAAGGATTTCAAAGGCCGCATGACCCGCCGTTCCGGCGCGCAAATCCTCGACGAGCCGGTCTATCGCAGCATGAGTCACTGGATGCTGCAGCTCGATCCGCCGGATCACGGCCGCCTGCGGGGCTTGGTGGTGCGCGCATTCAGCGCGCGGCGCATTGAGGATATGCGGCCGCGCATCCAAGCGGTTGTCGACGAGATCATCGACCGGGTCGCTTCGCGCGGCTTCATGGATTTGATCGCCGATTTCGCTTACCGGCTGCCGGTGACGGTGATCTGCGACATGCTGGGCATCCCGCAGGAGCATCGGCAATTTTTCTATACCGGCTCGCGTAACGCCGGCCGCCTGCTCGATCTCGCGCCGCTCACCGAAGCCGAGATCAAGGAGCAGAACGTCTACAACCTGACCATGGTCGATTATTTCAATACGCTGTGCGAGATGCGCCGCAAAACGCCGGCCGACGACCTGACCACGCACCTGGTCCAGGCCGAGGAGGCCGGCGACAAGCTCAGCAACGACGAACTGACCGCCAACATGATCCTGTTGTTCGGCGCTGGTCACGAAACGACGGTGAATCTGATCGGCAACGGTTTGTTGGCGTTGCACCGCAATCCCGATCAGCTTCGTCTGGTGCAGGAAGACCCGTCGCTCGTCCCCAACGCGGTCGAGGAATTGCTGCGCTACGATTCGTCGGTCCAGGTGACCGGGCGCACCACGTTGGAGGACGTCGACGACATCGGCGGCGTATCGCTGCCCAAGGGCACTCCGGTCGTGTCCCTGCTTGGCTCCGCCAACCGCGATCCCGCGGTCTACGCCGATCCGGACCGGCTCGACGTCAAGCGCGCCGACATTCATCCGTTGTCGTTCGGCGGCGGCATCCACTATTGCGTCGGCGCGCAACTCGCCCGCATCGAAGGCGAGATAGCAATCGCGACCCTGTTGCGCCGGTTGCCCGGTCTTCGGATCGACAACATCGAGCAGCCCGACTGGCGGCAAACCTTTGTGCTGCGCGGATTGAATCGCCTGCCGGCACGTTGGTAGCAAGCCGTCGCGCTTGGAGCTACGGCCGCTTGGCTGCTTCTTCAGCCACGTGTTCCTTCGTCGATAATTGCCGCCGCGTGCTGCTATGCCGCGGCCAAATTCCCGAACTTCTCCAAATTGGCTTTTTGCTTTTCGTTGCGCGGCGCGAGCTTGAACAGCCGCGCGGCGGTGCCGCCCAGGATGTTGTGCTTGGCCCGTTCGGACAGAAACGGCAAATCCCAAACGGTTGACGGCAAATCGAAATCCCAGTGCGGATAATCCGATGAGTAGAGAAGCTGGGTCTCCGCGTTGATCATGCGGAACGTCGTCTCCATCGCGTCGTAATCCTGAATTTCCATCGGTTGCGACGAATAGTACATGTCGCGCATGTAGTCAGACGGCTTTTTCTTCAACAGCGGCGCTTCCGATGGCCGCAGCATGTATTCGTGATCGAGCCGCTGCATCAGGAACGGCACCCAGGCGAGCCCGGACTCCATCCAGATCACCGGCAGCCCGGGAAAGCGCTCGCCGATGCCGTTGATCACCCAGTTGGTGCAGTTGACGATGTTGTACCAGGTGAAGCCGAGCGCGTGCACCGAGATGAAGCGGTTGCAGTTCTTGAACGCGATGTCGCTCCAGTTGACGCCGGAATGGAAGGCGATAGCGAGGCCGCGTTCCTCCATCGCGCGATAAACTTTCATATAGGCGTTGTCGTGCACGCCGATGTTGGCGCGCACAGTGGTGATCATGAAGCCGCCGACGTGTTTGCGGCCGCCGAAGGTCTCGACCTGGCGTAACGCCGCGTCCGGATCGGCAAACGGCAGGCACAGCAGCGAAAAGAAGCGGCCGCCGGCCTCCGGCATCACCTTTTCGGTGAGCCAGCGGTTATAGGCCCAGCACAGCTCGACCTCCATTTCGGTCTGCGGGTGCAGGCCGATATTGAGCATGCCGGTCGGAAACAGGCAGGAGTAATCGACGCCCATCGCGTCCATCCAGCGATGACCGAGCTGCACGTCGCGGAGCTGACCCTGGTCGGTCTTTTCGCTGCTGCGCATCGGATAGCGCGTCACCCGCCCGCCCATGTCCTGATAGCCGGTCGGGATCGGCACGATGCCGGGCCGCTGCCGCGTACTGCGCCCCACGGTGACGAGCTGGCGCAGCACGTCGTTTTCCATGAACGGCAGGAACTCGTCGTAATGCTCGTTCTCGTAATGGTGAGCGTCTACATCGACGATCAAAATGTCGTCGAAGCCGCGCTTGTGCGCCTGCTTGCGGGCGTGCGCCAACAGCCGCGTTGTGTTGAGTTCCTCGACGGTGACGCGCCGGCCGCGATCGGCGATCAGGTCCATGAGCTGGCTCCGCCGCTCGTCCCCGCGAATGCGGGGACCCAGTACCGGATTCCGGCTTGCGCGGGAATGAGCGGAGTTAGATCCATCGTCATCGCCCGGTCCAGCCCTGCCACATGCCGAGTTCGAAGGCGGCGAGATCGGCGGCGCGGAGAAGGCCGCTGGCGGTCACCATGACTTCGGTGGCGGAGATCGCATTCTTCGGCACCGGCGCAAAGTCCTCGCCGCCCTCGCGCCGCGCGGTGTAAAGCTTGCACGCGGCGGCGATCAGCGCCTGCAGCGCGTCGGCGGACAGGACGTCGAGCTGATTGTCGGCGATGCCGCGCTGGATGGCGGCGGCGACCTGTCTGGCTTCCGCCGTGGCGCGCTTGGCGTTCTGCTTCGGCGGCCTTTGCTGCGCGTCGGGGCGCGGACGCTGCGCGGCCTTGGCCGCGCGATTGATTGCCGCGCGCGCTGCGCTCTGCGCCGTGGATTTCGGCCCGGGGGTCTTAGGCGAGGACATAAACCTCGTCTCCTTTTTGCACGACTTGGAATTTTTTCAGCTTCTTGCGCCGGTCCGCTACGCACTCGCCGGTTTTCATGTCGTATTCCATGCCGTGCCACGGGCACACGAAGTGCATCTCGCTCTCGGAGAAATACAGGCCCATCGAGGTCTTGTCCGGCCGCAGCCGCTCCTCGACCTTGGCGATGGTGAGCCCCTCGCAGGCTGGGCCGCCCTGATGCAGGCAGAAATTGGAGTAGGCGTAGAACGCGCCCTGATGCCGGAACACGCCGATCTCGTTGTCGCCGACGAACACGATGCGGCGCTCGCCGTCCTTGAACTCATCGAGCCTGGCGACGAACTTTTCCGGCATGGCGTTTGTTATACCCGTTTCCGGTAGCGGAAGCGTGTCCGTCAATAAAGGGACTGGACCGTGCCCGGTCAACGCCCGATTTTGCCGCCGGATATTGGCAGAAAAATTCCGCCGCGGGTTGCCCCGCGGCGGGTTTGCAGGAACGGCGGGAACCTGGAGCGGCTTAGGCGAGCGCCGCTTTCACCCGCTCCGGCGTCATCGGCATATGCCGCAACCGTTTGCCGGTGAGTTGGGCGACCGCGTTGGCGATTGCCGGCGCGACCGCCGGGACACCCACTTCGCCGATGCCGGTCGGCGCGTTGTCGGTGGCGATCACCTTGGTGTGGATTGGCGGGATATCCGCCATGCGCAGCACCGGGTAGTCGTTGAAATTGGACGCTTGCGCGGCGCCGTCCTTGAACGCCAGCTGCTCCAGCAGCGCCGCACTGAGGCCGAACACGACCGCGCTTTCGAGCTGGCCGTGGACGTGGTTCGGCTGCAACACGATGCCCGGATCCGCCGCCACCCAGTAATTGTGGACGGTGATCTTGCCGCTGCTGCGATCCACCGAAACCTCGGCGACACCGGCGGTGTAAGTGCCGTGATAGTCGGAGAACGCGATGCCCATGCCGTGGCCGGGCCGTTTCTTCGAATACTCCGACATTTCGGCGACCGCCTTGAGAATCGCGTTGGCGCGCGGATTGTATTTGGTCAGTTCCAGACGAAGCGCCAACGGGTCTTTGCCGGCAGCCGCGGCAACCTCGTCGAGGAACGCCTCGGCCGCGAACTTGTTGTAGCCCGCGCCGATGCCGCGCCACGGCCACACCCGCATGCCGTTGTTGGCGCGAACGCCTTCGGCAAGCACATGCGGAATGTCGTAGCACGCCTGATCGAGGCCCCGCCAACCGATCAGGTCGTCGCCGCCGCTGCCCTCATAGGACGGCGGAGCGGCGAGCGCCGAAACGTTCTCGGCCACCAGGCGGTGGTACCAGCCGAGGACGTCGTGGTTGCCGTCGATGCCGGCCTTGAGCACGTGGTAGCTCATCGGCCGCGGACGCGCCGCCGCCAAATCGTCGGGCCGCGTCAGCAGGAGCTTCACCGGCTTCTTCACGATGCTGGCCAGGATGACGGCCTGGATGCCGATGTCGGGCGCGATCCGCCGGCCATAACCGCCACCGAGATAGTATTGGTGGACCAGAATCTTGTCCGGCGGCGTCTTCAGGATGCCGGAGACGATGAAGGCGATCAGCGCGCCGAACTGGCTGCCGGTCCAGATTTCCGCGGACTTGCCGTCTTCGGCAACGGAGGCGACCGCGTTCATCGGCTCCAATTGCGCGTGGTAGCAAAACTCCGACGTGTAGTTTGCTTCCACGACTTTCGTGCCGGGAAGGACGTCCCAAACCTCGCCGACCTTGTAGGCCGTGCGGGCGGGCGTTTTCCGGTCCTGGCCGAGCTTGGCGTAGGCCTCCATCGCCTTGTCGGAGTCGAAGTCCTTGGCCGGGCTTGCCGACATGTCCCACGTCACCTTGAGCGCATCGCGGCCGGCCTGGGTCGCTTCCACGCTGGTGCCGATGACGGCGACGCCGAAAGGCAACGGGATAACCGCGGCGATGCCTTTCATTTTGCCGACGTCGTCGGCGTTGGCGACCTGCGCCTTCGCGCCTTCCGCCGGCGCTTCTCTTACGGTTGCGTAAAGCATGCCCGGAACGTCGACGTCGATGCCATACTTCGCGCTGCCGTTGACTTTCAAGGGAACGTCGACGCGGCCGATATCGGCGCGGCCGAGCAGCTTGAATTGCGACGGCTTCTTCAGATCGGCGTTGCCGATCTTCGGCGGATCCTTGGGCACCGTGGCGAATTTCACGACGTCGCCGTAACCGATCTTCCGCTTGGATTTGGCGTGGACGACATGACCGTTGTCGGTGGTCAGTTCCGCCGCCGGCACCTTCCATTTCGCGGCCACATTATCGATCAGCACCCGCCGGGCCTGTGCGCCGGCGACCCGCAATGAGTGCCAGTAGCCGGGGACCGACGTGCTGCCGGCGGTAACCTGCGCGCCGTTGAAGAATGGATGCGGATTGCCATACAGCGGCGGAATCGCCGGAGCGAACTCCGTCTTCACCTTCGACCAGTCCGCATCAAGCTCTTCGGCCAGGATCAGCGGCAGTGTCGTTATCACCCCCTGGCCCATTTCCGCGGTCGGGCAAAGCAGAACGACGGTGCCATCCGTGCCGATCGTGATCCAGGCGTTGAGCGTGCTCGTATCGGCGGCGAAAGCTTCGGCGAAGCGGCCGTTCAGGCCGCCGCCCAATGCAAAGGCGAAAGTCAAGCCGGCAGCGGTTTTGACGAAGCCCCGGCGATCCATCGCGGTTGCAGATTCGCGGTTGATATGCGCGGTCATAACTCAACCCTCCTTGGAGGCGCGCTCAATGGCGCGAACAATGCGTGGGTAGGTGCCGCAACGGCAGATATTGCCGTTCATGTGTTCGACGATTTGCTCGCGCGTCGGCGATTTGGTTTTCGCCAGCAGCGAGGCAGCCTGCATGATTTGGCCGGACTGACAGTAGCCGCATTGCGGCACCTGCTCGGCAACCCACGCTTTCTGCAGCGGATGGCTGGAATTGTGCGAAAGACCTTCGATGGTCGTTATCTTCTTGCCGGTGACCTCGGACATCTGCGTCTGGCAGGAACGCACGGCCTTGCCGTCAACGTGGACGGTGCAGGCGCCGCATAATCCGGCGCCACAGCCAAATTTCGTACCGGTAAGCTTGAGATGTTCGCGAATAACCCAGAGTAACGGCGTGTCGGCATCAGCCTCCACGTTGGCGGGTTTGCCGTTGACCGTAAAGGCAAACGTCGTCATGAGGACCTCCCCTTCGTTCGGTGCTCGTGCGATATGGCTTACGTTGCTCCGCGCATGATTGAGCGGTGCGCGCGGTTTCGTGCTGCCCGCATGTCGGACATGCACGGACTTATTGGTAAGCCTATTTTAGAAACGGAACAAGGTTTGCGAGCCACAATGTGAAAATCGCGGTGCGTGTCGTGGGCGATGGCCCTCGAATGCCCACCGCGGCCGGCGCGCCGCGATCTAGGCGATCCGGTTTTCGAGCTCGCCGATGCCTTCGATCCAGAGCTTCACCACGTCGCCGGCTTTGAGAAAGTTGCCGCTTTCGCCTCCCGTACCCGCCGGCGTGCCGGTGAGGATCAAATCGCCGGGATGCAAGGTCATATTGATCGAGAGCTGTGCGATCTGCTCGGCGACCGTGAACAGCATTTGACCGGTGTTGGAGTCCTGCTTCAGCGCGCCGTTGACCCAGAGTTTCAGCCCAAGCTTCTGCGGATCGGCAAGGTCGCTTGCCGGCACGATCCACGGTCCGATCGGACAAGAACCGTCGAAGCTCTTGTGCTTGGTCCAATCCATCTTGAAAAACGAGGTCGGCTCGATCCCCGGGCGGCGGCCCCGATCCCGCGCCGAAAGGTCGTTGGCAATGGTATAGCCGGCAACATAATCGAGCGCCTTCTCCTTCGGGACGTCCTTGGCGGGGCGGCCGATCACCGCGGCAAGCTCGATCTCCCAATCCAGCTCTTTGGCGTAGTGTGTCGCCTTGATCGCCGCGCCCGGCCCGGTGAGGGTGCCCGCGGACTTGATAAAGAACCAGGGCGCCAAACCCAATTCATGCGGATCGGCCGGCTCCGGCATACCCTGCTTGCGCGCCATCGCCGCCGCGTGGTCGGCGTAGTTGGCGCCGGCGCAAAAGATGGTCGGCGGGTTCGGCACCGGCGCGAGCAGCTTGGTCTTGCCGAGCGGCATCCGTTTGACACGGCTTTTGCCGACGCCGGCGGCTGCCTTTTTCAGTACGCCATCAGCGCGCCGCCAGTCAGCGAGGATGCCGGTGACGCTGCCGTAAGCCGGCTTACCGGTAAGCTTTGCGGCATCGAAAATGTCTTCGCCGACGACGAGGCCCGCACGGGGGCCTTCGCTCGATCGATACGTCGCGAGCTTGTATCCGGTCGGCTGCTTATGTCCGGCCATCGGCAGGTCCTCCGCTGAAATTTCGCAAATTCGTGGCTGATTTCGCGCGCAGTCACGAAGGGCTAAACGACCGCCCATTCGTGCGCAAGCGTGAATCCGGAAGGGGCGAGGCCCGCGTAGTTGCGGGGACAAGCGGATTTGCCGCTAAATTTTCCCGAGCGCCTTGAGCACGCGCTCCGGCGTGAACGGCATCTCGACCAGAGGTGCGGCGTCGAGCGGGTGCAGCGCGTCGTTGAGTGCGTTCATCACGCTGCCCGGCGCACCGGCGGTGCCGGCTTCGCCGGCGCCCTTGGCGCCGAGTTCGGAATCCGCGGTCGGCGTGACCACGTGGGCGACCTCGATGTCGGGCATCTCGCCCGCCATCGGCACCAGGTAATCCATCAGATTGGCGTTGAGCAATTGTCCGGTCTCGTCATACAGGCAATGCTCATAGAGCGCGCCGCCGATACCCTGCACGATGCCGCCGCGAATCTGCTCGTCGACAAGCTGCGGATTGATGACCGTGCCGCAATCTTCCACGCACCAATGTTTCAGGAGCTTCACCTGTCCGGTGCGGATGTCGACTTCCAGATAGGACGCCTGCACGCCGTTGGTGAAGGCAAACGGCCAACCTTGCGGCACGTAATGCCGCGTGGCGATGAATTCGGCCTGAAAGCCCGGCGGCAGCGTATCGGGGCGGAAGTAGACGATGCGCGCCACTTCCTCGAGCGGTATCCGCTCGCGGCCGGTGTCGGCATCGACCACGACACCGGCACGAATATCGAGCGCCTGCGGGTCGGCCTGCAGGATGGACGCGGCGGCAACGAGGACGTTGGCGCGCAGCGCCTTGCCCGCCTGCCAGGCCGCCTCGCCGCCGATGCCGGCGGCGCGTGACGCCCAGGTGCCGCCGCCGATCGGCGTGTTGTCCGTATCGCCGGTAACCACGCGTACGCGTTCGATCGGCACGCCGAACGACGTTGCCACGACCTGCGCCAGCACCGCTTCCGCGCCCTGGCCTTGCTCGGTGACGCCGGAATGGACCGACACCGCGCCGGTGGCGTCGAGCTTGAGCGTGGCGCCATCCTGCGACGAGATGCGCGCGCCGCCGACGCCATAGAATGCCGCCGACGGATTGGTCACTTCGATGAACGAAGCAAAGCCGATGCCGCGATAGATGCCGCGCCGGCGCAGTTCCGCCTGCTCGGCGCGCAGCGCCGGGTAGTCCATCATCGCCAGAATCTTGTCGAGCGATGCGTGGTGTGAGAGCCGCTCGAATTTGAGGCCGGCAGCGTTGGTTGCCGGATAGGCGTCGTCGGCAAACAGATTGCGACGGCGAAGCTCCGCCGGATCCATGCCGATCTTCGCCGCGGCGAGTTCGACAAGGCCTTCGGTGACCGCCACCGCGATCGGATGGCCGACCGCGCGGTACTGGCACATGACGTTCTTGTTCTGGAACACGACGCGGGCGCGGGCGCGATAGTTCGGGCAGGTGTAGGGACCGCCGACCAGACTGACGACCTGGTTGGCCTCGATGCCGCTGGTTCGCGGATAGACCGAATACGGCCCGATGCCGGTGAGGTCGTCGATCTCGAAGGCGGTGATGGTGCCGTCTTTCTTCACGCCGATCCTGCCGGTGACGCGGTGGTCGCGGGCATGAATGTCGGAGACGAAACTTTCGAGGCGATCGGCGACGAACTTGACCGGCCGCCGCAGCAGTTTCGATAACGCGACCGTCGCCATCTCGTCGGCATAGATATGCACCTTGATGCCGAACGAACCGCCGACGTCCTTGGTCAGCACGCGCACCTGGTGCGCCTGCAGATTGAGATGACGCGCGAAGATGTCCTGCGTCATGTGCGGCGCCTGCGTGCCTTGATAGACCGTGAGGCGCTGGTCGCCCGGATTCCAGTCGGCGACGATGGCGCGCGCCTCGTTGGTGACGCCGGTGTGGCGGCCGAACATGAACGTCGCCTCGGCGATCGCGTCGGCTTCGGCAAAAGCCTTGTCGGGATCGCCGGCGGTGTGCGCGCGCTCGAACGTCAGATTGTCGCCGAGTTCGGGATGGATCACCGGCGTGGTTTTATCGAGGGCGGTTTCCGGGTTGGTGACGGCGGGCAGCACGTCGTAGTCGATGGCGATGAGCGCGCAGGCGTCCTCGGCCTGCGCACGGCTCTGCGCGACCACGGCGCACACCGCTTCGCCCTGCCAGCAGGCGCGCTCGACGGCGATGGCGTATTGCGGCGCGGATTTGAGGCCCTTGAGATGGGTGAGCACGCCCACCCACGGCGTCATGACTTTCGCCAGCTCGGCGCCGGTGACTACCGCGACCACGCCGGGCGCCTTCTTCGCCGCAGCGGTGTCGATGCTTTTGATCCGCGCATGCGCGTGCGGCGAGCGCAGGAACGCGACATGCACCATCCGCGGCAGCGTCACGTCGCTCACATACTGGCCGCGCCCTTGTACCAGTCGCGCCAGGTTCGGCCGCGGCACCGAGCGACCGATATACGAATTTGGGCGGTCGAGCGCGGATAGTCCGGACGGCTGGTCGTCGGCGATTTTCATTGGGGAGCGATCAGAGAAATCGCGTCGGCCACATCAGCGTGCGCCACATATGCGCCGACGGCGAGTTGTCCAAGCCGAGTCCTTCCTTCGGCTGCCTGAAATTGCGGCCGATGATGTCGGCGAAGTCGTCGAGATTGACCTTGGCGTTCGGATCGAACGAATAAATATCGTTCATCGTGATCAGCCGCGAGGTCATGTACCACTTATGATTCCGCGCGCGCTCGTATTCGGCGACGATATACGGCTCCGGTTTGTAATCGTCGCCGAATAATTTGCGGTACATCTCGGGATATTCGTAGCCGACGGACGGATCGGGAAAGAACCGCAGCGCCTGATGCATGCGCACGGCCCATGCGACTTCTTCGTCGACATAGGGCTCGATCATCTGTGCGCCCCAATAGCCGTGGTCGCAACGGATGAAGCTTGCCACGCCGATGTCGTGGAGGAGGCAGGCGAGCACCACCTTCTCCGGCTGGCCGCCCTTGAGTGCATGGGTGGCGCTTTGCAGGAGATGCGCCGTGGTGGCGAAGCGCGCCTTGAAGAAATCGATCAGCGTCGGCTTTGCCGGCATTTTCGGCAGGCGAGGATCGGCGCCCATCAGAAAATGCTTCCCCGGATTGACGGCCAGCAACGCCTCGCCCGAATCGTACGCCACCGTGCCGTCGCCGAGGTAGAACAGCGTGGACCTGGTGGCGATCTTGTCGGCGAGCTGGTGCATCATCTCTTCTTCCAGCTCGTCCGCGCGCTCGGACACGGTATGCGGTCGTGCGTGTTCGTTCATGATCAGCCAACCTTCTTCGCGCGAGCCTGCGCCACCGATTCGATCGCGTCGACGATGGCCTGATAGCCGGTGCAGCGGCAGTAATTCCCCGACAGGTGCTCTCGAATTGTGTCACGGCTGGGGATGCCGCCGCGCGACAAAAGTTCTTGCGCGCCGATCAGCATGCCGGGCGTGCAATAGCCGCATTGCAGCGCGTTGCGCTGTTGGAAAGCCAGCTGCAGGTCGGCGAGCATGCCGGTATCCGACAGCCCTTCGATGGTTTCGACTTCGCCGCCGTCGCATTGCACCGCCAAAACGAGACAGCCGCGTACCACTGCGCCGTCCAGCCGCACCGTGCACGCGCCGCAGACGCCGTGCTCGCAGCCGATATGGGTGCCGGTCAGGGCAAGATCGTCGCGCAGGAAATCGACCAGCGTTTTTCGCGCTTCGACATGGGCGGAAATGTCTTCGCCGTTGACGCGGACGTTGATGTCGAGGCTGCGCGCGGTCATGCAGGCTTTCGGGCGGTCATTTTTGCCGGCGCCAATTGATAGCATCGCGCTGGCGGGCAAGCTATCGTCATCCGCCGGACAGTCTTTAGGCGGCGAGATTTACGTCAGAATATGAGGATGAAACCCGTGCCGGACCGAATGACCGAAGTCATCGAAGAACTCGCCGTCGCCAACCGCATTCTTGGCAATGAAGGTGTGATCGACGCCTTCGGTCACGTCAGCATCCGTCACCCGGGCGATCCTGGGCGTTATTTGCTTTCCCGCTCGCGTTCGCCGCTGCTCGTAGAGCCCGACGACATCCTCGAATACACGCTCGATTCCGCGCCGGTAACCCCACCGGCCGTGTCGCTGTACTCCGAACGTGTGATCCACGGTGAGATCTACAAGATGCGGCCCGACGTGACGGCGGTGTGCCATCATCACGCGCCTGCGATCATGCCGTTTGCGATTGCCGGCAAGCCGATCGTTCCGGTGTTCCACGTCGGCGGTGCGATCGGCCCCGAAGTGCCGTTCTGGGACCAGCATGACGAGTTCGGCGACACCAATCTTCTCGTGGTCAAACCGGAGGAAGGCCGCTCGCTCGCCCGCGCGCTTGGAAAAAATTCGGTCGTTCTGATGAGGCGGCACGGCGCGACCGTGGTCGGCGCCGGCTTGCGCGAGCTCGTGTCCCGCTGCATCTATCTGTGCTGGAACGCCGAGCACCAGATGCGGGCCGCGATGATCGGCGCGCCGCAGCCGCTGCATCCCGGCGAAATCCCGCTCGCCGGTGCAATCAACGTGAGCACCACCGCGGCGGCGCGGACGTGGGAATACTGGAGCGTGCGGCTGAAGGCGGCCGGCTTCTGGCCGCCGCATTTGAGCAAGAAGGCATCGCGCCGCGCCAAGCCGAAGGCGCGCCGCGGCAGGACGAAAAGGCGATGAAGCGATTGCCGATCGTTCCCGCGCAAGCGGGAATCCGGTACTGGGTCCCCGCTTTCGCGGGGACGAGCGGGCTTTAGCGCGATGTCGATCACGCGCCGTAAAATCCTGCCGCTGCTCGCGGACGCGCTTGGCGCGCGCGGTGCGCTGCACGCCGGCGCGGCCATGGCCGAAGAAACCGTCTTTCCCGCCGATTTCGCCTGGGGCGCCTCAACGTCGGCCTATCAGATCGAGGGCGCGGTCGAAGCCGACGGCCGCGGCAAAAGCATTTGGGATAATTTCTGTCACACGCCCGGCAAGGTGAAGAACGGCGACACCGGTGACGTGGCCTGCGACCACTATCACCGCTGGCGCGACGACGTCGCGTTGCTGGCGCGCGGCGGGTTCAACGCTTATCGCTTCTCGGTCGCGTGGCCGCGCGTCTTGCCGTCCGGAGAGGGCGCCATCGAAATGCGCGGCCTCGATTTTTACGACCGGCTGGTTGACGGATTGCTCGCGCGCAACATCACGCCCTGGCTTTGCCTCTATCATTGGGATTTGCCGCAAGCCCTGCAGGACAAGGGCGGCTGGCTCTCGCGCGACATCGCCGACAAATTCGCCGATTACGCGCGGGTGGTGGCGCGCCGGCTCGGCGACCGCGTCAAACGCTGGGCGATGCTCAACGAACCGGGCGTGCACGCGCTGTTCGGCTATGGCATGGGCAATCACGCGCCGGGCCTCACCGGGCGGACCAACATGTTGGCCGCGATCCATCATCAGAACCTGGCGCAGGGGCGTGCGTTGCAGGCGTTGCGTGCCGAACGCGCGGACTTGCGCCTCGGCACAATACTCTCCCTGCAGCCGGTGCGGCCGTCCTCCGACAGCGAAGCCGATCGTGCCGCGGTCGCGCGTTTCGATGCGGTTTGGGACGGTGCCTTGCTCGATCCGCTGTTCAAGGGATTTTATCCGCCGGCGATTGCCGGCGACATCGAGCCGCTCGTCGCTGCCGGCGACCTGCAGACGATCAAGCAGCCGGTCGATTTCCTCGGCGTGAATTATTATGCGCCGGCCTGGGTCGCAGCCGCGCCGGGAAGTTTGTTCGGCGCTTGGTTCGGTGCGGTTCCGCAGGGGACGCGCTTTACCGCAATGGGCTGGCCGATCGATCCCGGCGGCCTGACCGAGATTCTCATCCGGCTGCGCGATCATTACGGCAATCCGGAACTCTATGTGACCGAGAACGGCGCCTGTTACGGCGACACGGTCGCCGTGGACGGCAATGTGCACGATGCCGATCGCGTCGCCTATCTGCGCGAGCATGTCGCCGCCGCCAGCGCGGCGCTTGCCGCCGGGGTCAGGCTCCGCGGCTATTTTGTTTGGTCGCTGTTCGACAACTTCGAATGGGCGGAAGGCTACAGCCGCCGCTTCGGCGTCGTGCGGGTCGACTTTGCGACCCAGCAGCGGACGCCGAAAGCGTCGTTTGCATTTTTAGCCGATACCGTCAAACGACGAGGTTGATATTTTCCGCATCATCACGAGAAGCCCAGCGACGAAGCAATCCAGAAACTTCAACTGAAGCCTGGATTGCTTCGCTAACGCCGGCAATGACAACAACTCAATTCCTGTCCCGCGCTGCCGCGCTGACCGCATTGAGGATGGTCGCGCCGTCCTTCTCCAGCACGTTGCGCACCGAGGCCTACATTCCGATCCGGCCCATTTCGCGTTGGCGCTTGACGGTCGCCGCCGCCATCAGCGGTTCGACGCCGAGTTCGGGCAATGTCGCCACCACTTCCTCCATCTCGGCGGCGCGGCGCTCGCCGTGGCGGGCCATGCGTTCGAGGTTGTAGGGAATGAGTATTTTCCAGTCGAGGCCGGGGAAATTATTCTTCAGCGAGGCGGCGACCTCATCGACCACGCCAGCGCGCGCAGCGGCGAGGAAACACTCGAACGTCAGCGCTTCGATGCCCTTGATCATCACGCTGCGCACCATCTTGATTGCGGCGGCCGCGCCGACTTCGCCGCTACCGACGGTGACGCGCATGCCGAGCGCGCCGAGCATCGTTGCAATCGCGGCGGCATCGGCGCCGGCGAGTAGCATCGGCGTCCGGTGGCGGGCCGGATGGATCGGCCCGAGTACGGCGGCGTCGACGTAGCGCGCGCTGTCGCCGAGGAGCTTCGCGGTTTCCTGCTTGCGTCCCGGCGATACCGAGTTGATGTCGAAGAAATACGGCCTGCCGGCAAGATGCGGCTTGACCGACCGCGCGGCCTCGACGCTCGACGCCGCGGTGACCGCCGAGACGATGACGTCGGCGCCGCCGACCGCTTCCAGCGCGGACGAAGCGCAATCCACGCCGATCGCGCTGCCGGCGGCCTTGAGCCGATCGCCTTCCGGTTTTGCGAACAGGATGTCCCAGGCGGCGATGCGCCCGGCGCCCGCTTCGCGCAGCCCCGCGGCGATCGCCTGGCCGGCTTCGCCGAAGCCGATGAAACAGAAGGTCGGCTTTTCTTCCGCCATCTCGATCCTCGTCATTGCGAGGCACGCAGTGCCGAAGCAATCCAGCCTTGGCGGCGCCGGTGTTTGGATTGCTTCGTCGCCATGGCGCGCCGGGACGCGCGTGTACGCGCTTCTGCCTCGCAATGACGAAGCGCGCTTCGAAATGACACTTTTCTCAAACCTCCGCAATGATACCTTGATGGCCGGACATTGCCGGAATCATCGCTATGAAAAAAACTCAATCCAGCCGCGAACGGCTCGAACAGGCGCTCGCCCGCATCGCCGATCCAGAAGGCGAGGGCGCGCGCGCCTGCCTGACGGTGTATGCCGAGGAAGCCCGTGC
>JAGXAC010000248.1 GCA_019075925.1 Hyphomicrobiales bacterium | reverse complement strand
ACCGGGTTCTATCTCTGCGGCAATTTCGGCGCCGGCATTTCGAATTCGTCCTGGAGCGATCCGTTTACCGGCGGCAGCAATACATTCCGCAGCGGTGTCGGCTTTCTCGGCGGCGGCCAGATCGGCGCAAACTACCAAATGAACATGTTCGTCGTCGGCCTCGAAGGCGATTTCGACTGGACGAACTTCAAAGGAAATGGCGCCGACTCCATCGGGGACTCGCTCAACACCAACACCAAATGGACGTCAACCGTCACCGGCCGCGTCGGTGCGGCGTTCGATCGTCTACTGATCTACGGCAAGGGCGGTTTGGCGCTTGCGCAAGACCAAAGCAGCCTCACCGATCTTGCCGGCGGCAGCGCGAGTGCGAATTTCATGCGCACCGGCTGGACCGTCGGCGCCGGCCTCGAATACGGCATCACTAAAAACTGCTCGGCAAAAATCGAATACGACTATCTGAATTTCGGCTCGCAAGCACTGAATTTTGCGACGCCCTTGCAGCCGGCATACGCCTCGAACGCCAGTCTCAGCGCTCAGGAAATCAAGGCGGGCATCAATTTCCGCTTTGGCGGTCCATAACGCGGGCTTCGCATTCCGACTGCGTCAACCGATTGTGCATCCGCGCGGATTCGCAAGCCTTGTCGTCTGCGCCGCAAGCCCGCGCCTCATTGACAAGCGCGGTCGGCTCGTCATGATCGCGCCGGTATCATCGGGCGCGGCTCGCCCGCTGGCGTATCGGATCGGCGATGGGGCTGACAGTCGAAATCATCGGTCTTGCGGTGTTTCTTGGCGCGCATGTTTTCGTCTCGCTGCGCGGCCAGCGGACGGCCTTGATCGCCCGGATCGGTCGCGGTTCGTATTTGGGCCTGTTCTCGCTCGTCTCGCTTGCCGGATTGTTGCTGATCGGATTTGGCTTCGCGCGTTACCGTGCGGAAGGCCTCATTCCGATCTGGTATCCGCCGGCTTGGACGCGTCATATCGTCGAGACGCTGATGTGGCCCGCCAGCGTTGCGGTGGTTGCCGCTTACTTTCCCGGCAACATCAAGCGCGTGCTCAAACACCCGATGCTGGTCGGGGTGAAAATCTGGGCGGCCGCGCATCTTTGCGCCAATGGCGACCTGGGCGGCATTGTTCTGTTCGGCGCGGTTCTCGCGTGGGCGGTTTACGATCGTATCTCGCTCAAGCGGCGCAGCGATCCCGGGTCTCCGCCAATTCCGGTGGGCGGTCTACGCAACGACATCATCGCGGTCGTCGCCGGCACCATCGTCTACCTGGCGCTTGGCTTTTTGTTTCACCCCTTTGTCATTGGCGTACCGGCTTTTGCGTCGCCGGCACTGGGACACTGACGGATGTCCGTGCACGAAGACACTCGGCGTCTCACCGCGCCGGATATCGGCCGCCGCAAAGGCGGCGAGCCGATCGTATGCTTGACGTCCTACCACGCGCATACTGCGCGCATTCTTGACGGCTATTGCGATGTCATTCTGGTCGGCGATTCACTTGGCATGGTCATGCACGGCCTTGAAACGACCGTGCCGGTCACCCTCGACATGATGATCCTGCAAGGCCACGCGGTGATGCGAGGCTCCAAGCGCGCGCTTGTCGTCGTCGATTTGCCTTTCGGTTCTTACGAAGCATCGAAAGAGCAGGCGTTCGCGTCGGCGGCGCGCGTGCTCAAGGAAACCGGCTGCGGCGCCATAAAACTCGAGGGCGGACGCCGGATGGCCGAAACGATCGCGTTTCTCGTTCAGCGCGGGGTTCCGGTGATGGGGCATGTCGGATTGACGCCGCAGGCCATTAACACCATCGGATCGTTTCGGGCGCAGGGCCGGGACGAAAGCGACTGGGCCCAGATCGAGGCCGACGCGCACGCGGTCGCCGATTCAGGTGCGTTCTCCGTGGTGCTGGAGGCGATCGCCGAGCCGTTGGCGCGTCGCATCACCGGACAGGTCGCAATCCCGACCATCGGGATCGGGGCAAGCCCGGCGTGCGACGCTCAGATCCTTGTGCTGGAGGATATGCTTGGGCTTTCGCCACGAGTGCCGAAATTCGTGAAGCGCTTCGGAGAACTCGGCCCTTCCATCGAGCGTGCGGTCAAGAGCTACGCGGACGAGGTCAGGGCGCGCAGCTTTCCCGGTCCGGATAATGTCTATCCGATGCGCAAGAAGACCCCTTAACGACGAGGGGCATTGGCAAGGCCATAAGCCGCCCTTTGCCTTGCTCGTGCCACATCACTATTCTAGCTCCCCGCGAGGGTGCCTGGGCGTAACCGTCGGGAATTCCTTGGATTTGCCGGCGTTTGGCGGCCACTTCCGGTCAGCAAAGCAGAGCCGGTTTGAGCGCAAGGACTGGGGCAGGAATTCGTGACCGATATTTTCAATGAAGTCGATGAGGAAGTCCGCCGCGAACAGCTCAAGAAGTTGTGGGAGCGTTACGGAACCCTCGTCATCGCCGCTTGTGTGCTGGTCGTCGTGGCGGTTGGCGGCTGGCGCGGTTACGAATGGTGGCAAACCAAGAAGGCGGCCGAAGCCGGCGCTGCATTTGAACAGGCGGCCTCCCTCGCCGAAGCCGGCAGGCACCAGGAAGCCGAGGCGGCATTCGGCAAGCTCGCAAGCGGTGGCACCGCCGGTTATCGCGTGCTGGCGCGACTGCGTGAGGCGGCCGAATTCGCATCGACCGATCGGTCAGCCGCGGTCAAAGCCTACGACCAAATCGCCAGCGACGGCGGCGGCGGTCAGGCCATCCGGGATCTCGCAAATCTGCGTGCTGGATATCTGCTGGTCGACGGTTCGTCCTACGCCGACATGCTTGCTCGGCTTGAACCGCTAACGGCGCCCGACCGGGCTTTTCGCTACAGCGCCCGCGAGTTGCTGGCGCTGTCCGCCTGGAAGACCGGCGACATGAGCGCGGCGCGTAAATGGACCGACATGATCATAACCGACCCGCAAACGCCGCCGGCCGCTCGCAGCCGTGCCCAGGTTCTGAGTGAACTCATCACGGCGAGCGGCAAGGGTTGATCGATGCAAAGGCGGAATTCGCGATCGCTGATTTATGCCGGTTGCGCATTGATTCTGATGATCGGCCTGGGCGCCTGCACGCCGGGGGGCCAGTTTGATCCCACCGAAGTCGTTTCCTCGGATATATTCAACACCAAGAAAAAAATTCAGGGCGAGCGCGAGCCGCTCTTCCCGCAAGGCGTGCCGGGGACGGAAACCGGCGTACCAGCCGATCTGGTGAAGGGATATCAGCCTCCGCCGGAACCGCCTGCGGTCACCGCCGACGCTGCGCCCAAGGCCGAAACTGCCGCCGCCAAACCTAAGCCAAAGGCCAAGCCGAAGCGGAAAGTTGCGCGCGCTCCGGCGCCTGCGTCGGACCCCGCATTCAACCAGAAGCCGGCGTCCTTGCTCGCGCCGCCGCAGCAGTCC
>JAGXAC010000063.1 GCA_019075925.1 Hyphomicrobiales bacterium | reverse complement strand
GATTTCGTCGCCGTCTTCGATGAAGGCGCGCTGCTCGCCGCCCGGCAGCGCAATCGGCTCCTTGCCGCGGGCGGTGATTTCCAGAAGGCAGCCCTGACTGCCCGGCTCCGGCCCCGACACGGTGCCCGACCCGAGCAGGTCGCCGGTCACCAGGTTGCAGCCGTTGCTGGCGTGGTGCGTCACCATCTGCGCCACCGTCCAGTAAATGGTCTTGAACGAACTTTTGGTGATGCGAAATGGCGCCGCGCCGGCTCCGCGCATCTTTTCGCTCGTCAAATAGGCTTCCATGGCGATGTCGAAGCCGCCTTGCGCTCGATCGGCGGGGTCGTCGAGATAGGGCAGCGGCGCCGGATCGCCCTGCGGCCGCACAAAGGCCGGCACGCGGAACGGCGCCAGCGCTTCTTGCGTCACCACCCAGGGCGAAACCGTGGTGGCGAAGTTCTTGCCGAGAAACGGCCCGAGCGGCTGGTATTCCCAACCCTGGATGTCGCGCGCCGACCAGTCGTTGAGGAGACAAAAGCCGAAGATGTGCTCCGCCGCGCTGCCGACCGGTACGGTCGCGCCAAGTTCGCTCGGCACGCCGACATACAGACCAAGCTCGAGCTCGAAATCGAGATTGCGCGAGGGACCGTAGCTCGGAACCGTCTCGCTGGCCGGCTTGCGCTGGCCTTGCGGCCGCTTGACCGCCGTGCCACTCACGCGCACCGACGAGGCGCGGCCGTGATAGGCGACCGGCACATATTTATAGTTCGGCATCAGCGGACTGTCCGGCCGCAACATACGGCCGACATTGGTGGCGTGGAATACCGAAGCATAGAAGTCGGTGAAGTCGCCGATGGCGACCGGCAACAGCAGTTCGGCGTCCGCCATCGGCGTCAAATGTCGGCGCAGCGTCCGGTCGCCGCCCTCGACGCTGAGCGCGCGCGACAGTGCAAGCCGCAGCGCCGATGAGGCCTGCGGCCCGAGCGCCATCAACCGGTTGAGCCGCGGTGCCGCACACGCCTGGACGACATCGGCCGAAATCCCGGTAAAGCCTGCGGCCGCGGCCGCGAGATCGAGGATTTGATCGCCGATCGCGACGCCGAGGCGCGGCTCGCCGGCCGTGGCGGGACGAAAGGCGCCGAACGGCAAATTCTGAATCGGATAGTCGTTGGCGGCGGCATTGGCGCTATCGACAAAACTCTTGCGCCCTGGATCGTGCGTTTCGTTCAAGTTCATTGGTGTTCCTTTGATCGATGTCATTGCGAGGCGCAATGGACGAAGCAATTCGGTTGCCTACGGCGCGGCGCGGATTGCTTCGCGGAAGTTTATCATCGGGCCGGCCGCTTCGGAGCGGACCCGCTGGCTCGTAATGACGAGGCACAGTCACGACCGGGTGCCTTCAAACTCCCGTATTTGTTGATTGTTGCCAAGCCGCCGCTTGCCTTCGGCTTCGATCACGCGCGCGAGCTCGGTGTGACTTGCCATCATCTTGCGGAAATCGGCAAGGTCGAGGATCAAGAGTGTCGTTTGCCTGATCGTGGTCACGTTGGCGGTGCGAATCGAATCGCCGAGCAGCGCCAGCTCGCCAAAAAACGTACCGGAGCCAAGCCGCACCGGCGATGGCGCGACATCAACCTCCACTTCCCCATCGGCGATGAAATACATGCAATCGCCGACCTTGCCGCGGCGGACGACGGCAACACGCGCCGGCATTTCTACACGGCGCAACATATGGGTAATGTCGGTAATCGCCGACGGATCGAGCGTCTGGAAGAACGGCACCTTGCTGACCACGTCCCAGGTCTGGATAAAATTGCGACGGCGGCTCTCGGCGGCAAAACCGGTCGCGAGAATACCCGTCCACAATCCGAAAGTAGCGATGCCGCAGATCATCACAAAGGCGCCGATGAGATGACCCACAATGGTTTGCGGCACCACATCGCCGTAGCCGGTGGTGGTGAGCGTGACGACCGCCCACCACAGGCTTTGCGGCAGCGTGCCGAAGCCGGCCGGCTCACCCTCCCGCTCGACCACATGCATGAGCGCGGAAGCCAAAAACAGTACGATGAGAAACAGGACCAGAACGCTGGCAAGCGGCTTTGCTTCCAGCACGAATACCCGCCCGAGCTGCGCGAAACCCGGCGAGTTCTGCGCCAGCTTGATCACCCACAGGGAAGCAAACAACCACGCGCTCTGCGGCGCGGCGCCGGCGGCAAGCGCAATCGGTACCGGAAGGATGCCGAGCAGATCTACCACCACCGAAGACGACAGCAAATAGCCGCTCAGGGCATTTTTGCGCGCTGCATTGGCCGCGTGCGTCACGGTCTCGAATGCAAAATAGGCGAGACAAAGCCACAGGATGATCTGAAGCCAGAGACCGGCCGCCACGCGCAAATCCGGCACGGTAAAGAGCGTCATGGCCAACAAGCCGGCCGCCAGGATCAGATAACGCCCCAGTTGCCAACCGGCGAACCGCCGAAACGGCAAGTCAAATTGCGCCAGACCGAAGAACGCTCCCGTCGACATTTGCGAAGCACCCACGCCGGATCACTACATCCGGCAAATTACGCCGTCGCGCGGCGTATGGAAACCGCGTTGCCGGCCGCGCAAATCGGCGCCGCCCGACGTATCCAAACGATTGATTTCGCTGCAAGTTAAGCGGCGAACTTCCTGTGCAGTCAACCGCTGCATGGTAGGAACTTCACCGCCGCCGCACTAGGATGGCCGGCATCGGCGAGTCGTTGCGCCACACGGCCTAAATGCCATGAACGGAAAGCAGATTTCACGCATCGAACTGGCGAGCTATCTGCTCTCTCCCTCGCTGTTCGTGATGATCATAATGATGATCGCGGAGGCGATGCTTGCCGCCACGACGACTTGGCTCGTCATCAGCGCCGGACGCAAGGTCGCCGTCGGCGAATTCCTGATCAACGACCTCGTTCTGATTTTGGCGGCGCAATCGGCCTCCTACATTGCCGGCGTTGTCAGCTGGATTTTTGCCGAGCGCGCCGGCTACCGCGGTTTCGGCAAATTCATGCTGCGGTTCGCACGTGAAAACCGCGGCAAGGTCAAGCTGTTCGGCGATAAGCCGAAGCGCGAACAGGTCGAGCCGTTTCTCACCGGCGAGACGTTCCAGTGTTTTTTCACCTTGATGTACGAACTCGAATTCACGCTCAAGCTTTTGCTCGGGCTGGCGTTCAACGCGCTGGTGCTCGGCGCCGAGATCGATGTGAGCCTGCCGTTTGCGTATGTGGGTGCCTTCGGCGCGCTGCTGTTGCTGCAATGGGCGCTGCAAAAGCCGATTACCCGAACCTATCTGGAAAATCAGCGCATGAATAACCGCGTCACCGCGCAGGGTTACACGGCGTGGGACAACGTGTTCAGCGGCAATCGTTACAACCTAAGGCTTTGGCTGGCGGAATTCAAACGCCGGCTGCGCAAGGCGTTGACCGCGCAAATCCGCGCCATCGTCGCGCGCGAAGGCATGAGCGCGATGAGCGGCATCGTCAGCCTCGCCATCGTGTTCGCCACCGTCACGATAGTCGCGCTGCACCACCGCGGCGACACCATCATGCTGGTCGCCTTGGCGACAACGTTGCCGCGGCAGATCGAAATGACCTACGAACTGCATCTGCTCGCCACCGGCTGGAACGATTTCATTTCGGTGTGGACGCGTTTCGGCGGCGTTGCCGCCAACATGTTGCCCGAACCCGCGCCGGCTTTCGACGATCGGATCAAATTCGACCGTCTGGTTCTGCGCGAGGGCGAAGACGCCAATGTCGTTTCGTCGGTCAGCGATGCGTTGCGTATCGTGCAGGCGCGCCCGACCGGCCGCGTCAACGTGCGTGGCGGCAATGGGGCCGGTAAATCCTCCCTGCTGGCCAGCCTCAAAACCGAGATGCGCCGGCGCGCCTTCTATTGGCCGGCGTCCGACCGCCTTGCATTTAAATTCACCGGCGGCGTGGTTCCGGTGGATGTGGAGGACGACGAGGATGGCGAGGTGAAGGTCGTTGCCGAATCCATGGACAAGAAACTCGGCTTCTCCACCGGCGAGCGGCAGCTCAGATCGCTGCAGGAGATCGTCGAATCGACCGACGCGCCGGTCTATCTGCTCGACGAATGGGACGCCAATCTCGACGCCGCCAACAAGGCCAAGGCCGACGCGCTGGTCGATGCGCTCGCCGCCCGCGCTCGCGTGGTCGAAATCTCCCACCGCGATCAGGCGGCGTAACTTCCTGCCCTGCAGTCGTCTTTAATGCGACGTCGTCTTTAATTCTGAGCCCTCTCCGACGTCCTTCGCACGACCCCCCTCCCCCGCTCGGCTTCGCTCCGCGGAGGAGGCGACAGGTCCAACGTAATCCCAAACCTGTCCTTGAAGCCGCGCTGGCCGTTCGGCGAAATTTTCAGCGCCCGCGAATCGCGGATGCGCACGATCCAGCCGAGGTCGAAACAACGTGCGGCGAGCGCGGCGCCGAGCGCACCGGCAAGATGCGGCCGCCGCTCGCTCCAGTCGAGACACGGCCGGCAGAACGTGCGGCGGCCTTCCTTGACTTCATCGAGCACGACGCCGAACTGCGCCAGAAACTTTTCGCCGGCGCGAGTGACCATGCCGCCGTCTTCGGTCAGCACCACATGTTTATGCCGCGTCAGCGTATCCGTCAGCGCGACGCCGAGAAGGCCGGCAATGTGATCGTAGCAGGTGCGCGCCATGCGCAATTGGCTGTCGCCGTTCCAGCGCGGGCGATAGCGTTGCGGCCCGTCGGCGGCGACGACCATGATGCTCTCGATCATGCGGGCGATTTTCGGCGAGGAAAGCCGGAAGTAGGAGTGACGGCCTTGTTTGGTGAGCGAAAGCAGGTTGGCGCCGGCGAGCCTGGCCAGATGCTCGCTCGCCGTCTGCGGTGAAACGCCGGCGACGTAGGCGAGTTCGCTTGCCGTCAGCGCGCGGCCGTCGGCCAGCGCCATCAATATGTTGGCGCGCGCCGGGTTGCCGACCAGCGCGGCGATTTCGGCTATGGCAGGGTGATTTCCGGTCATCGGCTTGCTCGCGCCACGAAGCATAGTCCCGGCCCCTCGCCGATTCCAGCGGCGACACTTCGGAGATTCCCGAAGTGATGAACGCTGCATTTGCGTCGGCGTTGTCCATATTGGCGGTGCGCAAGTACGCGACAGCAATGGAACCCGGCGATGAAGATGTCCTCCCCGCACCACATCCAGGACGCGCTGCCTGTCGCGCATGCCGCCGCCCGAGCGGCCGGGCTTCCCGGTCAACGATCGCCGCTCGCCAGATCGCTGACACTTACCGCGATGAGCCTGGGCTACGTCGTCGTCCAGCTCGACGTGACCATCGTCAACGTAGCGATCAACATTATCGGCAATTCGCTCGGCGGAGCGCTCGCCGATATGCAGTGGATCGTCAACGCCTACACGATCACCTTCGCCGCGTTCATTCTGACCGCCGGCGCGCTCGGCGACCGCATCGGCGCCAAGCGGGTCTTCATTCTGGGGTTTGCGATCTTCGTCGTGGCGTCGCTCGGCTGTGCGCTGGCGCCAAATCTGCCGGTGCTCATCGCGGCGAGGCTTAGTCAGGGAATCGGCGCCGCCATCCTGGTGCCGAACTCTCTGGCGCTGCTCAATCACGCCTATCCGAATGAAAAAGAACGTCACCGCGCCGTCGGCATCTGGGCTGCAGGCGCGAGCTTTTCACTGACCGCCGGACCGCTTGTCGGCGGCGCTCTGATCGCGCTGGTCGGTTGGCGCAGCATCTTTTTCATCAATCTGCCGCTCGGCCTCGCCGGCATGTGGCTGACCTGGCGCTACGCCACGGAGACCACGCGCTCGGCGAACCGCACACTCGACATCCCCGGCCAGATCCTGGCGGCGCTCGCGCTCGGCTCGCTCGCCGGCACCTTGATCGAAGGCGGTCAGCGCGGCTGGCGCGATCCGCTGGTTGACGGCGGCTTCGCCGCTTTCGTCGCGCTGGGCGTATTATTTGTTGTGGCGGAGTTGCGGTCGAAAGCGCCGATGCTGCCGCTTTCGCTGTTTCGCAGTTCGACGTTCCGCGTGACTTCGCTTGCCGGCCTGCTGGTCAACGTCGGCGGCTACGGCCTGATCTTTATCTTGAGCCTCTATTTTCAGCGGCTCAATCACTATTCGCCGCTCGCGACCGGATTGGCGTTCGCCCCGATGATGGCGGCCGTGCTCGCGACCAATCTGATCGCCGCGCGGGTGACGGCCGTCCTCTCGGCCCGGCTGACCATCGCCGCCGGCCTCGCAATCATGGCGGCAAGCTGCATCGGACTGTTGTGGATACAACAAGGGTCGGGCTATGCATCGCTCTGCGCACAACTCATTGCGCTCGGTGGCGGCCTCGGCCTGCTCGTTCCGCCATTGACATCGACACTACTGGGTAGTGTCACCAAGCATCGTTCCGGCATCGCGTCCGGTGTGCTCAACGCCATGCGACAGACCGGCAGCGTCCTCGGCGTTGCGTTGTTCGGATCGTTGGTCGGCGGATCGGCAGGCTTCATTCCCGGCACGCACACCGCGCTCGGAGCGGCGGCCGCGCTGACGCTCATCGCCATGGCGGCGGTGATGATCGGCGTGCGGCGGCGTTAGCGCATACTCCAGGTTGTTTCCGGGTTCTTGAAACCGGTCGCAGCCGAAGCTGCCGATGCCGTGTTGACTGGTGCTGCATCGCCTGCCAACCTCGTCAGCGGCGCGTCCGGGCGACGTCAGGGGCGATGATGGCGCGCATATTTTTATTGCTTGCGAATAGCGCCGATTTTTCGCGCTGAATAAACGATACGATCTCTCGCCCTGACAATCTTTCATCTGTCGTGGTCGTCTCGGCCACGTCGCAACAATTGTTGGAAGCAAAATCGAACAGGGGGAGGCAATGACAGGCAACATCTGGCGCTCATCGCATGCGGCTACGATGGTGGCGCTTTTTCCACTCCTCGCCAGCTTTGATCCGGTCGCGCTGGCGCAGGATCGAGACAGAATGGATCGCGATCGCGGTGGCATGCAGCAAGGTATCGGCATTGGTATCGGCATCGGGATCGGTGTCGAACATGCAATCGAAGGCGCTCAACAGCAGAACGCGGCTCCAAACGCCGGCAGGAAACCGGCTGCCAAGCCGGTAGCCAAATCGAACCCCGGCGCGGGCCTGACATTCAATTACAAACCGGACGATGTCGCCTTCAATCCCGCGCACGTTGCGGGCGACACGGCCAACACCGTCAACCACAAAAACATCTTGGTGTTGCGCGACGGCGACTATTTCAAACGCGGTTACTATTCGGCGTCGAAGAAGGGCGAGAACCCCAATTGGTATTGGTACGAGACGCCGATGTCGCGCGACAATCCTATTGTCTCGACGATCCCGTATGTCGCGAGTTGCGGCAGGGAAACCGACGCTTGCACGATGATCAATCGCGATCCGGCAATCGCCGGCGGCTTCTCCGATTGGTTCTGGGACTGGTGGGACCCGCCCGCAAAGGTTGCCGGTCATTGCAGCCCCGCGAGCAGGCGAGACCCGGCATCGAAAATCGGCGACCTGCTGGTGACTTGCACAAACGACTTGGGGTCGTGTTCCGGCTCTTGTGAACTGTCCAAGGGCGGGATGGACCTCGGACCATCGCCGCCGAATTCGACGACTGTCCCAGGCGCCGCCGGCGCCGGAATCGGCGGCGTGGAATGCACCTGCAACAAGTAGGTTCCGCCGTTCGCACTGAGGAGCCGAGAGGGCTTTGTTGAGCCCTCCGGCGGCTTTTCCATCCGGCGATGCGGCGCGAGACCGGATTGACCGCGTGGGTAGGCGCCCGGACCGGACCGCTACATCGCCACGATCGGTCTGGCTTCGAGCGCCGGCTGGCGCGGAGCGAGGCCGGCGAACGCCGTGCCTTCGTTGAACCATGAGGTCGGCGCCGGGTGGCCCCACAACGTTTGCCGGCGGGGATCGGTCAGCGACCAGCGGATCGGGGCGTGATCCGGATCGACAGTGAGATAATCGGACGTGAACAATTCGATCCGGTGACCGTCGGGGTCGCGCACATACAGAAAAAACGCGTTGGAAATGCCGTGCCGGCCGGGGCCGCGCTCCATGTTGTCGAGATATCCACAGGTCGCCATCACGTCGCAGATGTGGATGATGTCGAGCACGCTTGAGGTCCAAAGCCCGACGTGGTGCAGCCGCGGGCCGATGCCGTTGGTGAAAGCGAGATCGTGGACGTTACCCTTGCGGTGCATCCAGACCGCCCACAGCCGCGGGTCGTCGCCATCGGTCTCGGTATATTCGGTCAGGCGGAAGCCGAGCTCCCGGTAGAAGTCGTAGCTCACCTGCACGTCCGGCGTGAAGCAATTAAGGTGGTCGATGCGCTGGATGCGTGCACCGAGATGGGACGCGTATCGCTGCAGCATCGATTCGCCGCGATCCATCTGCGTGTAAAGATCGAGCGGCATGCCGAGCGGATCGGCGGTGCATAGGGTGCGGCCCTGATACGGCCGCTCCGGAAACGACGTCGGCAGATTGCGTCGGCTGAACCAGAAGGCGGCGCGGTCGAGGTCTTCCTCACCGGCAAGCTTGTAGCCGAGCGCGCGGGCCTCCGGCTCGCGGGAGCGCCGGAGCACGATGGAATGATGGTTGCGCTCCTCGATGCCGCGCAGATAAAGCGCATCCTTGGTCTCATCGCTCGGCAACAACCCGAGGCAATCGACATAGAAGGCGCGCGCACGGCCGAGATCGCGCACGCCGAGTTCGACGTGACTGGCGCGCACGACGTTGAAGGGCGGATCGAAGATCGGATCGCGGATCGGCATGATCGCAGCCATTGACGGGTCTTGCAGCGACTTCTAACACATCGCGCGGACGGCGGTAGCCCGCCGGCGGAACGGAAACCAGGATGCGGCTTGCAAGCTATAACTTGCGCGGACGGCCGAGCTTCGGCGCGGTGATCGGGGACGGCGTCGTCGATCTGCGGGGACGATTGAGCCGCTTTGCCACGCTGCTCGATGTGTTCCGGGCGCAAGCGCTCGATCAGGCGAAAGCCGCCGCCGAGGGCGTGCGCCCCGAGGTGCCGTTGGCCGAGCTTGAGCTGATGCCGCCGCTGTTGGCGCCGGAGAAAATCCTCTGCATCGGCATCAACTACGCCGACCGCACCAAGGATTACGACATGCCGGACAAGCCGAAATATCCGAGCATGTTCTATCGCGCGCCCAACTCGCTGGTCGGCCACGGCGGCAATCTCATCCGGCCCAAAGTGTCCGAGGAGCTCGATTACGAGGGCGAGCTTGCGATCGTTATCGGCCGCGAATGCAAGCATGTGCCGACGGACGACGCGCTCGGCGTCATCGCCGGGGTGACCTTATGCAACGAAGGCACGATCCGCGACTGGATCCGCCACGGCAAATTCAACGTCACCCAGGGCAAGAATTTCGACTCAACCGGCAGCATCGGCCCGTGGATCGCAACCGGCGTCGACCTGACCAAGCCGTTGCACCTGACCGTGCGCAAGAACGGCAAAGTCACCCAGGACGACACCACGGCGAACATGATCTTCTCGTTCGCCGACATTATCGCTTACGTGACGACGTTCATGACGCTCAAGGCAGGCGACATTATTTCGACCGGCACACCGGTCAAGACGGGCGCCAAAGCCGATCCGCCGGTCTGGCTGAAACCGGGCGACACCATCGAGCTCGAATGTCCCGAGGTCGGCCTGCTGCGTAACACCGTTGCGGACGAGGCGTGACGGCCATGCGCGCGGCTTGCGTCATCGGCTGGCCGGTCGAACATTCTCGCTCGCCGCTCATCCATCGTTATTGGCTCAAGGCTTATGGCATCGACGGCGACTATCGCCGGGAGTTGGTGCCGCGCGAGGAATTTGCCACCTTTGTCCGATCGCTTGCCGCGCGCGGTTATGTGGGCGCCAACGTGACGGTGCCGCACAAGGAAGCCGCGCTGGCGCTGTCGCAGCCCGACGAACAGGCGCGCGCGGTCGGCGCCGCCAACACGCTATGGCTCGACAACGGCGTGCTGCGCTCGACCAACACCGACGTTGAAGGGTTCATCGACAATCTCGACGCCTGCGCACGGACTTGGGATCGCGGCCTCGATAAAGCGGTGGTGATCGGCGCCGGCGGTGCCGCGCGTGCGGTGATCTACGGGCTGCTCGGCCGCGGCGTGCCCCGCATTATCGTCGTCAATCGTACGGCGCACCGCGCCGCGGCCTTGCGCGAAACCTTCGGCCAGCGCGTGGAGATTGCGTCCTGGAATGAGCGCAACGAGGCGCTTGCCGACGCGCGGCTCCTGGTCAACTCCACGACGCTCGGCATGGCGGGACAGCCGGAGCTCGCTCTCGATGTCGCCCGGTTGCCGGCGCAGGCTGTCGTCGCCGATCTCGTTTACGTGCCGGCGGTCACGCCGTTGTTGGGCGCGGCCAAGGCGTGCGGACTGCGTATCGCCGACGGCCTCGGCATGCTGCTGCATCAGGCGGTGAGGGGATTCGCGCTCTGGTTTGGGCAAACGCCCACTGTGACGAGCGAATTGCGGGCGCTGGTCGAGGCGGACCTCGCCAAGTAGCGGATAACGCAGTTGTGTGCGCGGCTCGCCGAGTTGTGTTTTCGCTTGCCGGCTCGATCCACTACGGTCCCGACCGGGAGATCAATCACCGCTCGGGAGCAACCGTGCAATACAACATCATCGCCGCAAGCGCTTTCGCCCTCATTCTCGTCGCCACGCCGGCCATCGCGCAGCAGTCACCGACCGTGCGCGTGCGGGGCATCATCGAGAGCGTCAACGGGCAGGTCTTGAGCGTGAAGGGCCGCGACGGTGCGATGCTGACCGTGAAGCTTGCCGATAACGCGCGGGTGAGCACGGTCGTCAAAAAGTCGTTGGCCGACGTGAAACAGAACAGCTTCGTCGGCATCACCGCCATGCCGCAGCCGGACGGCACGCAAAAAGCCGTGGAGATTCACATCTTCCCGGAAGCGATGCGCGGCACCGGCGAAGGCCATCGGCCTTGGGACCTCATGCCCAACAGCACGATGACCAACGCCAACGTCGACAGCGTCGTCGCCAGTGTCGATGGCAAGACCCTGGTGCTGAAGTACAAGGACGGCGAGAAAACCTTCAGTGTACCGGCCAACGTCGAGGTCGTGATGTTCGCGCCGGCAAGCATGTCCGACCTTGAACCGGGCGGACACATATTCGTCGCCAGGGCGAAGAAACTGCCCGATGGCACCTTCGAAGCGTCCGGCATCACGGTCGGCCACGATGGCGTGAATCCGCCCATGTAAGCGGCCGTGTCGGCCGGCAACGCGTAAGCCTACGGCTATAGCGAAGGATGAAACATCCTGCCCCGCGATAGCGGGTAAGAAAGGCATAGGCGCCTTTTGAATGCCCGTTCCACCATGCTCCGCATGGACCCTCCCCCGCTTGATGAATGGCTTAAGCCGCGACGACACCGCGGTCGATCTTGTCGACACCGGTGACGCCGGCGAGCGCCATGGTCGTGCTGAGCTCATTGCGCATGATCTCGATGGCGCGCGCGACACCCGCCTGCCCGCCGGCACCGAGACCGTAAATGTAAGCGCGCCCGGACAGACAGGCGCGGGCACCGAGAGCAACCGCGCGCATGATGTCCTGGCCGGAGCGGACGCCGCCGTCGAACAGCACCTCGATGGAGGAGCCGACCGCGTCCGCGATCGACGGCAGCGCCGAAATTGACGACGGCGCGCCGTCGAGCTGCCGGCCGCCGTGGTTCGAAACCACCAGCGCCGCGGCACCGGTCTTCACCGCGAGCCGCGCGTCTTCAACGTCGAGAATGCCTTTGAGGATGATTTTGCCGCCCCATTGCCCGGCAATCCACTCGACGTCCTTCCAGTTCATCGACGAATCGAACTGATCGGCGGTCCATTTCGATAACGAATTGACGCCTTCCATGCCGGGAACGTGGCCGGAAATGTTGCCGAAGGTGCGGTTCTTGCTGCGCGCGATGCTGGCGAGCCACGCCGGCTTCATGGCCATGTCGAGAATGTTCGCGAAGCGCCATTCGGGCGGAACGGTCAGGCCGTTTTTGATATCGCGATGGCGCTGACCGAGGATCTGCAAGTCGACGGTAAGCACCAGCGCGCTGCATTTGGCGGCTTTGGCGCGATCGATCAACGCGCGAATAAAGCCGCGGTCCTTGATGACGTAGAGCTGGAACCAAAACGGCTTGTCGACGGCGGCGGCAACCGCCTCGATCGAGCAGACCGACATGGTCGACAGCGTGAACGGAATTCCGGCCGCTTGCGCCGCCCGGCATGCCAATATCTCGCCATCGCCGTGCTGCATACCGCACAACCCGATCGGCGCAAGCGCGAGCGGCAACGAGGCCGGCTCGCCGAGGATCGTGGTGGCGGTGCTGCGCTTCGACACATCGACGAGGATCCGCTGGCGCAGCTTGATGCGCTCCAGATCGGCGCGGTTTGCCCGCAGTGTCTCTTCGGCATAGGAGCCGCTTTCGGCGTAATCGAAGAACATCCGCGGCACCCGTCGGCGCGCTGCCTGCCGCAAGTCCTCGATGCACGTCATCGTTTTCATTGGCGTTTCCCCCGGCTTGCGTCTGCGATAGCATAAGGCGGCACGGAACACCGGTCAGCCGCCGGGCGTTGAATTTAGATGGGATCAGGAAACCGCAGGCAGCCGATCATGCATGGGCGACCGGAGCGCAAATCCCGGCATCGTGGCGGCAAAACCGAGCCGGAACCGAAGCGCACGGAAACTCTCGACGATCAGCTTGAACAGGGTTTGGAGGAATCGTTCCCGGCCTCCGATCCGGTCGCTGTTACACAACCGCCGCACAGCCCCTACGACCGGCGGAAGGATTAGTTGCCGCAGAGGCGATGGTTCGGTAGCGGCCGTATTTCCATAGCATTGATTTTTCGATGCAATTTCTCCCAATGTAGTGGAAAAAGCGTTACTTCCCGGTGTAAGACTATTGAATATTTTTTGAGGCAGACATCACCCCCCTAGCGTTAATATCGGCGCTCGGTTGGGAGGCAGTGGGGGACTATGGCCCGCAAGTATTTTGGGACCGACGGCATTCGCGGCCGTGCCAACGGCACGATCACGCCGGAACTGGCGTTGAAGGTCGGGCAAGCGGCCGGCTTGGTTTTTCGCCGCGGTGAGCATCGCCACCGGGTGGCGATCGGCAAGGACACCCGCCTGTCGGGTTACATGATCGAGACCGCGCTGGTTGCCGGTTTTTCATCGGTCGGCATGGACGTCCTGCTGCTCGGTCCAATGCCGACGCCGGCGGTTGCCATGCTCGCCCGCTCCATGCGCGCCGATCTCGGCGTGATGATCTCGGCGTCGCACAATCCGTTCGACGACAATGGCATCAAGCTGTTCGGTCCGGACGGCTACAAACTCTCGGACAAGGTCGAACAGGAAATCGAGCGGCTGATCGACGCCGATATTACCAAGCGCCTGGCCAAGGCCGAAGCCCTCGGCCGCGCCAAGCGAATCGACGGCGTTCACGACCGTTATATCGAATTCGCCAAGCACACATTGCCCCGCAATCTTTCGCTCGAGGGTTTGCGCGTCGTCATCGACTGCGCCAACGGCGCGGCTTATCGCGTCGCGCCGGAAGCGCTTTGGGAGCTTGGCGCCGACGTCATTTCGATCGGCGTCGAGCCGGACGGCTTCAACATCAACCGCGAATGCGGCTCAACCTTTCCGGAGGCTTTGTGCCGCAAGGTACGCGAGATGCGCGCCGACATCGGCATTGCGCTTGACGGCGACGCCGACCGCGTCGTCATCGCCGACGAGCAAGGCCATGTGGTCGACGGCGACCAGCTCCTGGCGGTCGTTGCCGAAAGCTGGCAAGCCGACGGCCGGCTTGCCAAGCCGGGCATCGTGGCAACCGTGATGTCCAATCTCGGCCTTGAGCGTTACTTGCAGACACTCAAGCTCTCGCTCGTGCGCATGCCGGTCGGCGACCGTTATGTGCTCGAGCATATGCGCGAGCACGGCTATAACGTTGGCGGCGAGCCGTCCGGCCACATCATCCTGTCCGACTACACGACGACCGGCGATGGTTTTATCGCCGCTTTGCAGGTGCTGGCGGTGATCAAAAAGCTGGATAAGCCGGTGTCGCAGATTTGCCACCGCTTCGCGCCACTGCCGCAAGTGCTGAAAAACGTGCGCTACCGCAGCGGCAAGCCGCTGGAAAATTCCAAAGTCCGCTCGGCGATCGAAGACGCCGAGCAGCGCCTCAACGGCCACGGCCGCCTGGTGATACGCCCGTCCGGCACCGAGCCGGTGATCCGCGTCATGGGCGAAGGCGACGACAAGACGCTGGTCGAGGAAGTCGTCGACGTTATCGTCGATGCGCTGACCGATCACGCGGCATAGGTTTCTCCGCCGCTCTTTCCCGCGAGCGGAATACTTCACCCCAGCGACTTCAGGTATTGGGCGAACGCCTTTAGCGTCGTTTCCGAGACGTGATGCTCGATGCCTTCGGCATCGGCTTCGGCGGCTTCCGTCGGCACGCCCAGCGCGCGGAGCAGATCGACCACCAGGCGGTGGCGAACCCGCACCCGATCGGCCAATGCGCGGCCCTTCTCGGTCAGAAACGCACCCCGATACGGACGCGCGGTCGCAAGGCCGGCGCGCTTGAGCCGGGAAATCGTCTTCACCGCCGTGGCGTGCGAGACCCCGAGCCGCCTGGCGATGTCGGTCGGGCGCGCTTCGCCGGAGCTCATGAGCAGGTCGGCGATCAATTCGACGTAATCCTCCAGCAGAGCCGTCGATTGCGCCGAGCGGGTCTTGCCGAAACGACGGGCCTGGGTGCCTTCGGCCGGAAGCTTCTCGGCGGCATCACCGTGCCTGCGCTTTGCCGCCTCGCCCATCGCCCGCGTCACCCGTCTGCCCGGGAAGCCGCCTTCCCGCCCTCACGCGACACCACACTTTTATATCTGTGTCAAAGTTTAGCCAAGGCTACATGTTGTACCCATTGACCCAATCGCCGTGCGCCTATAAATGTAACCGATGCTACACTTTCGAGTGAGTGCTTCATGTCGGCCGCGACGAACAAGGTGACCGACCAGCCCCGTCAAACGCTTTCCGAACGCACGGTCGGCAGCGCCCGCCAGGTGCTGACCGGGATGCCGGCCGGCTGGCGTGGCTATGCGGCATTCGCCGGACCCGCGGTCATTGCTTCGATCGCCTATGTCGATCCCGGCAATTTCGCCACCAACATCCAGGCCGGGGCCAAATACGGTTACGGGCTGCTGTGGGTGGTGTTGCTCGCCAATCTGATCGCCATGCTGTTCCAGGCGTTGTCGGCCAAGCTCGGCATCGTCACCGGCCATAACCTGGCGGAGCTATGCCGCGATCACTTTTCGCGCCCGATCGTGCTGGCGATGTGGGCGGTAAGCGAAATCGCCGCCATGGCGACCGACCTTGCTGAATTCCTCGGCGGCGCTATCGGACTTTCACTGCTGTTTCACTTGCCGTTGCTACACGGGATGATCATTACCGCGATCGTGACCTACGGTTTACTGCTGATCGGAAACTTCGGTTTCCGGCCGATCGAGCTGATCATCGCGGGCATGGTGAGCGTCATTGCGTTCTGTTATGTGCTCGAGATGTTCATCGTTCCGATCGATTGGGGCGCGGCGGCGGTACACACCCTCGTGCCGCAACTCCCGGACGGCCAGGCTTTGTTGCTCGCGGTCGGCATTATCGGCGCGACGGTCATGCCACATGCGGTTTATCTGCATTCCGGGCTCACGCAGGCGCGCATGCCGGTCCGTGACGATGCCGAACTGCGCAAAGTGCTGCAGTTTTCCAACCGGGAGGTGGTCGCCGCGCTCAGCGTCGTCAGCCTGGTCAACCTGGCCATGGTCATGATGGCCTCGAGCGCCTTTCACGCCGGACATGCCGAGGTCGCCGAGATCGAAACCGCGTATCACATGCTGACGCCGCTGTTCGGGACCGGCGCGGCGCTCGTGTTCCTCATTTCGCTGATCGTGTCGGGCCTATCGGCCTCCACTGTCGGCACGATGGCCGGCCAAATGATCATGCAGGGTTTCGTCGGCTTCCGCATCCCGATCTGGGTGCGCCGGCTAGTCACGATGCTTCCTGCGTTCGTTGTGGTCGCGGCTGGCTACAACGCGACGAACGCGCTGGTCATCAGCCAGGTGATACTCAGCATCACGCTGCCGCTGCCGATGATCGCCTTGCTGATCTTCACCGGCAGGACCGACATCATGGGGATGTTCGTCAACGGTCTGCTCACCCGCATCGCGGCGGCAATCGGCGCCGTCGTCGTGCTGCTGCTCAATTTCGTTCTGATCGTCCAGGCATTTGGAATCGCGCTGCCGGATATTCCCGGCATCCGCTAACGACCTGACGACGAGAGCCGGCGCGCGATGCGTGCGTGTTGCCGACGGATGCAATGCGCTTTGCAATCGTGGCGCAGGCCGGCGACGCGGGCCGCGGCGAGACTATTACAGTCAGCTAATATAAATGACCGGCGCCGGCGCGCGCGCGTGTAGAAATCGAACTTAAAGCGAGACCGCGATGCGGCCCCGCTTCTTCGTCAGACGGTCTTCAGGTTCTCCGCAGCCGACTTGCCGGTCTTGCGGTCCACCACCACCTCAAACGCAACCTTTTGGCCTTCGCGCAGTTCGCGCAGGCCGGCGCGCTCAACGGCGCTGATATGAACAAACACGTCCTTGCCGCCGCCGTCGGGCTGGATGAAACCATAGCCTTTTTGCGCGTTGAACCACTTCACGGTTCCGTTGCTCACGTGACACTCCTCTGCAGAATCAAGATATGAACCGCGCAAAGCTTGCACGGCTCGGTTCGCTCGAATTTTTGGTGAAGGATCGTAGTCAGGCGCGGTTATCGTCGCTGCGTGGCCTAGTCGTTCGGCCGAAAAACTCGACGCGAGTATTTAGCCAGAACCTCGCCCCATCCGCAAGGGCACCGGCGGGCGCCACATCCAGCTGTTGCCGCGCCCACGTTCGCGCGGTCACATTCGCGTTTAAAATCAAGCCGAAACGATTTCCCCGGACGAGATAGGCGTCATATTAAGTAAAAAACAGCCGGGTGTTCCGCGCTGCCCGCCGCCCAAGACTTCCGTCTCACGAATTTGTCTTCGCGCTGTTAGAGCCGATCCGGAAACTTCTTGAATCGGATGAATCGGATGTGATTCCTTATTCGGCGCTTGATTCTCTGGGGAGCGCC
>JAGXAC010000247.1 GCA_019075925.1 Hyphomicrobiales bacterium | reverse complement strand
CAAAGGCGACGTGATTTATCTGAACGCGACGCTGGCCAACTGGCTCGACCAGGACCTCGCCCAGGTGGGATCGGGCGGCTTGAAGCTTGCCGATCTCGTCGCCGGTGACGGCGCCGCTTTATTGACCACGCTTCGCGCCGCGCCGGGCGAACTCAAGACCGAAGTTCTCGATCTGGATTTGAAGACCCGCCGCGGCGGCACGCTGCCGGTGCGGCTTTTCCACAAGCTCGCTGTCGATGCCGCCGGCGCACCGGGTGCATCGCTTACGCTCGTCATCAATCGCGGCCGCGACTACGAGGTCGATCCGCAGCGCGCCGCGGAAGTCCGCTTCATGCGTTTCTTCCACAACACGCCGATGGCGATCGCCACCGTCGACCGGGACGGCGGCGTTGTCCGCACCAATCCGCTGTTTGCGCGGCTGTTTCACCACGTGCTCGGCGCCGAGAGTGGCGACCGTGCGATCGGGCTTGCGGTCGCCGAACGCGATCGCGGCGCGCTTGACGCCGCCATTGCCCAGGCGGCGCGCGGCAGGAGCGACATCGCGCCGGTCGATGCCGCGCTCGCCGGCGACGGCGAGCGGTTCGGACGCTTTTACGTTACCGCCGTGGAGGAGGAGCGCGACCAGGAAGCGGCCATTGTCTATGCGCTTGAAACCACGGCACAGCGCGAGCTCGAAACCAAGCTCAACCAGCAGCAGAAGATGGAAATGGTCGGCCAGCTTGCTGGCGGCATCGCGCACGATTTCAACAATGTGCTATCCGCCATTATCATGGCGACCGATTTTCTGCTCAATGCACACAAGCCGACCGACCCATCGTTCGGCGACATCATGCAGATCAAGCAAAACGCCAACCGGGCGGCGAGTCTGGTTCGGCATTTGTTGGCATTCTCGCGCAAGCAGACCATGCGTCCGCAGGTGCTCGATCTTGGCGAGGTCTTGAACGATCTCACCATGCTGCTGCGTCGCTTGATCGGCGAGAAAGTCGTGCTCGACGTCGTGCACGGCCGCGATCTGTGGCCGGTCAAGGTCGACATCTCGCAGCTTGAGCAGGTGATCGTAAATCTGGTGGTGAACGCCCGCGATGCCATGCCCGACGGCGGAAAATTGACCCTGCGGACGAGCAATGTGCTGGCGAAAGAGTGCGAGCGCTACCACGCGAAAGGCATGCCCGCGGCCGATTATGTCCTGATCGAGGTCGCCGACACCGGCGCCGGCATTCCGGAGGCGATCCGCGACAAGATTTTCGACCCGTTCTTCTCGACCAAAGAGGTGGGCAAGGGCACCGGCCTCGGTTTATCCACGGTTTACGGCATCATCAAACAGACCGGCGGCTTCGTATACGTCGAATCGACGCTGCATCAAGGTTCGACCTTCCGGATCTTCTTGCCGCGCCACGTCGCCACCGCGCAGGAAGCGGCGGAAGGCGAACTGGAGGTGCCGGTGATCGCCGGGATGATCGCCGCAACCGATCAGGTCAAACGCGCGGCCTCCGCCGTCGGTGCCGATCTGACCGGCGAAGGCACTATTCTCCTGGTGGAGGACGAAGAAGGTTTGCGCGCGCTCAACGCGCGCGGTCTTGCCTCGCGGGGCTACACGGTGCTTGAGGCGGGAAACGGGGTCGAGGCGATCGAGGTGCTGGAGAAATCCGCCAAGCCGGTCGATCTCGTCGTGTCGGACGTGGTCATGCCGGAAATGGACGGGCCCACGCTCGCGCGCGAACTGCGCGTTCGCAATCCGGGCCTGAAGATCATTTTCGTGTCCGGCTATGCCGAGGACGCATTCCAGAAAAATCTGCCCGAGCACAGTCAGTTCGCATTTCTGCCGAAGCCATTCACGCTCAAGCAATTGGTTGCCGCGGTAAAGGAAACGCTGGCCGCGTGATCGGCGAGTTATTTCACTGCCGGACCGTCATGGCAGGATTGCGGGGTTGCCGGGGTATCGTGGTGCCAGAAATCCGGCACATCGCATTTCGAGCAGGCGGCAAGGGACAAGCCCAGCGCGGCGACCGCGACGAGCCGAACCGCAATAATTCGCACAGTCCACACCCTCACCCCCCTTACGCCAAGCCCGTCATTATATCCGCTACCTCCGGACTTGGGCCTTGTTGCGGCCGCCGGTCCGGCGTGAGAAGGGTAGCGGTCGCGAATTTCGATTATATTACCGGCCGGATCGATTGGACTAAACCAGAAGGAACAGCCAGATGGACATACATGTTTGCGGTTCGGCGCCGACCGGCCGCGGGAAACCCGAATGGTTCACCGGCACGGTTTTGCAGGACCCGATCATCGAGGCGCCGGCCCCCGCGCGGGTACGCGCCACCACGGTGCGTTTCGAGCCGGGTGCGCGCACCAACTGGCACACCCATCCGCTCGGCCAGACACTCTATATCGTTTCCGGCGCCGGGCGCGTACAGACTTGGGGCGGGAAGGTGCGCGAGGTGCGCGCCGGCGACGTCGTCTGGTTTTCGCCGAATGAGAAGCATTGGCACGGCGCCGGCCCGTCGACTTCGATGGTGCATGTCGCTATCCACGAGGCGCTCGACGGCAAGCACATCGATTGGCTGGAGAAGGTGACCGACGTCCAATACAATGGCGCCTGAGGATTTGCCGCCTGCGCGCGGCTGTCTTGGTTTTTGTGGCTTTGCATGACGCACGGGTTTGTCTTGTTATTGTTGGCCGTGCTGTCCGGCGGACCGGCGCATGCAGGCACCATCTATGACGGCGCGTGGAGCGTGGTCGTCTACACCGCAAGCGGGCCGTGCGATCCGTCCTACCGCATCAGCGGACAGATCACCGACGGCCGCATCTACTACGCCTATGGTTCGATCGAGGTCAGCGGGCAGGTCGCGGCCGGAGGCGACACGCACGTGCACGTTACAGCGGGATCAAGTCACGGCGAGGCGCGTGGTCATATGACGGCGACCCGAGGCAACGGCAGCTGGAGTGGACAGGGCCCCGACGGCCGTTGCGCCGGCACCTGGGTTGCCACGCGTCCGAACACGACCGGCAACTAAATTCAGCGGTTGTTGCAAGAGGTAACAGGGGAAGGAAATGCCCTTGCGTCATTGGCGTGGGCGCTGGACAGACCTACGCAGCAAACAGTGGGTCGGGAGGTGAGCCATGCGCTATCTGTTTTATTACTGGCCGACGATCCAAGGCCGCGGCGAATTCGTCAGGCTCGCGCTCGAGGAAGCCGGCGCCGATTATGTCGACGTTGCGCGCCGCAAGGGTGGCGAAGCGGCGATGATGAAAACGATGGAAGACGGGCGCGCGGCGCGGCCGCCCTTCGCGCCGCCGTTTTTGAAAGCCGGCAAGCTCGTCATCGCGCAGACCGCCAACATCCTGCTCTATCTCGGACCGCACTTGCGGATTGCCCCGCGTGACGATGCGACGCGGCTCTGGATTCATCAATTGCAACTCACCATCACGGACCTGGTGGTCGAGATTCACGAC
>JAGXAC010000246.1 GCA_019075925.1 Hyphomicrobiales bacterium | reverse complement strand
ATGCCGTGCGCCAGTTTCGCCGCGCGATTAATGCAGAACGAAATTCCGCGGAGGCGCACCATCACCTTGCAGTCGCCTTGATGGCAATCGGACGTATTCAGGAAGCCATTCAGCGTTACGAACAAGCTCTTGCTATAACGCCCGATATTGCGGAAACGCATAATAATCTTGCCCATGCATTCGAGACGTTAGGCAGGATGGACGAGGCGCTGACTCATTATAAGAGGGCGCTAGCGATCAACCCGTCCTACGCTGAAGCCCACAACAATTTGGGTAATGTGCTTCATAAGCTCGGGCAATCGGAGGAGGCGTTCGTACGTTACCGCAAAGCGGTCTCAATCAATCCGAATTATGCCGAGGCCCATGACAATCTCGGCGTTGCGTTGGCGGCAGTCGGTCGATACGAGGAGGCCGTCGCGTGTCACGAGAAAGCGCTCGCGATTAACCCCAATGACGCCGAAACACAAAATCACTTCGGCAATACGCTAGACATGCTTGGTCGATCCGCGGACGCTATCGCTTATCACAAGCGGGCGATTGCAGCTCAGCCAAAAAAGCCTGAATTCCACAGCGATCTCGGTCGCGCCCTTCATGCAATTGGCAAGTTTAACGAAGCAAGTAATGCTTTCGCTACAGCCATCAACCTAACTCCAGGCAAAGTCCGAAATTTTTGGAATCTGGTTAGCTCTAAGCGTTTCACCGCCGCAGATCCGCACTTAATCGCGATGCAGAAGCTCGCGCAAAACGCCTCCTCTCTGTCCGTGGATGAGCAAATCGAGTTACACTTTGCACTTGGCAAAGCGTTAGCCGACCTCGGCGAGCATCAACAGGCGTTCAACCATATCCTGCAAGGTAACGCACTCAAGCGACAGCAGATCGTCTATGACGAAGCGACGACACTGCAACGCTTCGAGCGCATCCGACAGGTATTCACGCCGGATCTGTTGCAGGAGAAACGCGGGCTTGGCGATCCCTCTGAGATACCGATCTTCATTGTTGGTATGCCCCGTTCGGGTACCACGCTAGTCGAGCAGATACTCGCCAGCCACTCGCATGTCTTCGGTGCTGGCGAGCTAGCCGAAATGGGACGGCTCGCGGCCAGCATGAGTGGGGCAAACGGAAGTGAATTCCCCGAGGCGACCGCCACCCTATCCGGTGAACAACTTCGCCAACTCGGCGCAAACTATCTGCAGACTGTTAGTTCTGTGACGCCCGCGGCAAAACGGATCACAGATAAGCTACCGGGCAATTTTCTGCGCGTTGGCTTGATCCATCTAGCGCTTCCCCAGGCACGCATCATTCATACACGCCGCGACCCGCGTGATACTGCGCTTTCTTGTTTTTCGAATTTGTGGCCCAACGGCCTGGAACAAACCTATGATCTCGCTGAGCTAGGACGCTATTATCGCTCTTACCAAGCGATAATGGATCATTGGCGCAGGCTGCTGCCGGAAGGCGTAATGCTTGAGGTACAATACGAGGACGTCATTAACAATCTTGAAGAAGAGACGAGACGAATTCTGACGCATTGCGGCCTCGAATGGGAGGACAGGTGTCTCGCGTTCCATCGAACAGATCGATCGGTACGAACAGCGAGCGCGGCCCAGGTCCGCCAACCGATCTACACAAGTTCGATTGGACGCTGGCGTGCGCACGAAATCCACCTGAAACCTCTGCTGCAAGAGTTAGATGGATAACTCCCGCGCAACGTTTGCTCCGCCGGCTATGCCCGAGCGAAAATTTGTTGCGGACCGCGAAAAAGGGCGGCAAAGATCCAAGCCCAGACGCCTGAAACCTTGCGAATTCAAACATCGCCTGACGGAACAAGCGAACTTCCTTCACCGCAGCGGTGGTCGACCTGGCCTAGTTGTGGACCAACGGACAGCCTCCGTCCTTGAGCGGCCTGAAGGCTTGTTCGGCCGGAATAGTCGCCAGGATCTTGAAATAATCGAAGGGGAACTTCGAGTCCGCGGGCGCCTTGACCTGCTCGAGATACATGTCGCGCATCACACGTCCGTCCTCGCGAATCCAGCCATCCTTGGTCATGAAGTCGTTGATTTTCATCTTGCGCATTTGCGCAGCAACCTTATCGGTATCATCGGTGCCGGCGGCCTGGATCGCTTTGAGGTAGTGATTGACTGCGCTGTAAATGCCGGCCTGGATATAGGTAGGCGGCAAGCCGTTGTGGTTCCGCGTCATGAAGCGCTTGGCGAAGGCCCGAGACGCGTCATCCTTGTCCCAATACCAGGCCGACGTAATGGTCAGGCCTTGCGCGGTCTTCAAACCGATCGAGTGGATATCGGTCAGGAATATGAGCAGCCCCGCAAGCCGCTGGCCACCAGCAACGATTCCGAATTCCGAGGCCTGCTTGATCGAATTGATGGTGTCGCCGCCAGCGTTGGCAAGCCCGATGGCCTTAGCCTTGGAGGCTTGCGCCTGCAGCAGGAAAGAAGAGAAATCCTGGGTGTTGAGCGGAGCCCGCACCGAGCCCAGCACGGTGCCGCCCGCAGCTTTGACGGCGTTGCCGGTATCGCGCTCCAAGGCGTATCCAAAGGCGTAATCGGCAGTGATGAAGAACCACGACGTGCCGCCCTGCTTGACCAGAGCGCCGCCAGTGCCGTGGGCCAGCGCGTAGGTATCGTAGGTCCATTGGAAGCCGTAAGGCGAGCAGGCCTTGCCGGTGAGGTCCGACGACGCCGGCCCCGACATCAGAAACAGCCGCTTCTTCTCGCGCGTGACCTCTTGGACCGCCAGTGCCACCGACGACGTCGGCACATCGACGATGACGTCGACATGTTCCGTATCGATCCATTGGCGCGCGAGTCCGGCGCCGATATCGGGCTTGTTCTGATGATCGCCAGAGATGATTTCGATCGGCGCGCCCAGCACCTTGCCGCCAAAGTCCTCGACTGCCATTTGCGCAGCGAGGACGCCGCCCTTTCCGGAGGCATCAGCGTAAAGGCTCGACATGTCGTTGAGCACGCCGAGCTTCACGACGCCGTCCGAAACCTGAGCCCAAGCTGCTCCGCAACTTAACAGGCTGGCCGCGATGGTTAGGCCGAATAGCCGCTTCATATGTTCCTCCCAAGCGAAAGTAGATCGAGATAACCGGCTCGATGTCAGTATCGGCAATTTTGTTCGGCAGCGAAACCCTCAAGAGGCGGGCTGCACCCGCCCGCTTTGCAAGTGAATTCTACGCAGCCGCGCCCTCGAAGTCAGGCACCGCGTCGCGCAACACCCGAAAAATCGCCTCGCGTTCGTCGCGGGCGAGACCCTGTTCGAGCAGCGCGAGCCAGCCGCGCATCGCCTCCAAGGACGGTTGCGCCGGACGGGCGCCGACGACGCCTTCGATCCCGATCTCCGCCGTCGGCTCGCTGCGGGCGAACAATACCTCTTGCATGCGTTCGCCCGGACGCGCTCCGGTAAACACAATGTCGATGTCGCCGCCGGGCTCGAGCCCGGCGAGCCGGATCATCCGCTCGGCGAGATCG
>JAGXAC010000062.1 GCA_019075925.1 Hyphomicrobiales bacterium | reverse complement strand
AAAAGGGACCACTGGCTCAATTCAAAAGGGACCAGCTAGGCCGGAAAAGGCCAGTCCTTTGGGATGGCTGGCCGGAACCGGCCGTTCAATCAGCACAAAGGCGCTGCGATTCCATCTCGGCCGTGGGCAGGAAACGGCCGAATCATCCCCGGATCGATTACACATATGAACGCAAAATTGCCGAGCGATTTGGCGGCCAGCAAGAACTCGAATTGATTGCGACTGCCAAAGAACCTGTGAGCCGAGATTCAGCGGGACCGTTGTTTGATCAGTTTGAAACGAAAGAGGCCGCCACCTGAGGCGCCTATGCCACGTTAGAACTGCGGACGCCGATAGCCCTTAACGCGCGATCCTTAATCGTCGCTGGATCGAGAACGCCCAAGCCTGTGATGTTGACGATAGCCGTTGCGACGATTTCCGTTGCCGGGTCGTCTCGATCCGTGAGGCCGAGATCGAGCAATGCGGCCTCGTAGGCCGCCGTCATCGCTTTTATCTCTGCCGGTCCGAAGGACCCCTTGGCAATCAGCCGGTAGATAGCCATGGCGAAATAAGAAAGTTGATCGCGCCACTCAGTTTTGGTCCTAAAATTAAAAGCAAGCTGAGCAGAAAAATCAATATGGAACTCAGCCCGAAGTGAATGCGGTGAAACGAGTAAAATACAAAATTGGGGGACTCAGGGCCCTCGGTGAAATCCGGCCAATGAAATTCTCAAAACCAGCCAATGGCTTTTTGTCGTTCAACGTAGCTCGTCGAAATGTGTCGGCTCGCCGCTTACTCGATATGGCGGATCGGATCGAAATTCTGTTGCGCGGCTTTCTTGCTGAAACCGTTGCTCAACCGAGCGAACCGCTTTGACGCCATCCGCAGCGTGAGGTTTTGCCGCTCAACGTAACTGGTCGATATTTGCGTCGGAACGCCGTTTACTACCTCACGCTCTACATGGATTACCTGTGCCGGCGAATAGCGCCTCGATGCCTCAGTTACGTTCAAATGGACTACGGAATAGGTCTTTTGCACCACTCCGTGAGCCGTGCGCTTGCCGAAAGCATCGCGGATTGCGTTCTTGTAAAAGTGCAAGCCATCGGTCGAAATCTCAGGCGAGCCGATCACGCGCCCACGCAAGTCCTGAATAAAATCGTCTGTGGTCGCGCTGTCGCGCTTGCCGGTGCGGATCGCGGACAAAATCGCCGAACCAGCCGACATTTAAGCTCAGCGAAATAGGTTCGCAATTATTGCCGCAAGGATGCCTGCAAGCAGGCCATTCATGATGATAAGCGCCGTCCAAATGCCTGCCAAATCGTCTCTCATATGAGCAATGAGCCAATCCCGTACTGAAGGCGAGAGCGGGCCTGATTTTTCGAAATCCGGCCACGCCTTCCGGTTTGCGGCCAAGGCACCTCGGCCCAAGCGTAGTGAAAGCCATGCTCCGAACCAAACGGCGCAAACGATAGCCGCTACGCTAAATTCCCTCGACACGACTGATCCCCCGCCGGTTGCCTAGCGACTGTCCGTAGATTGTATCCGGCTCGCAAAAGGGACCAGAGGCCAATTTCAAAAGGGACCAGCCGTGTCGGAAAGGGGCCAGTACCCTGGGATGGAAAAGAACATATTGCGAACTTAGAACAAATCATGTACATTGTCGGCCATCATCGCCCATGACGGGGGCCAGGGTGCTGGTTTCGGGTCCGCTTTGGCGTCCGTTGTGAGGCTATCGAATCCCGGCCATAAGGAGCACGGATCATGAGTTCTGCGGGTGCAGCGCTTCGTCTCGTCGAAGGATCGTCCATGGACAAATCGAAGGCCCTTGATGCCGCGCTCTCGCAAATCGAGCGCAACTTCGGCAAGGGCTCGATCATGCGGCTCGGCAAGAACGACAAATCGATGGACATCGACGTGGTGTCCACCGGCTCGCTCGGCCTCGATATCGCGCTTGGCGTCGGCGGCCTGCCGCGCGGCCGCGTGGTCGAGATTTACGGGCCGGAATCGTCGGGCAAGACCACGCTGGCTTTGCATTGCCTCGCCGAAGCCCAGAAGAAGGGCGGCATCTGCGCCTTCATCGATGCCGAGCACGCGCTCGACCCGATCTATGCCCGCAAGCTCGGCGTCAATGTCGACGATCTTCTGATTTCGCAGCCCGACGCCGGCGAGCAGGCGCTGGAAATCGCCGACACGCTGGTGCGCTCCGGCGCGGTCGACGTGCTGGTCATCGATTCGGTTGCCGCGCTCGTTCCGCGCGCCGAACTCGAAGGCGAGATGGGCGACAGCCAGCCCGGTTTGCAGGCGCGGCTGATGAGCCAGGCGTTGCGCAAGCTCACCGCCTCGATCAACCGCTCCAACACCATGGTGATCTTCATCAATCAGATCCGCATGAAGATCGGCGTCATGTACGGTTCGCCGGAAACCACCACCGGCGGACATGCGCTCAAATTCTACGCCTCCGTCCGGCTCGACATCCGCCGCATCGGCGCGATCAAGGAGCGCGACGAGGTGGTCGGCAACCAGACCCGCGTCAAAGTGGTGAAGAACAAGCTCGCGCCGCCATTCAAGCAAGTCGAGTTCGACATCATGTACGGCGAGGGCGTGTCGAAGACCGGCGAACTGATCGATCTTGGGGTCAAGGCGGGCGTCGTCGAAAAATCCGGCGCCTGGTTCTCCTATGACAGCCAGCGCATCGGCCAGGGCCGCGAGAACGCCAAGGTCTTTCTCAAGAGCAACCCGGATATTGCGGCCAAGATCGAGATGGCGGTCCGGCAGAATGCCGGGCTGATTGCCGAAAAGATCCTCGCCGGCGAAGAAGGCGAGGACGAGGACGATGACGACGCGGCCGAAGGGTGATGTCGTCTAAAGCCGAGTGCGTAGCGTAGCCCGCGTAAGCCCTCTCGCCTTGTTGGGAGAGGGTGGTGGGGCCCATCCGCGTAGCAAGCACGGGCGAGCCGGGTGAGGGACTGGTTGCGGCGATCGTCCGCTGCCCCTCTCATCCGCCTCGCTCATGTCATTCGTCATGACCGCTGCTTGGCCGCTGCTTCGCATCGGCGTGGATAAAAGGGCGATGGCGCCAGCAGGACGCGCATGACCCTCTTCCGCAAGCGGAGAGGGAAAGGTGCGCCGGCGCTGTCGATGATGCAGGCCTTACGTGCTGCGACGCTCGGCCGTCCAGAAGCCCGAGCAAGACGCGGTGCGCCACGAGCCGCTGCCGGTTCTGGCGGCAAGCCGGCCCGAGCCGACGGCGCGGGAATCGCCGTGGCTGACGGCGACGTGAACCGCGCCGTTGCCGGTAACCCTGCCGCTGATGTTGAGCGCGATGTCGCCGCCGTTGCCGAGAACGCCGTTGGCGATCCGCATCGGGTAGCGATAGCTGGCGATGCAGTCGCCCTTTTTGGTGACGATCGAGACGCTCCAGACGCCGTCATAACGGGGCATCGCGAAGCCGCTTGCCGGCGCCACCGCGATAGCCGTTACGGTCAGTATGGCGGCGCTGGCGCGCACGCAGCGTTTCCAAATGTCACTGTGCCAAATGCTTTGGTTTCCAGTCATGACAGCCTTCCCTTTTTCCTGAAGCCTGGCGGGTAAATCCCCGCTTGCCTTGATGTTCGGACACAAAGGACCGGCGGTTTTGCCCCCGCAGGCGTGGTGGTATCCGGGAAGTGTTCAAATCCAGTTGATGGATGCCGCTAAATTGCCGCAAATCGGCCTGCGCGGGAGGCGAAGCGTTGACCGACGGTTATCGAATGATCGCCAATTGGCCGGGTTAAATTAACCGCCGGTTCATTCGTGCTCTTCGTCGGCATGCCAAGGCTCGTCGTAGCCGTGACGGCTGGAATAGAAAACCAGCACCATCAGGCCGCAGCCGACCAGCAGGGAAAAGACGATTCCAAGGGTCATCGCGATATAGCCGACCCTGGGCATCGGCGGTCCTGAGATGTTGAGCCAGGCGCCTGCGGCGAACCACAGCGCCGCCGCCAAAATGGCAATCAGCGCTCCGATCAGTGCGACGCTGCCCCAGCCGAGCTTTGATATCATGCCCTGAACAAATAAGGCGGTCGGCGGCGTCTTGCCAGCGGGCAATTCAACGCGGCGAGCCTTTTCCCGCAATTTATCCGCCTCGGGGGCGGGCGGAACACGTGGTTGGCCGGACCGGCGCTGCCCTGCACGCAGGCGCCGCTGCGATCAGCATCAGGTGAAAAAGGAGCGGCCGCGTCGTTCCATAGACACCACCCAGCCGGACGCGAAACCAACCGTAGCGGCCGCGTCGTGCCAGGCTTGGCGCGCCGAAGCCGCCGCCACCCGCAGCAAGGCCATGATCGCCCGGTGTGCTCAAGGTCGCCGGCGCCGGCTCATGCCATCGCCTTCTTGAGATTTTCGTCGACCTTGTCGAGGAAGCCGGTGGTACTGAGCCACTTCTGGTCGGGGCCGACCAATAGCGCCAGATCCTTGGTCATGAAGCCCGCTTCGACGGTGCCGATCGTGACCTTTTCCAGCGTGCTCGCGAATCTGGCCAACTCCGCATTGTTGTCGAGCTTGGCGCGATGGGCGAGGCCGCGCGTCCAGGCAAAGATCGACGCAATCGAATTGGTCGAGGTATCGCGGCCCTGCTGATGCTGGCGGTAATGCCGCGTCACCGTGCCGTGCGCGGCTTCAGCCTCGACCACCATGCCGTCGGGCGTCGTGAGCACCGACGTCATCAGCCCGAGCGAGCCGTAGCCCTGCGCCACGGTGTCCGACTGCACGTCGCCATCGTAATTCTTGCAGGCCCACACATAACCGCCGGACCATTTCAGCGCCGCCGCCACCATGTCGTCGATCAGGCGGTGCTCGTAGGTCAGGCCTTTTTCGGTGAACCTGTCCTTGAATTCCTTGTCGAAGATTTCCTGGAAAATATCCTTGAAGCGCCCGTCGTAGACTTTGACGATGGTGTTCTTGGTCGAAAGATACAGCGGGTAGCCGCGGTTCAGGGCGAAATTCATCGACGCGCGGGCGAAATCGCGGATCGAGTAGTCGAGGTTGTACATCGACATGGCGACGCCCGGGCTCGGAAACTCAAACACCTCACGTTTGATTTCCTCGCCGTTGTCGCCGACGAATGTCAGAAACAGCTTGCCGCGGCCGGGTACCTTGAAATCGGTCGCGCGGTATTGGTCGCCATAGGCATGGCGGCCGATGATGATCGGTTTGGTCCAGCCGGGAACGAGCCGCGGCACGTTCTTGCAGATGATCGGCTCGCGAAAGATCACGCCGCCGAGGATGTTGCGGATGGTTCCGTTCGGCGACCGGTACATCTCGTGCAGGCCGAATTCCTTCACCCGCGCTTCGTCCGGCGTGATGGTGGCGCATTTGACGCCGACACCGAATTTCTTGATGGCTTCGGCTGCGTCGATGGTGATTTGGTCGCGGGTCTCGTCGCGCTTCTGAATGCCGAGATCGTAATATTTCAAATCGATGTCGAGGTAGGGAAAGATCAGCTTGTCCTTGATTTGATGCCAGATGATCCGGGTCATCTCGTCGCCATCGAGCTCGACTACGGGATTTGCGACCTTGATTTTCTGCATTGGTTGCGAGCCTTTTGTATTTTCGGGACCGGACAAGGACTGGCGAGACGGCCTCGCAATATGCGGCGGCCGGCGGCGCCGCTATAGCATTGGCGGGACGCCTGAGAAAGCCGACATTGTGCGGGAATCACACAGTCGCCCAATCGCGTTGGGAACGATCCATGCCTGGAGCCGGCACCGATAAAACCAAGCGCTGGTCCGCGCAGCCGGCCCCGATCGTCGTTCTGGTCGAGCCTCAACTCGGCGAGAATATCGGCGCTGCGGCCCGCGCCATGGCGAACTTCGGCCTTTCCCGGCTCCGCCTGGTGTCGCCGCGGCAACCCTGGCCGAACGACAAGGCCCGGATGATGGCATCGGGCGCCGACCGCGTGCTCGAAGCGGCGATGCTGTTCGAGAGCCTTACCGCGGCGATCGCCGACTGCAGCTTTGTGTTTGCCGCCACCGCGCGTGCTCACGATCAGGCCAAGGCGGTCGTGGGCGCGGCGGAAGCGGCGGCGCTGGCGGCGCCACACGTCGCCGCCGGTGAGAATGTCGCCATCGTCTTTGGCCGCGAGCGCAACGGGCTGGAAAACGACGAAGTGGCGCTGGCCGACCGTATCCTCACGTTGCCGGTCAATCCGGCCTTCGCTTCGCTCAATTTGGCGCAGGCGGTGGCGGTTGTCGGCTACGAATGGTTCAAGGCGGCAAGCGGCGGCAAATTGCCGTTCGTGATGCCGGAAAAATCGGCGCCGGCGCCGAAACAGCAACTGCTTGCGTTTTTTGCCTCCATCGAACGCGAGCTTGAGAAAGTCGAGTTTTTTCGTCCGCCCGACAAGCGCGAAACCATGCAAATCAATCTGCGCAACATTTTCACCCGCATGGCGCCGAGCCGGCAAGATATCCAGACCTTGCACGGGGTGATCATGGCCATCGCCGAAGGCCGCAAAGGCCCGGCGCGGGGCGGAGTGCTCGACGGCAAGCAAGCCGACATGCTGCGCGCGCTGCTCGCCGAGCACGGCGGCGGCCGCGTGCCGTCCGAGCGCGGCCCGGTGCGCGGGCTGTCGCGGCTGCTGCGCCGCAATCCGACCGAGGCCGAGCGTGTATTGTGGCAGGCGCTGGTCAACGACCGCCGTTTCGCCGGCCGGGGCTTCAAGCGGCAGACGCCGATCGGCCGGCACATTTGCGACTTTGTCTCGTTCCCGCTGCGGACGGTCATCGACATCGTCCCCGCGGACGAAAGCGAGATAGCCGCCGAAGGGCGCGCCGGCAGGGGTGCGTGGCTGGCCGAGCATGATTACAGGGTCGTGTCGCTGCCGGTGGCGGAGGTCGAAACGGACCTGGCCGGCGTGCTCGATCGGCTGGATCGAGCCCTGGGCGAAAAAGCGTAGCGGAAACGGGTGCAGCTTGGCGGCTACAAAAGCTAGCTCTTCAGCACCTTGATCGCGCCGCCGATACCGGCGCGCAGCATCGCCAAATCGCTCATCACCGCGAGGAAACGCACGCCGCGCTCGGCCAACGCCTTGGCGCGGTCGGCGGTATGGCAAAACACGCCTGGAATTTTACCGGCCTTTTGCGTGACGGCGACCATCCGGTCGATCTCGCGGTCGATGTCCTTTGACTGCGGATCGAGGCTCTTGCCGTCCGACAGTGCGATCGAAAGGTCGGAGGGGCCGAGGAAAAGGCCGTCGATGCCCGGCGTGCCGACGATTGCCTCGAGATTGTCGAGCGCGATGCGCGTCTCGATCATCGCCAGCGTGACGATGTGATCGTTGGCTTCACGCAGATAGACCGATTGATCGGGCAGGCCGGCCAACGCAGTGGCGCGATGCGGTCCCCAGCTCCGCTCGCCGACCGGGGGATATTTGGCCGCCGCCGCGAAGGCGTGCGCATCGGCGGCGGTATTGATCATCGGGGCGATGAGGCCTTCGGCGCCGAAATCCAGCACGCGCGAGGCAAGCGCGAAATCGCCGACCGGCACGCGCACGATCGGCGCTCCGCCGCCCTGGCGTACGGCGGCGACACCTGTCAGCAACGCCCCGACGTCCCAGAGGCCATGCTGCGCCTCAAGTACCACCGCCGCGAAGCCTTCGCGCGCCAGCGTCTCGCTGACGATCGGATAAGGCAGACTGCACCAGCCGCTGAACACGGTTTTGCCCGCGCGTAGCGCCTGGGCGAGAGTGAAGGCAGGAATGGCCATATTGCCGACGCGAACTTTGGCTTGAGCGAAAGATCAGCGTTACTTTCCCGCCTTGATGTCGGCAATGGCCTTCGCCATGAGTTCCGACATCACGCGGGCGATCTGGTGATCGGACTCGGCGATGCCTTTGGCATCGAAATCCTTGCGAATCTTGCCGGCAACGTCTTGTGAGCCTTCGACGTGGCCCTTCACGATCGACGATGCATAGCTACTGGCCTCAGGCCCGGTCATGCCGAGCTTTTCCGCCGCCCACAAGCCGACGAGTTTGTTGCGGCGCGCGGTCGCCTTGAATCTGAGCTCTTCGTCATGCGCGAATTCCCTCTCGAAGGCGTCTTCGCGCTTGTCAAACGTGGTCATGGATCACGCCCAAGGTTGCTGTGAAAATAGCTCGTGACGATGCCGCCTTGCATATCGAGGGTGCCTCGTCAAGGCAACGGCTCCGCGACCAAAACATCGGCGTTGCGGCAGGGACGGTGCGGGTCTATGTCGATTGTACTGCACGCCGCGTTCCGCTAGCTTTCAGGTCGTGCAGGGGCCGCGTTTGAGTCGCCAGCCCGCCGCCGCCGCGGATCTCGACGTCAAAATGGAGCCACGGCATTCCCAATGGATTTCACCAAGCCACGGTACACTCCGATGAGCCGCCGTCGCCGCATCTACGAAGGCAAGGCGAAGGTCCTCTATGAAGGACCGGAGCCGGGGACGCTGATCCAGCATTTCAAGGACGACGCCACCGCCTTCAACGCCAAAAAGCATCAGGTGATTGAGGGCAAGGGCGTCCTCAACAACCGCATTTCGGAGTACGTCTTCCAGCACCTCAACGACATCGGGGTGCCGACCCATTTCATCCGTCGCCTCAACATGCGCGAGCAACTCATCCGCGAAGTTGAGATTATTCCGCTGGAAGTCGTCGTTCGCAACGTCGCCGCCGGTTCGCTCGCGCAGCGGCTCGGGATCGAGGAAGGCACGCAATTGCCCCGTTCGATCATCGAGTTCTATTACAAGAACGATCAGCTCAACGACCCGATGGTCTCCGAGGAGCACATCACCGCGTTCGGCTGGGCCACGCCGCAGGAGATCGACGACATCATGTCGCTCGCGATCCGCGTCAACGATTTCCTCTCCGGGCTGTTCCTCGGCGTCGGCATCCGTCTCGTCGACTTCAAGATGGAGACCGGCCGGTTGTGGGAAAACGACCTGATGCGGATCGTCGTTGCCGACGAAATTTCGCCGGACTCTTGCCGGCTGTGGGACATCAAGTCGAACGAGAAGCTCGACAAGGACCGCTTCCGCCGCGACCTCGGCGGACTGGTGGAGGCCTATACCGAGGTGGCCAAGCGTCTTGGCATCATGAACGAGGGCGAGCGGCCGCAGGGCGCCGGCCCGGTTCTGGTCAAGGGCTGACGCGCGTTCTCAAGCCTGTGATTTCCGTCAGGCCCGGCCTTGTGCCGGGCATCGACGTCTTTTACCTAAGCCTTACAGGTAGACGTGGATGGCCGGAGCGAGCGCGGCCATGATGGGAACAGAAACCATGAAAGCCCGCGTCACCGTGACTCTCAAATCCGGCATCCTTGACCCTCAGGGTAAAGCCATCGAGGGCGCGTTGCGCTCGCTTGGTCTGCGCGGCGTGGTGAGCGTTCGCCAGGGCAAGGTTTTCGACATCGAGATAGAGGATGCCGACCGCGCGGCTGCCGAAGCTGTGCTGAAAAGCGCTGCCGAAAAACTCCTCGCCAACACGGTGATCGAGAATTATCGGGTCGAGGTGACTGGATGAAGGCCCGTCATCCTGAGGCCGCCGCCCAGCGGCCCTCGATGGGCGAAGGCTCGGCTTGTTCATCCTGCGGGGCTCGGCCTGGGGCCGAGCCCCGCAGGATGACGCCGAGGGAAAGCGCATGAAATCCGCGGTGCTTGTCTTCCCCGGCATCAATCGCGAACGCGACATGGCGCGGGCGCTGCGGCTTTTGTCCGGACGCGAGCCGGCGATGGTGTGGCACGCCGACGCCGCGCTGCCATCCGGCACTGAACTGGTGGTCATCCCCGGCGGCTTTTCCTACGGCGATTATCTTCGCTGCGGCGCGATCGCGGCGCGTGCCCCAATCATGGACGCGGTGCGTGCCTTCGCCGCCAAAGGCGGCCTGGTGCTTGCGGTCTGCAACGGCTTTCAAATTGCTTGCGAAGCCGGCCTGCTGCCGGGTGTGTTGATGCGCAACGCGCAACTTCGCTTCATCTGCCGCGACGTCTATTTGCGGGTGGAGCGATCCGATACCCCGTTTACCCGCGGCTATAATGCCGGCCAGGTGATCCGCGTGCCGGTGGCGCACGGCGAGGGCAATTACATCGCCGACGGGGAAACCATCGCGCGCCTCGAAGGCGAGGGCCGGGTCATTTTCCGTTACGCCTCACCGGATGGGATGATCGATCCGGACTGGAACCACAACGGCGCGATGAATGCGATTGCCGGCATCATCAACGCGCAGGGCAATGTGCTCGGGATGATGCCGCATCCGGAAAATCACGTCGAAGCCGCCATAGGCCGCACCGATGGCCGCGGTCTGTTTGCCGGGCTTGTGGATCATTTTAACTTGGCGGCCTAGCCTATGTTCCGTCACCCTGAGGTGCGAGCCATAAGCTTGTTCACGCGTGTCTTCGTTGCGCAATGGCGAGCCTCGAAGGGCGACGGCCGTGGTGCCTCGGCCGCATCCTTCGATGGTCGCTGTGCGGCCGCCTCGGGAACCGAATGTCTGTGATCCGCAACGAACCCGCCATCACGCCCGAACTGATCGCCGATCACGGCCTCAAGCCCGACGAGTACGAGCGCATTATCAAGCTCATCGGTCGCACTCCGACCTTTACCGAGCTCGGCATTTTCTCGGCCATGTGGAACGAGCATTGCTCGTACAAATCCTCGAAAATCCATTTACGCACGCTGCCGACCAAGGCCCCGTGGGTGATCCAGGGGCCGGGCGAGAATGCCGGCGTGATCGATATCGGCGACGGGCTCGCTGTGGTGTTCAAGATGGAGAGCCACAACCACCCGAGTTACATCGAGCCGTATCAGGGCGCCGCGACCGGCGTCGGCGGCATTTTGCGCGACGTCTTCACCATGGGTGCGCGGCCGATCGCCTGTCTCGACGCGCTGTCCTTCGGCGACCCGAGCCATCCGAGGACGCGCTCGCTGGTCGCCGGCGTTGTCGCCGGTATCGGCGGCTACGGCAATTCATTCGGAGTTCCGACGGTCGGCGGCGAGGTCCGTTTCGATCGCCGCTACGACGGCAATTGCCTGGTCAACGCCATGGCCGTCGGCATCGCCGAGACGGACAAGATCTTTTACTCCGCGGCGTCCGGCGTTGGCATGCCGATCGTCTATCTCGGCTCGAAGACCGGACGTGATGGCATCCACGGCGCCAGCATGGCGTCGGCCGAATTCGGCGCCGACGCGGAGGAGAAACGTCCGACCGTTCAGGTCGGCGATCCGTTTTCGGAAAAGCTTCTCCTCGAAGCTTGCCTTGAAATCATGGCCGCGGATTGCGTCATCGCCATCCAGGATATGGGCGCGGCCGGGCTCACGTGTTCGGCCGTGGAAATGGGCGCCAAAGGCGATCTTGGCGTCACGCTCGATCTCGACCAGGTCCCTTGCCGCGAGACCGGCATGAGCGCCTACGAGATGATGCTGTCGGAAAGCCAGGAGCGCATGCTCATGGTGCTCAAGCCCGACAAGCAAAAGGAAGCCGAGGCGATCTTCCGCAAATGGGGGCTTGATTTTGCCGTGGTCGGCCACACGACGCCGACCAAGCGGTTTCTTGTCCGCCATGGCGGCGCAGTGATGGCCGATCTGCCGATCAAGGAGCTTGGCGACGAGGCGCCGGTTTACGATCGGCCGTTCCGCGAGACGGCGGCCAAGGCCGCGATTGATCCGGCCTCGGTCAAACCCCCGCTCACGCTTGCCGACGCGCTGGAAAAGCTTATCGCTTCGCCGCAGCTGTGCTCGCGGCGCTGGGTGTTCGAGCAATACGACCACGTCATTTTAGGAAACACGATCCAGCGCCCCGGCGGCGATGCCGCGGTGGTGCGTGTCAACGAGGGCCCGAAGGCGCTCGCGCTTACAGCCGATGTGACGCCACGTTATTGCGAAGCCGATCCCTTCGAGGGCGGCAAGCAGGCGGTCGCGGAAGCCTGGCGCAATCTGAATGCCGTCGGCGCGAGGCCGCTTGCGCTCACCGACAATCTCAATTTCGGCAATCCCGAGCGGCCGCAGATCATGGGCCAGCTGGTCGGGGCGATCCGCGGCATCGGCGAAGCTGCGCGGGCCCTCGATTTCCCGATCGTCTCAGGCAACGTGTCGCTTTACAACGAGACCAACGGCACGGCGATCCTGCCGACCCCGACGATCGGCGGCGTTGGCGTGCTCGACGATTTCACCAGGTCGATGACGCTGGCGTTCAAGGGCGAAGGCCAGGCGATTTTGCTGGTCGGCGAGACCGAGGGACGGCTCGGCCAGTCGCTTTACTTGCGCGATGTTTGTGGGCGGGAAGAGGGCGCGCCGCCGCCGGTCGATCTCGCCGCCGAGCGGCGCCACGGTGAATTCGTCCGCATGCTGATCCGTGACGGTGCTATTACGGCGGCGCACGATGTCTCCGATGGCGGCATTCTCGTCGCCCTTGCCGAGATGGCGATGCCGGGCAAGATCGGAGCGGTGGTGGCGACGCCGGCCGGCATACCTGCGCATGCATTTTGGTTCGGCGAGGATCAGGCTCGCTATCTGGTGACGGCGCCGGACGCAGACGCGGTCGCTCGGCTTGCCAAAGCCGCGGCGGTGCCGCTTATCCGGCTCGGCGCCACCGGCGGCCGCGCCATCGCCATCGAGGGCGAGCGGCCTGTCGCCATCGACGAACTTCGGGAGTGGTTCGAGCACTGGCTGCCGGCCTATATGGCCGGTCCGGGCTGACGCCGGGCGAGGCGTCGGCGGGCGTTATTTCTCGCTGACGCGCTTGATCGCGGCGTAGCAGGCGGGCGTTAGCTGGGCCGCGTGCGCAGCCAGACATTCAAGTATCCGCTCGCCGCCCGGCGGCACGCCACCGCAATGCGCGCTGACGTCGCTTTCGCAAATCGTCACGATGATCACGCGGCGCTGCGGCATGATGAATGGTCGCAGCTTCAGCGGTTCGGCTGCAGGCGGCGGCGGTGGTGGCGCGGTGGGCGGCGCCGCGGCGATTTGCGGCTTGTGTGCCGGATGTGCCGCCGCCGGTTTGTGTTCCGCCGGCGCGGCGGCCGCCTCGGGGTTCGGCTTTGCGGCTGGCGGCGTCACGGCGCTGACGGCGGATTTGCAGGCGGCGGAAAGGCCGCCGAGGTGGCTTTTCAGGCACAGGAAGGCATCTTTGCCGCCGGGCTGCACGCCGGCACAATTGGCCATGAAATCGGAGCGGCAGGATTGGCGGATGGCATCAGTCTGCCCGCTCGTCGGCTGCTGGGCCAGGGCCGGCGCCGACCCGGCGAGCGCAAGCCCGATCAATGCCGCCAAATAGGGTCTTGCGTTCGATGGGTGGGCCATCTCATTCCCCCTGCGTGCGTAAACGTTTGCCAGCATGCTCCGACTCACAGAAAATCTACAGTGCGCACCTATGATGAAATGCCGCAGGGTTTTCTCCGGCGCGGCGATCTGCTAAACGCCGGTAGGGTTGGCTGCGAGGATCGCCATGGCGATGGCTGCAAACGATATCGAGCGTCTGATCCAGGCCAGCATTCCGGACGCCAAGGTCACTATTCGCGATCTTGCCGGCGACGGCGATCACTATGCCGCCACCGTCATTGCCGAGTCTTTCCGCGGCAAATCGCGCGTCCAGCAGCACAAGATCGTCTATGACGCGCTCAAGGGCGAAATGGGCGGCAAGCTGCACGCGCTGGCGCTGCAAACCGGCACCCCATAGGTGCTAGGGGCGCCTTCTTTTTCGAGCGGCGCCCGTAGAAACGCATCCTCCGGATGCCGCAAGTGACAACTCATTCATTTCCCAGCGCGATTCTGACTAAAGCGTGAATTAGCCGCGTGGGCTTTGCGGGCGTTTTGCGGTACATATATGAGGGACTGAATCGCGCGGGTTAATCCGCCGACACCAACGAGGAAGTCTGCGATGTCTATCGAGCAAATCATCGACAACGAGGTCAAGAAGAACGACGTCGTCCTGTTCATGAAGGGTACGCCGCAGTCGCCGATGTGCGGGTTCTCCGGCCAAGTGGTCCAGATACTCGACTATCTGGGCGTGCCGTATAAGGGGCTGAACGTCCTAGAGGACGACGAACTGCGCAACGGCATCAAGACGTATTCAAAGTGGCCGACCATTCCGCAGCTTTACGTGAAAGGCGAGTTTGTCGGCGGCTGCGACATCATCCGCGAGATGTTTCAAGCCGGCGAATTACAGTCACTGCTCAAGGAGCGCGGCCTGCCGGTGAAAGAACGCGCGCCAGCCTGACCCGGCATGCCGTCCAGCGAATCGAAAAGGCCGGCGTCGCCCGGCCTTTTTTGTTGTCCGCCTGTCAGGCAGGTTCAGCGCATCCGACGCGCGACCAGAAAAACGATCGCCAGAACGATCGCCAATCCGACCAGAGATTGCTCGGGAACCGCGCCGGCAAACGCGATAACATTTTGCGCTACCCCGGTGACGAACACGCCGGATTTCGCACCGAGCAGCAGATAAATCAGAATGACGGAAAGGACCGTCAGGAATCCGATTTCGACAAACGCCCAAAGAAGCTGCTTCGCTTTCTGCAGGTGCTCGAGCATCACGCGCCCTTGGAGGCGTTGGGTGGGAGCTTTGCTCGCCACCCAACGTTGTTTCGACTATACGCGCCGATAGACGGAAACCGCGGTCTCGGCTTCAGGCTACTTTCCGGCCCGTGAACAGCCAGAGGATGATGGCGACGGTGATCAGTCCGACGAGCCCGCCTTCGCCAAGCCCTTTGACGGCGGCCATGATGTTGGCAATTACGCCGCCAAAGAATGGAAGTTGTGAGCCGACCAGAATGGCGGCGACGATCGCCAACGCCAGTAGCGCGAGCCCAATTTCCGTGACGCCGTTGATCCAGCCCTTAATTCTTCCCAACGCATCCATCTGCGTTCTCCCCGTTTGATTGTCCAAGAAGCCCAACCCACTCAAGACAAGGCCAAAGCACACTGCACACAACGTGCAGCGAATTGGCGCCCGCACCGTATTGGACGTGGGGAGATTCGCAAGGCAGCAACGGAACAATCGACAGACCCCGACAGGGGTTGCCGTTTTTCTCGTCATATTTCGCGGACTTACCGCGCCGCCGCGAAATCGGCTCGGCGGGGGATAAGTCCACGCCGCTGAGTGCGCTCAGCGGCAATCAAATTATGCATCCGACTTGCATAATATTCAAGGCCGCCGCGCGAGTTCGGCGTGGATAAATCATGCATTCAGCGTGAATAATATTCGACCACCAGGTGCGGCTCCATCTGCACCGGGTAGGGCACGTCGGTCAGCCCGGGAATGCGCGAGAGCTTGGCGGTCATCTTGGAGTGGTCGGCTTCGATGTAATCGGGCACGTCGCGCTCGGCGAGCGCGTTCGCTTCGAGGACGAGGGCCAGTTGCTTCGACTTGTCCCGGATTTCCACCAGGTCGCCGACTTTCACGCGGAAGCTCGGGACGGTCACCCGCCGCCCGTTGACCTTGACGTGCCCGTGATTGACGAACTGCCGGGCGGCAAAAACGGTGGGTACGAATTTGGCGCGATAAACGATGGTGTCGAGCCGCCGCTCCAGGAGCCCGATCATGTGGGCGCCGGTATCGCCCTTCAGCCTTCGTGCTTCTTCATAGATGCCGCGGAAGTGCCGCTCCGACATGTTGGCGTAATATCCCTTGAGCTTCTGTTTGGCGCGCAACTGCACGCCGTAATCGGAGAGCTTTCCCTTGCGGCGCTGGCCGTGCTGGCCGGGGCCGTATTCGCGCTTGTTGATGGGGGACTTCGGCCGGCCCCAGATGTTCTGGCCCAACCGGCGGTCGATCTTGTACTTCGCCTCGTGGCGCTTGGTCATTCGCGTCCTCATAAAATGGTTGAAGCTTGAGGATCGCGCCCTCCTCTGTCCCGGATTTTTTCCGGAACCGACAGGTCAGCCACCGAAGCGCCGGTGTGCCGACCGCGGGTCGCGAAACACCGCGCGGGCCGTTTAAGGCCCGCGCCGCGCGCGGTTTTTAGGGGGAAAGGCCGAGGCTGTCAAACTGCGCGCATGCGTGCGGCAGAGCCCGCTTAACCGTTGGCAAAATGCTTCTGCCGCATCCTGCGCAGGGCGGTCAGCGCCAAAATCGCGGTAAGCGCATCGAGCGCCGCGACAATGATGAAAACGGCGGTCCAGCTTCCGGTCGTCTGTTTGAGAAAGGCTGCGGCCGGCCCGCCCAGGATCGAGCCGACGCCCTGAGCGATATAAAGAAAGCCGTAGTTCGTGGCGGCGAATTTTGGACCGAAGGTGTCGGTCAGCGTGGAGGGGAACAACGAGAAGATTTCGCCCCACCCGAAGAACACCAGGCCGGTCAGCACCACGAACAGCGCGGGCCGGTCGATGAATTTGAATAAAATCAGGATGGCGAGCGCTTCGAGCGCGAACGCCAGCGCCATGGTGCTCTCACGGCCGATGTGGTCGGACACCCAGCCGAAGAACGGTCGCGTCAATCCGTTTGTGACGCGCGAAAGTGTCAGCGACAGCGGCAAGGCGGCCATGCCGAACACCAGCATATTGGCGACCCCGAATTCCCTGGCGAACGGTCCGACATTGGAAACGACCATCAATCCCGAGGTCGACATCAGACACATCATCAGGAAGAGAAGATAAAAGACCGGGCTTTGCAGCATCTCTCGCGGCGTGTAGCTGCGCTTGCTCTGCAGCGCGGCAAGGGGTGCGACCGCTGCGCTGCCGGCGGGAACATAATTCTCAGGCGGCGTGCGCAACCCCTGCGCCGCCAAGATGCCGATCGCGCCCTGGATGATGCCCCACACGACGAGCGTGTGCGCGTAACCGGAGCTTTTGATCATGCTGTCGATGGGAAACGAGGTGAAGAATGCGCCAAATCCGTAGCCGGCCGCGGCGAGCCCGGTTGCAAGCCCGCGCCGGTCGGGAAACCAACGCACCATCAGGCCGACGATGCCGACATAGATAATGCCGGTGCCAAAACCGCCCAGCACACCGTAGGTGAAATAAAGCGCCCAGATATTATTGACGTATGCAGAGAGCACCCAGCTGCCGCCGGATAGAAACGCGCCGATCGCGATCAGGAGGCGCGGACCAAACCGATCGACCAGCGAGGCCTGCAACGGCGACAGCCAGGTTTGCAGGATGATCAACAGCGAGAACGTCCATTGCAGTTCGGCAAGCGTGGTGCCGAGTTTCGCGTTGAGCGGTCCGGTAAACAGCGTCCAGACGTATTGCGGGCTGGAGATCGCCATCATCGCGATGATGCCGAGGATGAGTTGGCTCCAGCGATTGCGATACCAAGCGCTCGATTGGCTTTGGGCGGCGGCGGTCATGTTTGGTCCCCTCGTTCCCCGGCGATGTGACACCGCCGGCGAGGGTAGGGGCGATGCGAGAAGGCGGCAAGCCGTTAGCTGGTCGTTGCGGTGGCGGTGTCGGCGCCGATGCCGAAGCGGCTAAGCACAGCGGCCGGTGGTTGCCGGCCGGAGGTGAATACGGCGCGCGCGGAGCCTGCGCCTGCCGTCACCGGACCGAGCAGATCAACCACCCGGCGCGCGATCGCCGGCGCCGGGTCGATATAGTTCACCGGCCATGGTGCGATCCGGCGCAGCCGTTCGAGCAGGAGCGGGTAGTGGGTACAGGCCAGCACGACCGTGTCGGTTCGCGCG
>JAGXAC010000245.1 GCA_019075925.1 Hyphomicrobiales bacterium | reverse complement strand
GATGCCTTCGGCCGGGCTCGGGGCGCCCATCCTCACCGCGCCGTCGGCGCGGTCCGCGGCCTCGACAAACGCGCCGCAAGTCCCCTCGGCGATCGATACCCGCCGCTCGGAAACCTATTACGAGACCAAAAGCACGATTTTCGGTGCGCTGATCGAGGCGATCGACCTCGGCCAGCTCGCCAAGCTCGACGCCGATTCCGCGCGGGAGGAAATCCGCGACATCGTCAACGAGATCATCGCGATCAAAAACATCGTGATGTCGATTTCCGAGCAGGAAGATCTGCTCGACGACATCTGCAACGACGTGCTCGGTTACGGCCCGCTGGAGCCGCTGTTGGCGCGCGACGAGATCGCCGACATCATGGTGAACGGGTCCGGCACGGTCTACATCGAAGTCGCCGGCAAAATTCAGAAAACCGGCATCCGCTTTCGCGACAACCAGCAGCTGCTGAACATCTGCCAGCGTATCGTCAGCCAGGTCGGCCGCCGGGTCGACGAGTCCTCGCCGATCTGCGACGCGCGCTTGCCGGACGGTTCGCGTGTCAACGCGATCGTGCCGCCGCTGGCGATCGACGGGCCGGCACTGACCATCCGCAAATTCCGCAAGGAAAAGCTCACGCTCGAACAACTGGTCAAATACGGTTCAATCTCGCCGGAAGGCGCGGACATCCTCAAGGTGATCGGGCGCTGTCGCGTCAACACGCTGGTGTCCGGTTCGACGGGGTCCGGCAAAACCACGCTGCTTAACTGCTTGACCCGCTATATCGACCACGACGAGCGGATCGTGACTTGCGAAGACGCAGCCGAATTGCAGCTCCAGCAGCCGCACGTGGTTCGCCTGGAGACAAGACCGCCCAATCTCGAAGGCGAAGGTCAGATCACCATGCGCGACCTGGTACGCAATTGCCTGCGCATGCGGCCGGAGCGGATCATCGTCGGCGAAGTTCGCGGCCAAGAGGCGTTCGATCTGCTCCAGGCGATGAACACGGGTCACGACGGTTCGATGGGCACCGTGCATGCGAATAGCCCGCGCGAGGCGCTTTCGCGCCTGGAATCCATGATTATGATGGGCGGATACTCGCTGCCGTCCCGCACCGTTCGAGAAATGATTTGCGGCTCGATCGACGTCGTCGTCCACGGCTCGCGACTGCGCGATGGCTCGCGCCGTATCACGCACATCACCGAAATCCTGGGAATGGAAGGCGACGTCATCGTTACCCAGGATCTGTTCCTGTACGAGATTCTCGGCGAAGACGCCAACGGCAATGTCATCGGCCAGCACAAGTCGACCGGTATCGGCCGCCCGCGGTTCTGGGATCGCGCGCGCTACTACGGCGAGGAACAACGGCTTGCCGCCGCGCTCGATGCCGGGGAACTGAGCGACACGCGTGAGCGGGTTCGGGTTTAGTGCGTGACAACGCGGATGTGTGGTTGCGGGTCTTTCGTTCTGTCACGTCGCGGCGAATAACCGGGAAACGGCGATGAATACTTACCTGCTGTTCTTGTTGGTCACGGCCGCCATCGGTGGCGTGGCATGGGTATTCATTTATCCGATCTTGTCCGGCGAGCGGAATGCCGAGCGGCGGATGGCGAGCGTCGCCAAGGCGGAGCCGATGGCTTCACGGCGACCGTCGCGCGCGACGCAAAAGTCGCGGCGCGAACAGATCGAAGGCACGCTCAAGGAGATCGAGGAGCGGAGCAAGAAAGCCAGACGAGCGCCGCTGAGCGTGCGAATTTCACGGGCCGGCCTGAACTGGTCGAAGCAGCGCTTCGTCACCATCGCTGGTGCGCTTGGCATCGCCGCCTTCGTCGTGGTGTTCGCGGTCAGCCGCAACCTCGTGGCGGCGCTGGCGGCCGGCTTTGCCGGCGGCTTCGGCCTGCCGCTATGGGGTTTGTCGTTCCTTAAAAAACGGCGGGAAGCAAAATTCCTCGACAACTTTCCCGACGCGGTGGACGTCATCGTGCGCGGCATCAAGGCGGGACTGCCGCTGGTCGACAGCCTCAAAATGATTGCCAACGACGCCGACGAGCCCATCCGCAGCGAATTTCGCGCGATTGTCGAAACCCAGACAATTGGCATACCGATTGGCGAAGCGTGCCTTAAGCTGTTCGAGCGGATGCCGGTGCCGGAGGCGAACTTTTTCGGAATTGTCGTTTCCATCCAGCAACGTGCCGGCGGCAACCTCTCCGAGGTGCTCGGCAATCTCTCGCGCGTGTTGCGCGACCGCAAGATGATGAAAGCCAAAATTCAGGCGATGTCGATGGAGGCCAAGGCCTCGGGCGCGATCATCGGCGCCTTGCCGATCGCGGTGATGACCCTGGTCTGGATCACCAGCCCGCGATACATCGAGCTGCTTTGGACCGAGCCGCTCGGCCGCCTGATGCTCGCCGGCTGCGTGGTCTGGATGTCCTGCGGCATTTTCGTGATGAAGAAAATGATCAATTTCGACTTCTGATCGCAACATGATTCAGCAGCTCACCCAGTATATCGATCCGCATTTCCTGGCGATGTTGTTCGCCGCCATCGCGGCCGGTGCGACCGTGCTGACGCTGGCGATGCCGTATCTGGCGAGCGATACGCTTGGCAAGCGCATGAAGGCGGTGGCGCTCGAACGCGAGAAAATCCGTCAGCGCGAACGTGAGCGCCTGGCGGCCAACGTCAGCAAGGTGTCGTTGCGGCAGTCGCCGCGCGCGTTCATGAAGACAGTGGTCGAGAACTTCAATCTCAAGAAATGGCTGGGCCAGGAACAGGCGCAGCGGATGTTGATGCAGGCCGGCTATCGCGGCAATGCTCCTTATGTCACTTATCTGTTCTTCCGGATGATCATGCCGGTGACGATGTTCTGCGCGGCCTTGTTCTACGTTTTTGTGATGCTCAAGCTCGCGCAACCCGCGACGATTAAGATTGCACTCTCGATTGGCGCCGCCTATTTCGGCGTGCTGAGTCCGAACTTTTTCCTCAAGAATCGGATTCAGCGGCGGCAAACGTCGATCAAGCGTGCATTTCCTGATGCGCTCGACCTGCTGCTGATCTGCGTCGAGTCCGGCATGTCGGTCGAGGCCGCTTTCCGCAAAGTCAGCGAGGAAATCGGCGCGCAATCGATTGCGCTGGCCGAAGAACTGACGCTGACCACCGCCGAACTGTCCTATCTGCCGGATCGGCGCCAAGCTTACGAGAACCTCTCGCAGCGTGTCGGTCTCGAGGGCGTCAAGTCGGTGTGTATTGCCCTGCAGCAGGCGGAGCGGTACGGCACGCCGCTCGGCACCACGATGCGCGTGCTGTCGCAGGAAAATCGCGACATGCGCATGTCGGAAGCCGAGAAAAAGGCGGCCGCGCTGCCGCCGAAGCTGACCGTGCCGATGATCCTGTTCTTTCTGCCGGTGCTTTTTATCGTCATTCTCGGGCCGGCAGCCATCCGCGTGATGGCGCTGCACTGAGTGGAGCGGATTTGACATTCGCTGCCCACCCGGCGGCGAGCTCGTGAAGCGAATTTCAAATCCAAAGCTCCACTAAGACTCATACT
>JAGXAC010000244.1 GCA_019075925.1 Hyphomicrobiales bacterium | reverse complement strand
AGATCGCCAAAGAAGGCAAATTCGACGGCTTTGCCGGATTGATCACCAACCCCGAACTGAACAAATTCTTCAGCCAAGACCGTAAGCGAAACGCGTGAGCACGCCTTCGGAACCGCATCCGCGGACCGGCCAGCCGGTTGGCCGGCCGGTGCAAAATACCGCGCCGGCGCCGCGTCCCGGCCCGGTGACGCTGAAGGGCAATTACGGCCATCTCGAAAAACTCGGTGCGCAGCATACCGCCGATCTATGGAAGGCGTTTGCCGGCCACGACAACATCTGGACCTACATTTCCACCGACGGACCGTTCGCCGGCGAGCCGGAATTCGCGAACTTTCTCGCCAAGCGCGCGGCTGCATCGGATCCCTACGCATATGCCGTCATCGACCGTTCCGGCTGTGCCGTCGGCTATCTAACGCTGATGCGGATCGAGCCGGCGATGCGCGTGATCGAGGTTGGTCACGTACTTTATTCGCCGCTTTTGCAGCGCACGCAGCTCGGCACCGAAACTCAATATCTGCTGGCGCGTTACGTGTTCGAGACGCTCGGCTATCGACGTTATGAGTGGAAATGCGACGCGCTGAATGCGGCGTCCCGGCGCGCGGCACTGCGTTACGGCTTTGTATACGAGGGCACCTTTCGCCAATACATGATCGCCAAAGGCCGCAACCGCGACAACGCCTGGTTCTCCATGCTCGACAGCGAATGGCCGGCGCGCAAATACAACTTCGAGCGTTGGCTCGATCCCGATAATTTCGGCCCGGACGGACGGCAGAAGCTGAGCCTGGCAGAGATGAATGCAGCAAAAACTTCGAGGCAGTCATGAGTAACAGACTGGATGGCAAAGTCGCGTTGGTTACCGCTGCCGGCCAGGGCATCGGCCGCGCGATCGCGGAAACATTCGCGGCCGAGGGCGCTCGCCTGATCGCCACCGACCTCGATCCCAACAAACTCACTGGCCTGCGCGGCAAATTGCGCAAGCTCGACGTGCGCGCGCAGGATGATATCGACGCTTTCAGCCGCGACATCGCCCGCGAATTCGGCACGCTCGACATTCTTGTCAACTGCGCGGGCTACGTGCATCAGGGCACGGTGTTCGATTGCTCCGACAAGGACTGGGATTTTTCGTTCGATCTCAACGTAAAGTCGATGCACCGAATGATCAAAACTTTCCTGCCCGGGATGCTGGAGAAGAAAAAAGGTTCGATCGTCAACATCGCTTCGGCGGTGTCGTCGATCCGCGGCGTGCCAAACCGCTATGTCTATGGCACCACCAAAGCTGCGGTGATCGGGTTGACCAAGGCGGTGGCTGCCGACTTCATCAAACAGGGCATCCGCTGCAACGCGGTTTGCCCGGGCACCATCGAATCGCCGTCGCTCGGCGAGCGCATCACCGAGGTGTCGCGGGAGACCGGCAAGACGCTCGACACGGTGCGGGCGGACTTCGTCGCGCGCCAGCCGATGGGGCGGCTTGGCACGCCGGATGAAGTGGCGCTGCTAACCCTATTTCTGGCCAGCGACGAGTCGAGCTATATCACCGGCCATACCTATCTCGTCGACGGCGGGATGGCGCTGTAAAGGCATACCGTCATCCTGAGGTGGCCGGGGTAGCGGCCCTCGAAGGATGCCGGCCGGACCCGTTGGCTCGCTCCTCGGGGTGACGAAAACAACACATGCACATTCTGATCACCGGCGCCGCGGGGATGATCGGGCGCAAACTTGCCGCGCGGCTTGCCGCCGACGGCGCGCTCGCCGGCAGGCCGATCGAAAGACTCACTCTGGTCGACGTGGCGGCGGAGCCGCCGCGGCCGGGAAAATTCCCCGGCGAATTCGACGCTATCGCCGGCGACCTCGCCGACCGAGCTGTTGCCCGCAACGCTGTCGCCAAACGCCCGGAGGTCATCTTCCACCTCGCCGCCATCGTCTCCGGCGAAGCCGAACTCGATTTCGAGAAGGGCATGCACGTAAACTTCGACGGTTCGCGCGCGCTGTTCGACGCCATCCGCTCCGTCGGCGACGGTTACCGGCCGCGCGTCGTCTTCGCGTCCTCGATCGCGGCGTTCGGCGCGCCGTTTCCCGACACGATCCCCGACGATTTCTTTTTGACGCCGCTGACGTCCTACGGCACGCAGAAGGCGATGACCGAGCTGCTCCTTGCCGACTATACGCGGCGCGGCTTCCTCGATGGTGTCGGCATCCGGCTGCCCAACATCGTCGTGCGCCCCGGCAAACCGAATAAAGCGGCATCCGGGTTCTTCTCGTCGATCATCCGCGAGCCGCTTGCCGGCGAGGAGGCTGTGCTGCCGGTCGATGAAAGCGTGCGCAACTGGCACGCCAGCCCGCGCGCGGCGATCGGCTTTCTCATCCATGTGGCTGCGCTGGACGGGAAAACACTCGGGCCGCGCATCAACCTGACCATGCCGGGGCTGTGCTGCACGGTCGCCGAACAGATCGCAGCGCTGCGGCGGATCGCCGGCGATGCCGCCGCAGCGCGCATTCGGCGCGCTCCGGACCCGCTGATCGCCCGTATTGTCGGCGGCTGGCCGGCGCGCTTCGATGCCCGGCGGGCGGCCGCGCTCGGCTTTAGGGCCGAAAGAACCTTCGACGACATCATTCGCGCCCATATCGACGACGAACTCGGCGACAGCATCGCCCGGTGAAGCACACAAGACGTTTTTCCCATGCTACACGGCGGTCATGCGATTTAACTCGACGCTCATCGAGGCGACACTCGCCCGCCGCTATAAGCGCTTCCTCGCCGATGTGGTGCTTCCCTCCGGCGAGGTGATGACCGTCCACGTCGCCAATCCGGGAGCCATGACCGGCCTTGACCGGCCACTCTCGCGCATCTGGCTGTCCGACTCCGGCAACGCTCTGCGCAAATATCCGCATACGTGGGAACTGGTCGAAACCGACCTCGGCAGCGGGCCGGAGATGGTCGGCGTCAACACCACCCAGCCGCACCAGCTGGTTGCCGACGCGCTGGAGGCCGGTCTGATTCCGGAATTGCGCAATTACCCGACCGTCAGGCGCGAAGTGAAATATGGCGAGAACTCGCGGGTCGATTTCCTGCTTGACGATCCGGCGCGTCGGCCTTGCTATCTCGAGATCAAGAACGTCCACCTGATGCGCAAACCGCGGCTTGCCGAATTCCCCGATTGCGTAACGGCACGCGGCGCCAGGCATATGCGCGAACTTGCCGGCGTGCTCGCCACCGGCGCCCGCGCCGTACTGCTGTTCGTCATCCAGATCCCGTCAGCCGATCGTTTCAGGGTCGCCCGCGACATCGATCCCGGCTTTGCGGCGGCTTTCGACCGCGCCCGCGTGCTCGGCGTCGAGGTGCTGGCATGGCGCTGCAAGGTGACTTTGGACGGGATCGAGATCGCGGCTCCGGTTCCAATTGTCGGGGATTAGGCGGCGAACACCCGGCGACGCGGATTGCTTGCGTTGCCCGCGCCCATGCTTACATTGTCGCTTGGCGGTTGCGGCCGCCCCTCATTGCGGCTGAAGCTCCAACGCCATGACTC
>JAGXAC010000243.1 GCA_019075925.1 Hyphomicrobiales bacterium | reverse complement strand
GCCGCTCGTCTCCTCGCGGGGCGAGGTGGTCGGCGTCAACACCGCGGTCATCATGGGCGCGCAAGGCATCTGCTTTGCGGTTGCCGCCAACACCGCGAGCTTCGTGCTCGGCGAACTGGTGCGGCACGGCCGCGTGCGCCGCGCCTTCATCGGCATTTCCGCCCAACAGCTGATGATTCCGCGGCGGCTGCGCCGCGCCGGACTGATGCAGGACGGCGCCGTGATAGTGAGCACGATCGAGACCGGCGGCGCCGCCGACCGCGCAGGCCTGCGAACCGGCGATATTCTGCTGGCACTCGACGGCGTCGCGATGACCGGCGCCGACGACCTGGTCCGCGCCCTCACTGGCGACAAGATCGGAAAAAACGTCGCGGTCGAGGTCTTGCGCGGCGAAAGCCGGCTCAGCGTCGCGCTAGTGCCGGAGGAGCGGCGGCGCGCGGGTTAAATCGGCGCGGCGGAAGTCAGCGCAGAAGGTCGGCCACGCTGTTGTTCTGATCGGCGCGTCCGGTATTGAACGCCGCCTCCCAGACCGCGATTTTACCCCCGCGCATGACCCAAATTTCAACTCCGTAGCCGCGCATGGCAACGCCGCTGTCGGCGTCCCGCCATTCGCCGTCCCACACATTCGCGACCGTATCGTTCATCAGCGAGCGAAAGTGCTTGTTCAGCCGGTAGGCCGTCTGTTTGGAACTGCGTGCCGTGAAGAATGCGCGCAGCGCATCGCGGCCGCGAAATTCCGGCACCGTGCCGAAGCGCACCACACAGTCTTCGGTGAAACCGTCGACCAGCGCATCGATGTTCCACGGCATGAACAACGATTTGACGTAGCTGACGAAGGCGCGCGCCTCTTCCGCCGTTTTCGGGTTGCTGCCTTCATCCTTGCGCAAGGGCTGAACCGGCATAATGTCCTCCAACGCTGCTTTCCGGGGTGGCTTTGCGCGCCATGCAAGGCGAGATCGTCGGGCAAGTCAACGCGGCGGAAAGTCAACGCGGCGGCAACGCCGTCACGCGGCTTCGACCCGGCCGATCCCGTCGGCCGTGGCGACCGGCCTGAGCTCGCCTTGCCGCAGCATGTAATTCACGTGCGCCAGCACTTCGCTGAACGCAAAGCCGGTCTGGTGCGGATCGAGCTTCAGACTGAACACGAACGGAATCAATTCGGCTCCCGAGCGCGGCATCTTGCGGCAGGCTTCGCGGATCAGCGCACAGCGGTGCCGGTGATGCGCGATCAGCTCGTCGGCGCGCACCTGCAGCCCGAAGAACGGCAGATTGTGTCCGGGTAGCACCAGAACGTCGGCCGGAACCTCGGTCTTCAGTGCGTTGAGCGAGCGCAAATAATAACCGAGCGGATCGCCCTCCGGATCGACCGCAACCACGCTGACATTCGGCGAAATCTTCGCCATCACCTGATCGGCGCCGAGAAACAGCTTCTCGCCGCGGCAGCGCAACATCACCTGTTCGGGAGAATGACCGCCGCCGGTCAGCACGTCGAATTCGCGTCCGCCGATCCGAATGACGTCGCCGGCGACGATGCGATGATAGGTCGGCGGCAGTCCCGACGTCAGTTTCAGGTAAGCGTGGCCGCTGGTGACCACGCGCCGCGTGGTTTCGGCGTCAAGACCGTGCTCGAGATAGAAACGGCGATAGTGCTCGGCTTCGAGCGCGCCGGGATCGAGATGGATGTTGAGGCTTTGCAGATATTCGGTCGCCGCCATGTACAGCGGCACATCGAACTGCCGCAGCAGAAAGCCTGCCGCCCCGACGTGGTCCGGGTGAAAATGGGTGGCGATGATCCGCGTCAGCGGCCGATCGCGCAACATCCCGTCAACGAGCGGCTGCCATGCCCGCAGCGTGGCGGCATCGCCAAGACCGGTATCGACGAGCGCCCATCCCTGGCCGTCGTCGATGAAATAGATGTTCACGTGATTGAGGCGAAACGGCAAAGCCAGCTGCATCCAGAGGATGCCGGGCGCCACCTCGATCGTTTCTCCGGGCGGCGGAGGCGAGCCGTGTGGAAAGATGAGGTTGGCCGGAGAGGAACCCAGAAAACTCGGCTTGCCTTGCATGCCGTTCTGATCGCCTGCGGCTTGCCGAATGTCAACGCCGCCCGCCGACGATCAGACGCGCTGCGCGAGACAAATCCAGTCCCAGGGGAGCGTCTTGTCTTGACGCAGGCGCCGCAGACCCTCGGTCGACCACGAATACGCGACACGGCCAAGCTGCTTCACCCTGAAGCCGTGGTGCAGGAGGACCGCTTCAAGCTCGGCGCGCTCGAAATGCTTCTGCCAACTGTCCTCCCGCCGCACCACGCCGTTGCGCTTCGAAGCCAGCCGCCGATTGATCTGCAAATACCGTCGCTCGACCATGCGGTTCGATTCAAGCGACGGCACAACAACGAGTGCATAACCGCGCGGCTTGGTGACCTTGGCAAGGCATTTCCACAATGCGTTGCGCTTGGCCGGACTGGGCGAGGTGATCACGTTCATGCACACGGCGAGGTCGGCGCGCGTCCCTACCGCCTTGAACGCGCCGGCAATGTCGGCAACGAGCCATGTCACGCCGGACTGCGCCGCGCAGCGATCCTTGGCGCGGGCGATGATCTGCGCGGCGAAGTCGACGGCCACCACCTCGCGAAAGCGGTGGCCGAATTTCTGAACGAAGCTGCCCAATCCGCATCCCAGATCGACCAGCACCGCGTTCGCCGGCAGTTGCGCCGCCCGCACGAACCGGCCAAGCTGATTGTTGGCTTCGTCCACGGTGACGTCGAAGATCGCGTCCTCGAATTCATCGGCGTGCAGATTCCATTGATGCTTGTTCACGGTTCGCTTCCTCAATCGATTTGAATCTGAAAATCAGCAAAGCAACCAGACGAACCACGCCGGCCGATCCGAAACGAAAACACGGCGACTCGCCTACACCACGGAGCCTGTTTGCTTGTCTCGATGACCGGACTGGAAATCAATTCGCGCCGCCTTTTTTTCAACAAAAAATTGGTCCGCGCGGTCAAGGAATTAACAAAAAACATTAACGCGGTGCTAGCCGGCCAAAAGTGACCAAAATTTGGTGGCCTTGGCCATTAAACAAATACTTGCTATGCAAAATCGGGACGCTCAAAGAATCATCGGAATGCTATCAAGCTCGCGCGCCTCGCCATTCAGCGAGGCGTTTTTGTTCGTGCATATGCTCGTTCAAACCTCGCGGTTTGGACGAGTTTTCATCTGGGGTGGAAAACAAAAATGTATCGTCAACAACACGGGAACTACTTGGATGAAAGCGATGACGTTGATGGCCGCGATTGCGGCCTTATCGGTATTTTCTCAATCCGCGCACGCGCGGGAGCATTATCATCGGCACAGTGCCGCACACGCGCCGCGATATTTTGATTCGGCGCCGGCAGCGGCGGACAGTTGGGGCGGATCTGGGACGAGCGCAACGTGGACGGGCTCAGCCTGGACGAACGCATCTACGACCCACGCACCCTGGATCGATGCGTCTCGGACGCGCGCATCGTCGACGGGCGCATCTCGAAGGCATGTATCGTGGGCTGGCGCAGCTTGGAACGCCGATTCGGCAATCCATGGCAAACGCAACGTGGCCGACGCCGGCTATGGCGGCCGGCC
>JAGXAC010000061.1 GCA_019075925.1 Hyphomicrobiales bacterium | reverse complement strand
ATTACGGTGCCGACCGGCGGCGCTATTTGGTCGTGCACGGCGACGTGTTCGATCTCGTGGTCAAGCACGCGCGCTGGCTGGCGCTGCTCGGCGACGTCGCTTACGAATTCGCCATTTTCGCGAACCGTTATTTCAATGCTATCCGCCGCCGGCTGGGCTTTCCGTATTGGTCGCTGTCGCAATGGGCCAAGCACAAGGTCAAGAATGCGGTCAATTACATCGGCGCGTTCGAGCAGACGTTGGCGGCCGAAGCGCGGCGCCGTGACCTGGACGGGGTGATTTGCGGCCACATCCATCAACCGGCCATCCGCAACGAATTCGGCATCTGCTACATGAATTGCGGCGATTGGGTCGAAAGCTGTACGGTGTTGGCCGAGCATACTGACGGGCATTTTGAGATTATCACGTGGACAGAGGCTGCCGACCCACAGCCGCGGGTAAGCCCGCGGTTGATCGAGCAGGATGAGGAAGCCGGTGTCGCGGCTTGACCGGCTTTTCGTCAATGCCCGAAGATCAGCCGCGACGGATGTTCGTCGATGTTCTTCAGCACTTTCTGAAGCTCGGCGAGCGTGCGGCGGCCGTCCACGGCAAACGCTTCGTATTCCTTCAATCCGGAATTTGAGAAGCGGACAAGGCCGGTGGAAATCTCGTCGGTACGCTTGTCGAGATTGTCGGCAAGCTTGCGGATCGCCTCGGCGGCTTCGCCGATCTGGCCGGGGTTGTCGCCGTTGCCGGCGAGATTTTCCAGCCCGGCCATGACTTTGTCGAGGCGCTGCGAATTCTGCGCCAGCGTCGTGGTCACCGTCTCGATGTTGTGCAGCGACGTGCGCATGGCCGTTTCATTCTCGCTGACCAGGCCGTCGATGCGAGAGAGCACGTCGCGCGCCGCCTGGGTGACGTCGGCGCCGGCGTTCGAATCCGCATAGAGCGTCGGCAACTGGCCGGCATCGGCGGTGACCAGCGCCGCATCGGCCGATCCGCCGGTCAGCGCAACCTCGGCCAAGCCGGTCAGCCCCTGAAAGGCCAGCGAAACCTTGGTGTCGGCGCGTACCGGTATGCCGCGGTCGAGCGCGACCTGCGCGACGACCTTGCGGGGATCGTGCGGGTCGAGCGCGAGCTGCGTCACCTCGCCGACGCGCATGCCGTCGAACAGCACGGAGGCCCCGTTGCGCAACCCGGAAACCGAGCCGGCGAACACGATGCGATAGGCCGCGCGCTCGCCGCCGCCCGTGCTGCTTTGAAACCAATACACAAAGCCAAACATGCCGAGGATGACGGCGAGCGTGAACGCGCCGGTGATTGTGTAGCGGGCCTTGGTTTCCATGGTAGGGCCTTTCAGTGCTGGACGCGGTGCGCGATCTGGCGCCCGCGATTGCCTTGAAAATACGATTTGAGCCAGGGGTGTTCGGAAGCGAGCATGGTTTCGATCGAGCCGGTCGCGATGACTTTGCCTTCGGACAGCACCGCGATGCGGTCGCAGACCGCGTGCAGGCTGTCGAGGTCGTGCGTAACCATGAACACGCTCAAACCGAGCGTGCGTTGCAGCGTGCGGATCAACTGGTCGAATTCGGCGGCGCCGATCGGATCGAGGCCGGAGGTCGGCTCGTCGAGAAAGACGATGTCGGGATCGAGTGCAAGTGCCCGCGCCAGTGCCACCCGTTTGACCATGCCGCCGGAAAGCTCGGCTGGAAATTTTTCGTGCACATCGGGGCCGAGACCCACCATTTCGAGCTTGGCCGCGGCGATCTCTTCCATCAGGCGCGGTGAAAGCTTGAGATATTCCCGCATCGGAAACTGAACGTTCTGCAAGGCCGTCAGCGATGAAAACAGCGCGCCTTGCTGAAACAGGACGCCCCAGCGCTGCTCGATCGAGCGGCGTTGGTCTTCATCGGCAAGCGCGGGATCGGTGCCGAATACTTCGATCGTGCCATGGCGCCGCGGCAACAGCCCGATGATGGCGCGCATCAGCACGGATTTACCCGCACCCGACCCGCCGACGAAGCCGAGAACTTCTCCGTCGAAGACGTCGAGCGAGGCATGGTCGAGCACGGTGACGCCGCCGAAGCCGACGACAAGGTCGCGGACGCTGATCACGGCGGCGTTGCTTGACATCGTTACATCCCGATGCCGGCGAAGAACATCGCGAACAGGCCGTCGAGCGCGATGACCAGGAAGATCGATTTGACCACGGATGCGGTGGTTCGCTGCCCGAGCGAAGCGGCGCTGCCGTCGACTTCAAAGCCCTCGACGCAGGCGACGAGGCCGATGGTCAGCGCCATGAACGGCGCCTTGATCATGCCGACTTCGAATGTCGGCAGCCAGATCGCCTCACGCAGGCGCTCAAGGAATATTTCCGGCGCCATGCCGCCATAGAGCCAGCAAACCAGGCCGGCGCCGTAGAGCGCCGCCATCGAGCCGAGGAACGTCAGCAGCGGCACGGCGATAACCAGTGCAATCACGCGCGGCAGCACCAGCACCTCGATCGGATCGAGGCCCATGGTGCGCAGCGCGTCAATCTCCTCGCGCATTTTCATGGCGCCCAGTTCGGCCGTGTAAGCGCTGCCCGAGCGCCCGGCGACCATGACGCAGACGATCAGCACGCCGACTTCGCGCAGCACCAGCACGCTCACCATGTCGACGACGTAAATGTCGGCGCCGAAGCTGCGGAAGCGGAAGATGCCTTGCTGTGCCAGGATGGCGCCGATCACGAATGTACTGAGCAGGATGATCGGTACCGCGCGCCAGCCCACCCGTTCGAGGTGATGCACGATCGAGGTCAGGCGCAGCCGTGTCGGATGGGCGATGGTCCGCAATGCGGCTGCGGTCAGCGCGCCCAGAAGATGGGCGATCAGCACCAGCGACCAGCCCATTTCGGCGACCGCCCGGCCAATGCCATCGAGTGCGGCGACGGCCGGATTGGGCCGGGCATGTCGTTGGGCCGGCGCTTGATTGACCAGCCGCAATTCTTCGATCAAGCCGCGGTCGCTGTCGGAGAGGCCGACAATGCGCGCGGTAGCGCCCGCGGCGATCAGCGTGCGCTTGAGCCGTTCGATCAGCCAGGCGCCGAAAGTGTCAAGCCGCTCGAGTTTGGCGAGATCGATGTCGATGGACGGCGTGGCTTGGTAACGGCGCGCGGCCGCATCCACAATGCGCTCCAATTCCGCGGCACGTTCGACCGTCCACGCACCGGTTGCGGTGAGCGCCACGCTGGTGCCGTCGGCGGTGGCGTCGAGAGCGGCTGCGCTCATCAGTGCGTGCTCGGCGCAAGGGTTCGGAGGCTGCGCCGGCCTTGAGTCGGAGGGTCAATCACCGTCATATGCTCCTCGCATGGAGCTCTCCGTACGGATCGAGCGCTGGCCGTTGGCCGGCGCGTTCACGATCAGCCGCGGCAGCAAGACCGAGGCGGTCGTTGTGGTGGCCGAACTCAGCGATGGGATCCACCGCGGCCGCGGAGAATCCGTCCCCTACGCACGCTACGGCGAAACTCCGGACGGCATTGTGGCGGCAATCGAAGCGATGCGTCCGGCGCTACGGCAGGGCCTCGATCGCGCCGCCCTCCAGCACGCGATGCCCGCCGGTGCCGCCCGTAATGCACTCGATTGTGCTTACTGGGACGTTAACGCGAAGCAAAAAGGCTGCCGGGCGTACGATTTAGCGGGAATTGCCGGTCCCGTGCCGGTCGTCACCGCCTATACCATTTCCCTGGCCGGCGCCGCCCAAATGGCGGCCGAGGCGGAACAGGCCGCCTGGCGGCCTCTCCTGAAGATCAAGCTCGGCGCCGGCGACGATGCGGTGCGGATCGCCGCGGTCCGCCGAGCCGCGCCCAAAGCCGAGCTTATCGTCGACGCCAACGAGGGCTGGCAGGCCGACGGCTTGCAACGCAATCTCGCCGCCTGCGCCGATGCCGGTGTCACGCTGATCGAGCAGCCGTTGCCGCAGGCGAATGACGACTGTCTGGCACGGATCAAGCGGCCGATCCCGGTCTGTGCCGACGAAAGCCTGCATGATCGCGCGACGCTCGACGCACTCGCCGGCAAGTACGACGCCGTCAACATCAAGCTCGACAAGGCCGGCGGCCTGACCGAAGCGCTGGCGCTCGCCGCCGAGGCCGAGCGGCGTGGCTTTCGCATCATGGTCGGCAGCATGGTCGCCACATCGCTGGCGGTGGCTCCAGCTATTCTCGTCGCGCAGCGCGCGCGTGTCGTCGATCTCGATGGTCCGCTACTCCTTGCCCGCGATCGGACGGACGGTCTGCGGTATGAGGGCAGCGTCGTTTATCCGTCCGAGCCGGCCTTATGGGGATAAGACGGGCGCTCGGGGGGCAAACTCGCGGGCCTGGCCGGCAAGGAATATCGGGACTGGACCGCTCAAGCTGATTGCGGCGCCAAAGCCATTGTGCTGTTTCAGGCGTGCGATCCGGGGGAGCTATGTCCAGCGATCCGCAGCCAGCGCCGGTCGATTCGGCAACGCCGGGCGAGGATGCCGACTACGAGGCCGTTCATGCCGTGCTGGCGGCGACCGCGCGCGGACGCAAATTCCTGACCGAATATATCGGCCGCCGCAGCCCATCCGGCACGCGCAAACCCGCCGACAACGTCGGCGGTCTTGCAGCCGCAATCCGCGACAGCCTGGCTCCGCAAGGTTCACCCGCTTTTATTCGCGGCCTTGCCGAACTCGTTGCGGCGATCGAACAGATCAGTGCCGGTTTGGCGAGCCATAGAGCCACGGGGACCGACGCGCATCTCGCTGTCGAACTCATCCAGGACATCGCCATGGCGTTGCGACAGCGCGACGTTGAGGCTGCGTTGTGCGACGGTCTTGACGCGGCGATACGCGAAGTCGGCGATGCGATCGAGCGCAGCGATGCGGCGGAGGCACGGGCCCACGACGCGGCCATGCAGTTGGGTGAACTGGCCCGGCGGATTGCGGACATGACGGACGCCGCAACGGCGAGCGTCGCCGGCGACGACGTTCAGGTGGCGGAACACGAGAGAATGCCCCCGCTTGATGCCGGCTTGGGGTTCCCGCCGCCTCCAACGCGCACGCTGAGCCCGCAGCAGGACGACCGCGCCGAATCGATCCAGGCCTTGCTACCGATTCCAAGCCCGATTCAGGGAGCCGATGAATCGCCGCCGGCGGCGAGCGCCAACGCGGCTGCACCGCAGCGCGCGGCGGCGCGCGATCTACTCGCCGCGCTGCATGCACTGAGCGAAGAAGAGCTGATCGCGCTGTTCACCTAGTGGTGCCCGGGAGTTTCGTCGTTGATGAGGCGAGGGGAGGTCGCGCCGCGCCGTGGCCTCTTATGCGACCAGCCGCGAGAACAGCTCCGGATCGACGTTGCCGCCGGACAGGACGGCGACGGCGATCTTGCCGGTGACGTCCACCTTGCCGGTCATCAGTGCGGCGAGCGCAACGGCGCCGCCCGGCTCGACCACGAGCTTTAGTTCAGAGAAGGCGAACGCGACGGCGGCGGCGACTTCGTCGTCGCTCGCCACGACGCCGGCGCCGACCAGCGAGTGATTGATCGCGAAGGTAAGCTTGCCGGGCGTGCGGGCCATCAGCGAGTCGCAGATCGTGCCGCTCAGCTCGGCGTTTTGCTCGCGCCGGCCGCTGCGAAACGAGCGCGCGTGATCGTCGAAGCCCAGCGGTTCGGCGGTGTAAAGCTTGACGGTCGGCACGCGCGCGTGGATCGCGAGCGCGATGCCGGCGATCAATCCGCCGCCGGAGGCGGTGACCACGACCACGTCGGGAACGAGTCCCATCGTCTTGAGGTCATCGGCGATTTCCAGGCCGGCGGTGCCCTGGCCGGCGATGATGAGCGCGTCATCGTAAGGCGGCACCAGCACGGCACCGCGCCGCGCCGCGATTTCGCCGGCGATCGCTTCGCGATCGTCACGCGCCCGGTCGTAGAACACCAGTTCGGCGCCGAATGCCGCGGTTCGTTCGCGCTTTGCTCGCGGTGCGTCGTGCGGCATCACGATCACGCACGCCATGCCGAGGAGGCGAGCCGCCGCGGCGACGCCTTGCGCGTGATTGCCCGACGAGAACGCCACCACGCCGCCGCCGCGTTCGCTTGGCGGAATGGCGGACAGCCGATTGTAGGCGCCGCGGAATTTAAACGATCCGGTATGTTGAAGCGTTTCGGCCTTGAGAAAAACGCGTCCGCCGGTCATCGCGTCGAGCGAAGCAGACGTCAGCAGCGGGGTGTGCCGGGCCACCCCGGCAAGCCGGCGAGCGGCCGTTTCGACATCGGCGGCGGTAGGCAACGAAACCGGCGCTTCCATGCGGCGAACGGTAACGCCGCGGTCGGCGGCCAAGCAAGGCCGTCGTTGCCGATTATTGTCGCCGGCTTACTGGTCGAACCGGCCCGCCGCGTGCGCCAGCAGGGTGTAGACTTTGCCGGTGTCGGAGGTGAGGTAGTTGCGCGCCACCGTCGCGCCGCGGTCTCCGCGCGACACGTCTTCCAGCAGGCGTTCGAACTCGTGGATATATTGTTCGACGGTCTGGCGGAATTCCGGATCGCCGCGGTATTTGCGGCGGATTTCCTCGAATGCCTTCTGGCCCTGCGGCGTGTACAATCGCTTGTTGAACAGGCCGCGTTCACCGCGCTTATAGCGCTCCCACAATTCGGCGGAAGCGTCGTGATCGATCATGCGGGCGACGTCCACCGCGAGGGATTCGAGCGATGACTCTCCCGCTGCGCCGCGCTGCGAACGCGTTTCCGGTTGCGCGGCAGGGGCGATCGGCACGACGTCATCGCGCGACGCGCGGGTCAGCAGGTCGTTGAGCCAGCCGCCATTGCGGCCGTCGCCGTTCTGCGGCGGCGGTTCGGCGCGGCGCGTCGGCGCACCGGTAATGTCCACGCGCCCGGCCGGCGGCGGCGCGGCGGTGATGTCACCGCGCGGCGGCCGCGGCGGGTTGCGTCCGCCTGAGACGTGCGCCGGCTCGGGCTCGCGCCGCACAGGCTCGGCGGTGTCCAGCGAACGGCCGTGCCGCGCCACGATGCGATTGAGTTCGGCCAGCGCCTCGATCTGATCGACGATGACGCGCCGCATTTGCGCTGCGCTGTCGGCGGTTTCCTGCGGCAATTCGAAAATGCCGCGGCGCAGCTCGGCGCGCGTGGTTTCCAACTCGTGCTGCATTTCTTCGGCCATTTGCTTCATGCCGAGCATGATCTCGGTGAACCGGTCGGCCGACTGCGTGAACAGGGTATGCGCGTGGGCGCTCGCCTCGTCGTAGACCGCATTCAGGTTCTCGCTGGTGCGCTTGCGCTCCTCTTCGGTGGTGGCGCGCACGAGCTCGAACTGCTGCTCGATGGTGCGCACGCTGTCGTTGCTGGTTTCGGCGATGATGCCGGCGATCTGGCGCGCGCGGGACGTCGCGGCGTCGAGCGATTCGTCGAGCAGGGCGGCGAAACGCTGAAGTCTCTGCGCGAAGTCCTCCGAGCGCGCATCTAGCGTCGAAACCAGCGCTTCGATGTTGGTTTGCCGGTTGGCGATCGATTCCTCGGTGCGGCGATTGCTTCGGTCCAGCAACTCGACGGCCTCGGCGAGCGAGCGGCCTTGTACGTTGAACTGGGCGGAGATTTCGCCGAGTTCGCGCAGCGTCTTGCCGGTCATTGTGTTGAACGCACCGACGTGCCGCTCGACCATGCTGGCGCTGGTATCGCTCTTGACGCTCAGGTCGTTCATGGCGGTGATGAATTCGGATACCCGCGTGACCATGGTGCGCTCGAGCGACGCCATGTTTTCGTGCGCGCCGCTAAGCACTTCCTGCAGCAGGATGTTGGCCTCGCGCAGCCGTTCGAACAGGGCGGTGGTATCCGACCGCAGCATGCTGTTCGTCTCCAGCATGTCGGCGACGGTTGCCGCAGCCGTCTGTTTCGATTCCTCGATCGAGGCGCGGGTGGCCGCTTGCAAATCCTCCAGGCTGCGGGCGATCGCCTGCTTGGCCGCATCGGTGACGCTCTGCGTGCCTTGCTGCAACTGGCCGAGGGTGCGGGTCATCGCCGCAGTCGCGTTCTGGCTTGAATCGTTGATCAGCCGGGCGATTTCCTCGCTGTTATCCATCATCGTCTGGGTGAAGACGAAGCTCTTGGCCTCGATCGACTTCACCGCCTGGTCGGTGATGCGGCCGACTTCGCCGGCGAATTCCTGACCCTTGCCGGAGAGCGCGGTAATCAGGGTATTCGACTTTTCATCGAGCAGCCGGGTCAGTTCGCCGACGCGCTCCGATACGGTGGCGGTGATCTCGTTGGCGTTGCCGGCGACATTGCGGGCGACTTCGTTGCCGGTGCCGACCAGCGTACGCTCGGCTTCGGACGCGCTGCGACCGATCGTCTCCGACGAGGAGGTGGCGCTGCGCGCGATCAGCTCGGTCGCCGATTCGGTGGCTTTGGTGATGGCGTTGGCGAGCGCGCCGGCGCTGCGGCTGAGCGAAGCGGTGGTCTCCGCGGCACTGCGATTGAGCGCCTCGGTCGCCGCGGCGCTGGCAGCGGCAGTCTTGCTGAGCGAGTCGACGGATCGGGTAGTGAGCTGCGAAAGCGCCTGCTCGGCACTGCCGGAGTTGGTTTTGATCGCTTCCGAAAGCTCTTCCAGCCGGGTGGTGAGTATCGCGGCGGCGGCGCGGCTGCGCGCCTCGATCTGCTGGGTCACGACTTCGGTCCGGCCGACGAGCAACTCCTCCATCTGGCCGATGCGGTTGCCGAGCGTGGTGTTGACGTCGCCGACGCGCTTGTCGACCGCTGCGACGACCTCGCGGCCGCCCTCCGTCAGCGTCTTGGCGATGTCGAGCACGCGGCCGGACAGTGCCTCGGTGAGGGTCTGCGTGCGGCTGTCGAGCGTCTGCTGGAACTGCGCCAGACGCTGATCCAGGCCGGTGGTGACTTCCGTCGCCTTGGCGGTCACGCGGCCGTCGAAATTATCGACATAGCTGCGCATCGACTCGGAGACATCCTGGGTGCGCGCGCCCAACCGCTCGACCAGTTCCGACCCGTAGGTCTTTACCGTGCGATCGAATTCGGTGAGGTGGCGGGTGATGAGGTTGGCGAGCGTCGAAGCGTCGCGGGAGATCTTTTCGCCAAGCTGGGCACCGGATTGATTGAATGTCTGGTCGAACGCCTCCAGCCGCGCCGCGAGCATTTCCTTGATTTCGTTGCTGCGCGCCGCGACGATCTGGGCCACCTGATCCGCGCTCTCCTGCATGGCATCGGTCATTTTCGTCGTGCGGGTAATCAGTGCTTCGGTGACGCGGTTGCCTGCCGCCTCGAATTTCTTCGCGACGTCGCCGCCGCGCAAATTGAGGTCGAGAATGAGCGATTCGCCCGACGTTTTGAGCGTGGAGTTGACCTCTTCGGCGCTGGTCGCGATCGTCTCGGCGAGCTGGCTCGAGGTGTTGACGATGGCATCGGTCAATTCCTGCGAGCGGCCGACCATCATGTCGACGACCGCCAGCGACTTTTCCGAGAAGCGGTCGGTCACGCCATCGAGCCGCGACGTCATCATGCTTTCCAGGCCGCGGGCGATTTCGGCGAATTCTTCGCCGATGTGATCGGTCTTGAAATTCAGGCTGGCGGTGAGGGTGTCGCTTGCGGTGGTCAGCGCCCGAGAGGTTTCCTCGCTCGCCGTCTCCAGCCGTACGATCAGGTCCTCGCCGCGAACGCTCAATTGCTGGATCATCGTGTCGCCGATCTGACCGAGCGCACCGGTGATGTGCTCGCCCTTTTCGGCCAGCGAACCGGTGATCCGCTCGGCGGCCTCGTTCACTTGCTGGCCGACGAGATCGCTGATCGTCGAAAGATCCTGCGTCAGGTCGATGTGGACGTTATTGATGGCCGAGCGCACCTGCTCGGCTTGACCGACCAGCGTGTCGCGCTGGTTGGTGAGGTCTTGGAGTAGTCCACGGATGCGGACTTCGTTGTCGCCATAGGCGTGCTCGAGTGCGGCGACTTCATTACGCACCAGCGCCTCAAGCTCGCTCGCACGCGCCAGCGCACGTTCGACGCCGTCGCCCATGGCTGCGACCTCGCGGCGGATGGCCTGCCCAACGGTAACGATTGAATCGCGGGCGACGCCTTCCGGCTCGGCGAGCCGCATGGCGACTTTCGCCATCGCTTGGGCCACCAGGCGCAGTTCCTGGGCGCGCCAGGCCATATGCGCCACGCCGAAGAAGAAGATGATCGGCAGCAACGCGGCGGCGCCAAGGCCGATGAGTGTAGTGGCCGGCGAATGGTTTGGACCGAGTGCCGCGTTCAGGTCGCGCAGGTATGCCCAGGAAAGCGCAATACAGGCGACACCCCACGCGGCGGAGAAAATTGCGGCGACGAAATAAGACGTGCGCACGGGGCGATTTTGCAGCGCCTGCAAGACCTGGCCGATCGATTGCTGGTCATCGTTGGCGGCCGCAAGCGTGCGCGGATCGCTCGCCGGCGCCCCGATCGGACTTGCATCGGCAGAGACGGCCGCACTCGGCATCGGGGCTGGGCGAGACCAGGCCTCGTTACCCGCCGCCGCGACGCCGGCATCCAATCCTTGATCCGGCGCCTTGTCATCGGTGACCTTGAGCGCTTCCTGGATCGCCGAGAGCGCGGCTTCGGTCGGGTCCGCGATCTTTTTGGGATTGTTCGCCATTTCGGTCGTCGCCTCGCGTGTTACGCCGGACTGGACGGCCCCAAGACAAGGGGCGCGCCACGAGCGCGTGATCGTCAAACCAACATCGGCATGAAGAGGAGGGGCTTCCCCACCCTCACGTCATACTGCCGTCGGTCATCCTATCGGTCTGGCGGAGCGGATAAAACCGGGTTGGTAACGTCCTTTTAATCATCGTTAATAACGATTTGGACACCATCAGCCAGATTGGCCCGCCGCACGCCCAACTTTGCCATTGTGCGGCCAACAATACGGCCGGTCTGGGGCCGTTAAGAGGGCTTGGCCCGGGTTCCTGCCAGCCGGGCGTTGGATCGGCCGGGCCGGAGTAACACGTTACTTACCCATCGCCATGAAAGAGGGCGGCAAAATCTATCGACGGGATGGGTATTTACCGCACCTTTGCAGCTTGCCTGCATGATCCGGCCAGGCGCTACCAATAAGCGCGGGAGAGGACGTCATGCGTGAATCGTGCCTTTTGGCGGTGTCGGATCTTGAGCAACGGCCGCCGATCATCGACGCGGATCATCTCCGGCGCATGACGCTCGGAGATCACAGCCTCGAACGCGAGGTTTTGCAGATATTCGTCCGCCAGACCACGCTGATGATGCAACGCATCGCCGGTGCCAAGCCGGCTTGCGCCGCGGCGGCTGCGCATACGCTCAAGGGCTCAGCCCGCGGCATTGGCGCCTGGTGTGTGGCCGAGGCGGCCGAGCAGCTTGAGGAGGCCGCCGCGGGCGGCGATGCCCGGGGCCTCGGGGCGGCGATTGCCGACCTGGAAGCCGCTTGCGCCGAGGCGCGCACAGCGATCGCGGCGCTGCTCGGCGATTCCATGGACGCACAGGCCGACGCATTCGTCGACGCTTTGCGCGAGCACTAGGCCAAACTCAATCTCCTGCACTGGCGCGGCGCGGCCGGAGCCTATAGAAGACAGCGCCGGCCATTCCTGCGATCAAGTTTGCCGGCGGGGCGCGGCTCTATCTGGCATGGTCAAGATCACGTTCATCGATTCCGGTGGAACAGCACGCACCGTCGAGGGCGAAGTCGGCTCCACGCTCATGGAGACCGCGATCAATAATGGCGTGCCCGGTATTGAGGCCGAGTGCGGCGGCGCGTGCGCCTGCTCGACGTGTCACGTCTACATCGAAGAAGCGTGGCGCGAGAAGGTGGGTACGCCCTCGCCGATGGAAGAGGACATGCTCGATTTTGCCTATGGCGTGCAGCCGAACTCGCGGCTGTCGTGCCAGATCAAGGTGAGCGAAGACTTCGAGGGTCTCGTCGTTCGAACGCCGGACCGCCAAGCCTGACGAGCATGAGCTTCTGCCGAGCAAGCTCCAACTGGAATAAATCCCGGCATTAGTGGAAAAAAGCGGACGTTTTTGCCCCTGGCTTCCTCTTCCCCTGAAGCGGCGGTCACGCTAGACACTCGCAATCAATCCATCATCCTTGGCTGACGACGCATCGAGACGAGTGCGGATACGATATGAGCGAAACCATCAAGACTGACATTGTTATCATCGGCGCCGGACCGATCGGCTTGTTTGCCGTGTTCGAGCTCGGCTTGCTCGACATGAAGACGCATCTGATCGACATCCTCGACAAGATCGGCGGCCAATGCGCCGAACTTTATCCGGAAAAGCCGATCTACGACATTCCGGGAATTCCCTACACCAGCGCGCAAGGCCTGGTCGATGCGCTGCTTTTGCAAATCAAACCGTTCAATCCGCAATTTCATCTCAACGAGATGGTGGAGAAGGTCGAAAAAATCGGCGATCCGCTGTTTCGCGTGACCACCGACCAGGGCAAGCAATTCGAGTGCAAAGTCGTGGTGATCGCCGCCGGCGGCGGTTCGTTCCAGCCGAAACGGCCTCCGATTCCCGGCGTCGAGCCTTATGAAGGCAAATCGCTGTTCTATTCGGTCCGCCGGATGGAGCAGTTTCGCGACAAGCGCATCTTGATCGTCGGCGGCGGCGACAGCGCGCTCGACTGGACGCTCAATCTGGCGCCGCTTGCCAAAAAGCTCACGCTCATTCACCGGCGCAGCGAATTCCGCGCGGCGCCCGACAGCGTCAACAAGATGCGAGCGCTGGTCGATGCCGGAAAAATCGATCTCGTGTTCGGCCAGGTTACCGCCTTGCATGGCGATGACGGTCAACTTCAGAAAGCGACGGTCAAAACCAACGACGGCGCGATCAACCAACTTGAATGCGACGCGCTGCTGCCGTTCTTCGGCCTGACGATGAAGCTCGGGCCGGTCGCCAACTGGGGCTTCGAGCTCAAGAACAACGAATTGATCCCGGTCGAGACGGCGGCGTTCGAAACCAGCGTGCCGGGTATTTTCGCCATCGGCGACATCAACTGGTATCCCGGCAAGCTGAAGCTGATCCTGTCCGGCTTCCACGAAGGCGCGCTGATGGCGCAAAAGGCCTACCACTACTGTTATCCGGAGAAGCGGCTGGTGTTCCAGTACACGACGTCGTCTTCGAACTTGCAGAAGAAGCTCGGCGTCGCCCCACAGACAGCCCAGCCGGCCTGACGTTGTTGCGGTCCGCGAACGGATGTCGTGATGCCGAACGCGATCACCACCAAATGCTGCATCGCCGGCGGCGGACCCGCCGGCGTGATGCTCGGTTTTCTGCTGGCGCGCGCCGGCGTCGACGTCGTGGTGCTTGAGAAGCACGCCGATTTCTTCCGCGACTTCCGCGGCGACACCATCCATCCTTCCACGCTCGAGCTGATGTATGAGCTCGGCCTGTTGGACGCGTTTCTCAAGCTGCCGCACCAGAAGGTCGACCAGTTCAGCGCTCAGGTTGGCGATGAGCGCTTGGGTATCATCGACCTGCGGTATTTGCCGACCCGCTGCAAATACATCGCGCTGATGCCGCAATGGGACTTCCTCAATTTTATCGCCGCGCACGGCAAGCGTTATCGGACCTTCGATTTGCACATGCACGCCGAGGCGACCGATTTGATCGAGGAGGGTGGCCGGGTCGCAGGCTTGCGCGCGAAGACGCCGGACGGCGATCTTGAAATCCGCGCCGATCTTGTTGTCGGCGCCGACGGCCGGCATTCGACGGTGCGCGAGCGTGCGGGCTTCACCAGCCGGGATTTGGGCGCACCGATGGACGTGCTGTGGTTTCGACTCTCGCGGAAGCCAAGCGACGAGGCCGCGACTTTCGGCCATATCGAAGCCGGCATGATGATGATCATGCTTAATCGCGGCGACTACTGGCAATGTGCGTACGTCATTCCAAAAGGCGGCATCGGCCAGGTGCGGGCTGCCGGCCTCGACGCGTTCCGCGCGGCGGTGGTGAAGATGTCGCCGTATCTCGCCGGCCGGGTCGGAGAGCTGAAAAGCTGGGACGACATTAAGCTGTTGACGGTGGCGGTCGATCGTTTGGAAAAATGGTGGCGGCCGGGACTGATCTGCATCGGCGACGCCGCGCACGCGATGTCGCCGATCGGCGGGGTGGGCGTCAATATCGCCGTCCAGGACGCGGTCGCCGCAGCCAATCGGCTGGCGGCGCCGCTGAAGGCGGGCACGGTCAGCAACGACGATCTGCAGGCGATTCAGGCGCGGCGCAGCTTGCCGGTACGGTTCACCCAGCGGTTTCAGATCATTGCGCAGAACCGGATCATCACCCGTGCGCTTGCCGGCACGCAAAAGCCGAAACCGCCACTGGTGTTCAAGCTGTTTGCGAAGTTTCCGCTGCTGCGCCGTATTCCCGGGCGTTTCCTGGCAGTAGGCATCCGGCCCGAGCACATCCACACGCCGGAAGTGGCCGCAAATTCGTAAACCAGGCGGTGGAAATCGGCAAATCGGGTCGCCAGCCGGTCTTGAACGAGCGGCTTGTTGACCTAATTTTTGAACAGAAGAAATCCGCCGGGATCCCGCATGACCGTGACCGATAAGAACCGGAACGAAAGCCCTTCGTCCGAAGCTCATCCTTTCCAGGCCGACGTCGCCAAGCTGCTGCAGCTGATGGTGCACTCGGTCTATTCCGAGAAATCCGTGTTTCTGCGCGAATTGATCGCCAACGCCGCCGACGCTTGCGAACGGCTGCGTTACGAGGCGATCGCGGCGCCGGCGCTGCTTGGCGACGATCCGAAGCCGCGCATCACGCTGCGTCTCGACGCCGACAAGCGGCAACTCACGGTCGAGGACAACGGGATCGGCATGAGCCGGGACGAGATGGTGGAGGCGCTGGGCACCATCGCCCGCTCCGGCACCAAGGCGTTTCTCGATCGCATCGAGGCGGCGCAGAAGGACGAGGAGACCGCGCTGATCGGCCGGTTCGGCGTCGGTTTTTATTCGGCCTTCATGGTGGCGGAACGCGTCGACGTGATTTCACGCCGCGCCGGCGCCGACGCGGCCTTTCGCTGGTCGTCGGACGGCCAGGGCACTTTCGCCGTGTCGCCGGTGGCTGCCGCCGATGCGCCGTCGCGTGGCACCCGCGTTGTCTTGCATCTGTTGGAGGACGCCAACTCTTATACCGAGCGCGAGACCGTCGAGCGCGTTGTGCGGGAGCATTCCGGCCATGTGCCCGTGCCAATCGCGATCGTCGACAAACCGGGCGCCGAAGCGGGCGAGATCAGCGACGGCGCCGCGCTGTGGACCAAATCAAAATCCGCGATTACGCCAGCCGAATACACGGATTTCTATCGCAGCGTCGCCGGCCAATTCGACGAGCCGGCACTGACCATTCATTTTCACGCCGAGGGCCGGCAGGATTACACATCGCTGTTTTTCGTTCCCGGTTCGCGGCCGTTCGACTTGTTCGATCCCGACCGCAAGGGCCGCATCAAGCTCTACGTCAAACGCGTCTTCATCACCGACGACGCCGAGGTCCTGCCGCGCTATCTGCGCTTCGTGCGCGGCCTGGTCGACAGCGCCGATCTGCCGCTCAATGTCTCGCGCGAGAAAATTCAGGAAAGCCCGCTGCTCGGCGCCATCAGGAAGGGCGCGACCAGCCGGGTGCTGGGCGAACTGGAACGGCTGGCGGAGAAGGAGCCCGAGGCGTTCACCAAAATCTGGGACCTGTTCGGCGCCGTGCTTAAGGAAGGCCTCTACGAAGATTTCGAGCGTCGCGACGCGCTGTTGGCGCTTGCGCGCTTCAAGACGACGGGGGCCGAAGGCTGGCGCAGCCTCAAGGACTGTGTCGCCGCATTCAAACCCAACCAGACCGCGATCTACTATCTCGCCGGCGACGACATCGAGCGATTGAAGACGTCGCCGCATCTGGAGGGTTTTCGCGCCCGCGGCATCGAGGTTCTCCTGTTGTCGGATGCCGTTGACAACTTCTGGGTGATGGCGTCGCCGGGCTTCGACGGCAAGCCCTTCAAGTCGGTGACGCAGGGCGCGGCCGATCTGGCATCCATACCGCTCGTCGGTGCAAAGGACGAACCGGCGCCGGAACTGCAAGATACGGTCAAGAAGTTCCTGGTGTTCGTGCAGAGCGCGCTCGGCGAGGCGGTGACGCAGGTGCGCGCCTCGGATCGGCTGACCGATAGCGCGGTCTGCCTGGTGGCGTCGGACAAAGGGCCGGACCGCGCGCTGGAAAAGATTTTGGCCGGTGCAGGCCGGCTGGGCGCGGCTTCCAAGCCGATCCTCGAGATCAATCCGCGGCATCAGCTGATCGTTGCTCTTGCCGCGCTCGGCGACGACCAGCGAGTGCTTAAGGAAGACGCCGCGCATCTCCTGTTCGACGAGGCGCGCGTGCTGGAAGGCGACCGGCCGGCGGATGCCAAATTATTTTCCGAGCGGCTCGCGCGCGTACTCGAAAAGTGCGCGGGCACATAACGCCGTTGCGCGCGATCTTTTCGTGAAACCGCCTTCGGACCGCGTCCGAGGGCGGGTTTTTTCCGGATCAGGTTTTTCCGGATCATACTTTAATGAAAGTCCCGGCTCTTGAGCGCGAGCGTCGCGTCCTGCGGCAGCGGGCCGCCGGAAAATTTGGGCGAAAACAGATCACCGCCTTCGCGCAGCCACGGCAGCTCGGCGGACAAATCGAAAAACTTTTCCGCTATCACGTGAATGACGAGGCCCGCGCGTTGCAGCCGGCCGCGCACGGCGAGGAAGCGTGACGTCATCACCACGCGGCGGTTGCGCGCGAACGCCTTCGGCCAGACGATGATATTGGCGATGTCGGTTTCATCTTCCAGCGTCATGAAGATCACGCCCTTGGCGGTGCCCGGCCGCTGCCGTACCAGCACGAGGCCGGCGACGGTCACTGTCATGTTCTGGCGCAAGTCGCCGCCGCGCAATTGCGCATTGGGCCTGGCGCCGAGCGCCGTCAGGCGGTCGCGGAAAAAGCGTACCGGATGCTCCTTCAACGACAATCCGGTCGCCACGTAATCCTCGACCACATGCTCGGACAGCGGCATGTCCGGCAACTTCACCCCAGGCTCCGGGAAAAGATCGTCGCTCAGATGCGGCGTCAGCAGCGGCAACACGTCTCTTCCGTCACCTTGCGGCGCTCGGCGCGAACCGATTTCGGCTGGGGCGATACCCTGAGGCGCCTTGGCCGCATCGTTCGAGGGCCGCCCCGCGGACGCAGGATGACGCTTGGCCCCGATCGCGTCGAGGCGGCGCGCCGCCCACAACGCCGCGCGCCGGTCGAGTCCCAGCGAGCGGAAGGCATCCGCTTCGGCGAGCCGTTCGATGGTAAAGCGCGAAACGCCGGCAATCGCCGCGAGCCGCTCGATTGAGGCAAATCCGTTGCCGCGCGCCCCGACGAGTTTGGCGATTTCGTCTTCGCCGAGCCCATTGATAAGCCGAAAGCCGAGCCGCACCGCATGCTGACCGTCACCGGTCGGCTCCAGCGTGCAATCCCAAGCGCTGAAATTGACATCGGCGGCGCGGATTTCGACGTCATGGGTGCGCGCGTCGCGCACGAGTTGTGCCGGCTGGTAGAAGCCCATCGGCTGGCTGTTGAGAATGGCGGCGCAGAACACATCGGGATGGCGGCACTTGATCCAGGCCGAGGCATAGACAAGCAGCGCGAAACTTGCGGCATGGCTTTCCGGAAAGCCGTATTCGCCAAAACCTTCGATCTGGCCGAAACAGTTTTCGGCGAAGCCGCGGTCGTAGCCGCGCGCGGTCATGCCGTCGATGAACTTGTCGCGGAACAGGTGCACCGTTCCATTATGGCGGAAGGTCGCCATCGCGCGGCGCAGCCCATCGGCTTCGTCGGGCGTGAATTTGGCGGCGGTGATGGCGATCTGCATCGCCTGTTCCTGGAATAACGGTACGCCGAGCGTGCGTTTGAGGACGTCTTCCAGTTCGTTGGCCGGGCCATGCGCGGGGGAAGGCGAGGGGTAATGCTCGCGGTCGACGCCGTCGCGCCGGCGCAGATAGGGATGCACCATGTCGCCCTGGATCGGTCCCGGCCGCACGATCGCCACCTCGATGACCAGATCGTAGAAGCAGCGAGGTTTCAGCCGGGGCAGCATCGACATCTGCGCGCGGCTTTCGACCTGAAACACGCCGACGGAATCGGCACGCGACAGCATCTGGTAGACCGTGGGATCGTCCTGCGGCAGGCTCGCCAGCGAATAATCCTTGCCGTAATGAGCCTTGAGGA
>JAGXAC010000060.1 GCA_019075925.1 Hyphomicrobiales bacterium | reverse complement strand
TGATGGTCGGCGCCTTGGCTTTGTTAGGCGCTTGCGCGGTCGGGCCGGATTTTTCCGTTCCGCCGGCGCCTCCCGGCAGCGGCTACACCCCCGAAGCGCACCTGGCGTCGACTGCTTCCGCGGACGTCGCCGGCGGCGCGGCGCAGCGTTTCGTCATGGGCCGGGATATTCCGGGCGAATGGTGGAAAGTGTTCCACTCGAAAGAGATCGATGCGTTGATTGCGGAAGCGTTGCACGCCAATCCCAATTTGCAGGCCGCGCAGGCGGCGCTGTGGCAGGCGAAGGAAACCCTTTACGCCGCCGGCGGCAAGCTTTTGCCGAACGTCGACGCGAACGGGTCATATACACGGCAGGCGTTTTCGCCGGCGGAGTTCGGTCAACCCGGCCCGACACAGACCTTCAGCCTGTTCCAGGCGACGGTGAATGTCTCGTACACGCCCGATGTTTTCGGCGGCCAGCGGCGGCAAATCGAGTCGACCGGGGCGCTGGCGGAATATCAGCGCTTTGAGCTGGAAGCGACCTATTTGACGCTGACGTCGAACGTGGTGACGGCGGCGATCCAGGAGGCGTCGCTACGCGGACAAATCCAGGCGACCAACGAGATTATCAAGGCGGAAACCGATCAGCTTGAGGTCGTGCGTAATCAGTTTCAGGTCGGTGCCGCCAACCGCGCCGACGTCCTGACCCAGGAGTCGGAAGTTGCCACCACGCAGGCGACTTTGCCGCCGCTGGAAAAGCAGCTCGAGCAGCAACACCATGTCGTATTGGCGCTGACCGGCCGCTTCCCGAATGAGAAGAGGCACGAGCGCGTGACGTTGGCGTCGCTGCGACTGCCAACCAGTCTGCCCGTGAGCCTGCCGAGCCAAGTGGTGGAACAGCGGCCGGACATCCGCGCCGCGCAGGAGCAGTTGCACTCGGCGAGCGCACTGGTCGGCGTTGCCGTCGCCAACCGGTTGCCGCAAATTCCGCTCACCGCGTCCTACGGAAGCGCGGCTTTGACCGCGGCCCAGTTGTTTACGCCGGCGACCGCAATATGGACCGTTACGGCCGCGGGAACGCAGCCGATTTTCCACGGCTTTACCTTGCTGCATCAGGAGCGGGCGGCGCGCGCCGCCTTTGAGCAGGCCGACGCGCAATACCGCAACACCGTGCTGACCGCCTTCCAGAATGTCGCCGATGCGCTGCGCGCGCTGCAACTCGATGCGGCGACGTTGAAGGCGCAGCAGCGCGCGGTTAAGGCCGCCTCCGACACTTTCGACCTGACGCGCGGCCAATATCGCCTCGGCGCCATCACCTACATCACGCTGCTCAATGCCGAACGCAGCTATCAGCAGGCGCGGCTTGCTTTGGTGCAGGCGCAAGCCGCGCGTTTTGCCGACACGGCGGCTCTGTTCGCTGCGCTTGGCGGGGGTTGGTGGAATCGCGTGGATGCACTGCCCGATCCTTTCAGCCCCGAGCCGCAAATCGTGCAGGCGGCGAGCGATACGCCATTGCCGAGCCGACCGGAGCGAAGTCAATGACCAAACGCATGGTGATCATGCTCGCGGCGGTCGTCGTCGTGTTCGGCCTGATCTTCGGATTCCAGATCTTCAAAGGGATCATGATCAAGAAGTTCATTTCGGCCGCGAGCAATCCGCCGCAAACGATCTCGGCCATCAAGGCAAGCTCCAGTGAATGGCAGCCGAACATCGAGGCGGTCGGCACCCTGCGTGCGGTGAGGGGCGCCGATCTGTCGTTGGAAGTGTCGGGTGTCGTCGAATCGATTTCATTCAACTCGGGCGACGATGTCGAGGCCGGTGCGCCGCTTCTCAAGCTGCGCAACGCCGACGACGTGGCCCGGCTGCACTCGCTGGAAGCGGTGGCGGATTTGAGCAAAATCACCTACGAGCGCGACGAGAAGCAATTCAAGCTCCAGGCGGTCAGCCAGGCAACCCTGGACACGGACGCGGCCAACCTGAAGAATGCGCAAGCTCAGGTCGCCCAACAGCAAGCCATCATCGACAAGAAGCTTCTGCGCGCGCCGTTCGCCGGCCATCTCGGCATCCGCGCGGTCGATCTTGGACAGTATCTGGGGCCCGGCACGGCGATCGTGACCTTACAGGCGCTTGATCCGATCTACGCCGACTTTTTCGTGCCGCAGCAATCCGTCGACCAGCTTCGCCTCGGCCAGCCGGTCACGGTGAAAATTGACGCTTTCAAGGACGTGGCGTTTCACGGCGAGATTTCCGCCATCAATCCGAAGGTCGATACCGGCAGCCGCAACGTGCAAATCCGCGCGACGTTGAAGAATCCCAAGCATCGGCTGTTGCCGGGAATGTACGCGACCGTCGACATCGCCACCGGTGCTCCGAAAAATTATGTGACGCTGCCGCAGACGGCCATCACCTACAACCCATACGGCGACACGGTCTACATCGTCATCGACGGCAAGGACAAAAATGCCGACGGCAAGCCGCAGCGGGTCGCGCGTCAGACATTCGTCACCGTTGGGCCGACCCGCGGCGATCAGGTCGCCGTGCTCAAGGGCGTCGAGGACGGCGACATGGTGGTTACCGCCGGGCAGATCAAACTGCACAACGGCTCGGTGATCATGATCGACAATTCGGTCGTCCCGACGGCTGACGCCGCGCCGGTACCGATCGACCGTTAGGCGGATGGCGATGGCAGCAGACAAACGAATGATCCGCGCGTTTTCGCGAAAGCGGCGAGCCAACGCGTCGGCATCCCGGCTTGATTCCCGCGTGCGGGTGAATGGGCGGCAACCGGATCAGCGGACAGCGCCGTCATGAAATTCACCGATATCTTCATTCGCAGGCCGGTGCTTGCCTCGGTCATCAGCCTGTTGATTCTGGTGCTCGGCGTGCGCGCCTATTACGCGCTGCCGGTGCTGCAATATCCGCGCACCCAGAACGCGGTGGTGACGGTGACCACCACCTATTACGGCGCCGATCCCGACGTCGTCGCCGGCTTCATCACCACGCCGCTCGAAATCGCCATCGCTCAGGCCTACGGCATCGACTATATGACGTCGACCAGCCAGAGCTCGACCTCGACGATCACCGTTTACCTGCGGCTCAACTACGATCCCGACAAGGCGCTGACCGAGATCAATACCAAGATCGCCTCGGTGCTTAATCAGCTGCCGACCGGGACGCAGCAGCCGGTGCTGACCGTCAAGATCGGCCAGACCATCGACGCGATGTATCTCGGCTTCAACAGCGACACGCTCGCGCCGAACCAGATCACCGATTACCTCACGCGGGTCGTGCAGCCGAAGTTGCAAACGGTGCCGGGCGTGCAGACCGCCGAGTTGCTTGGGCAGAAGGTTTTCGCGCTACGCGCCTGGCTCGATCCGCAAAAGCTCGCCGCCTACGGGCTGACGGCCGCCGACGTCACCGCCGCGCTTGTCGCCAACGACTATATTTCCGGCATCGGCACCACCAAGGGGCAGATGGTGCAGGTCAACCTGACGGCTTCGACCGGGCTGCATTCGGCAGGCGAATTCCGCAACCTCGTCATCAAGCAAGCCAATGGCGCCGTCGTGCGATTGCAGGACGTGGCCAATGTCTCGCTTGGCGCCGAGGACTACGAGTCGGAGGTCGGCTTCGACGGCAAGCAGGCGGTGTATATCGGCGTGCAGGTGGCGCCCGCGGCCAATCTCCTCGAGGTGGCGCGCCAGGTGCACCGGATCTGGCCCGACATCGCCGCGCAATTGCCGCGCGGCCTCAACGGCGAGATCGTTTACGACTCCACCGAATTTGTTAACTCCGCGATCTACGAGGTCGTGCGCAGCATCGTCGAAGCGCTGCTTATCGTTACGGTCGTCGTGTTCCTGTTCCTCGGTTCGATCCGCTCCTCGCTGATTCCGGTTGTCGCCATTCCGCTATCGCTGGTCGGCACTTTCATCGTCCTTCTCGCGCTTGGCTATTCGATCAACCTGCTGACGCTGCTGGCGCTGGTGCTGGCAATCGGACTGGTCGTCGACGACGCGATCATCGTGGTGGAGAACGTCAACCGTCATCTGGAGGAGGGCATGGCACCGGTGGCGGCCGCGATCGCCGCCGCCCGCGAACTCGGCGCGCCGATTATCGCCATGACGGTCGTGCTGGCCGCGGTCTACGTTCCGATCGGTTTCCAGAGCGGGTTGACCGGAGCCCTGTTCGCCGAGTTTGCCTTTGCACTGGTCGGCGCCGTCACCGTTTCTGGCATTGTCGCGCTGACGCTCTCGCCAATGCTGTGTTCGCGGTTGCTTAAGGCGCACGATCCGCAGCATCGCGGCTGGGAAGAGAAATTGACTTACACCATCGACCGCGGCTTTGAGTGGCTGCACCGCGGCTATCAACGACGGCTGCACAACAGCCTGAATTACCTGCCGGTCACCCTGGTGTTCGCGCTGATCGTTCTCGGCAGCATCTATTTCCTTTTCATCACCGCCCACACCGAGCTTGCGCCGCAAGAGGACGAAGGTGTCATTCTCGCGCAATCCATTGCCGCGCCGAATGCCACCCTGCGGCAGCGGCAGCTCTATGCCCACGAGGTTTACCGGATCTTTTTTCAGCATCCCGAGACCGAGCACGTCTTCCAGATTGATACGCCCGGCCAGTCGATCGGCGGCATGGCGCTCAAGCCGTGGGATCGCCGCAGCAAGAGCACCAACGCCTTGCAGCCGGTCGTGCAGCAGGAGCTGAGCAAGGTTGCCGGCGTACGCGCAGTGGCGTTTCAACCGCCACCGCTGCCCGGCAGCATCGGCCTGCCCATCCAGTTCGTGATCGGCACTACCGAATCGTTCGAGCGGCTTTACGACATCGCCCAGAAATTCCTGCTGGAGGCGCAGAAGAGCGGCAACTTCATCTTCCTCGACAGCGACCTCAAGATCGACGCGCCGCAATCGAACGTGACGATCGATCGCGACAAAACCGCGGAGCTTGGCCTGAAGATGAGCGATGTCGGCGGCGCGCTCGCCGCCATGCTCGGCGGCGGCTACGTCAATTACTTCAGCATGAGCGGCCGCTCCTACAAGGTGATCCCGCAGGTGCAGCAGCGCTTCCGCCTCAATGCGCGGCAGCTGCTCGACTATCATATCCGCACCGCCGACGGCTCGTTGGTGCCGCTGTCCACGGTGGCGACCGTGAGCACCAAGACGGTTCCCGAATCGCTCAATCACTTCCAGCAGCTCAACAGCGCGACGATTCAGGGCGTCGCCATGCCTGGGGTGTCACAGGGCGATGCGCTCGCCTACCTGCACGGCCTCGCTGCACGCATGCTGCCGCGCGAATACTCGATCGACTACGGCGGCTTGAGCCGCCAATACGTACAGGAGACCAGCGGGTTCGTCGGCACCTTCGGGTTCGCGCTGATCATCATCTTCCTTGCGCTTGCCGCCTTGTTCGAAAGCTTCCGTGATCCGGTTATCATCCTCGTGTCGGTGCCGATGTCGATCGCCGGCGCGCTCATCTTCGTCAGCATCGGCATCGGCGGTGCTTCGCTCAACATTTACACCGAGGTCGGCCTGGTGACGCTGATGGGGCTGATCAGCAAGCACGGTATCTTGATCGTGCAATTCGCCAACGACTTGCAGGCCGCGGGTCACGCCAAGCGCGAGGCGATCGAGATGGCGGCCGGCATCCGGTTGCGGCCGATTTTGATGACCACGGCCGCGATGGTGCTGGGCGTGCTGCCGTTGATCACGGCCGGCGGGGCAGGAGCGGTATCGCGCTTCCAGATGGGCCTGGTAATCGCGTCCGGCCTCTCGATCGGCACGTTGTTCACGCTGTTCGTGGTTCCGGCCGTCTATATGATGCTGGCGACCGACCGGCCGAGGCACGCGGCCGCCGCAGCGCAAGCATCGCCGCCGCGTGCCGCTCCCGCGGAGTAAAAGCGCGATGGAGGATTGGAGCGCGCGGCAATATCTGAAATTCGAGGACGAGCGCACCCGGCCGCCGCGCGATTTGCTGGCGCAGGTGCCGTTGCCGCACCCGCGCCGTGTCGTCGATCTCGGCTGCGGGCCCGGCAATTCGACCGAACTTTTGATCGCGCGCTATCCGCAGGCCGAGGTGCTGGGGCTCGATTCGTCGCCGGACATGCTGCGCAAGGCGCGCGAGCGGCTGCCGCGATGTACTTTCGTGCAAGCTGACATCGCCGCCTGGTTGCCGCCGTCGGGCACCGATCTTCTGTTCGCCAATGCCGCTCTGCAGTGGATACCGGATCATCCGCAGATGATGCGCCGATTGCTCGAAGCGCTGCCCGGCGGCGGCGTGCTGGCGGTGCAAATGCCGGACAACACCCGCGAGCCTTCGCATGTGTTGCAGCGGGAGGTCGCGGCCGAAGGACCTTGGGCGGACAACCCGGGCCTACAGGCGGCCCCGCGCGCGGATTTGCCGCCGCCCGAGGTCTATTACGAGCTGCTCAGGCCTTTGTGCACGCGGCTGGATATTTGGCATACGGTCTACGATCACGTGCTGACGTCGCCGCAAGCTATCGTCGAATGGTTCAAAGGTTCGGCTTTGCAACCGTATCTGTCGCCACTCAATGCCGAGGAGCGTGAGCAATTCCTCGCTGCTTATACGCGCAAGATCGCCGCCGCCTACCGGCCGCTTGCCGATGGCAAGGTGATGTTAAAATTTCCGCGGCTATTCATCGTGGCGATGCGATGATCCATGAGCGTCATGGCCGGCATGGGGCTGGGCGTGACGCCGGCGTGAAGGCGCGCATGTCTCGAAGGTCTGTGGTCGCGATTTTCTTTCTGCTGGTGTTTTGTCCGCCGTCGGCGCTGGCCGATGCATCGTTCCAGAACTTTCTGCGGTCGCTCTGGCCACAAGCGCAGGAGCTCGGCGTCTCGCGGGCCACCTTCGAGATGGCGACGCGCGGCCTCGAGCCGGATCTATCGCTCCCGGAGCTGGTCATTCCCGGCCGGCCGCAACGCCCGACGGCGGGGCAACCGGAATTCGTGCTGACGCCGGCGGATTATCTCAAGGAATCGGCCATCGAGCGTCTCGCCCGCGAGGGCAAGAATCTTCTCGACCATTACCGCGCGCCGCTGACGGCTATTGAGCGACAATTCGGTGTGCCGCCGACCATCCTGCTCGCGATCTTCGCCCGCGAAACCGATTACGGCCGCGCCCATGACAGCCACAACGCCATCCGTGTGCTGGCGACGCAGGCCTATTTCGGCAAGCGCAAGGATAAATTCCGCGAAGAATTTCTGCTTGCGCTCAAGATGCTGGACGAGGGCGTCGTCAAACCTGCCGATATGAAAAGTTCATGGGCGGGCGCGATGGGGCTCACCCAGTTCCTGCCGTCGGACTTTCTTAAGTACGCCGTCGATTTTGACGGCGACGGCCGGCGCGACATCTGGAATTCCGTCCCCGATGCGCTTGCCTCGACGGCGAGGCAACTCGTCGGCAAAGGCTGGCAACGCGGCGTGCATTGGGCCTACGAAGTTCATCCGCCCGCGCATGTCGACTGCACAGCCGGCGTTCCGGAAATTACGCGTCCAGTCGGTGGGTGGCTGGAGCTTGGCTTTGTGCCGGCCTATGGCCGGAAATTATCGGCGGCCGAACAGGCGGCGACCGCATCGCTGTTGCAGCCGGCAGGTTTGTACGGGCCGTCCTTTCTTGCCACGCAAAACTACTTTGCCATCAAGGAATACAACTTCTCCGATCTGTACGTTCTGTTCGTCGGGCATTTGAGCGACCGGATGACCGATCCGCGGCCGTTCGAGACGCCGTGGGGCAGGGTGGCGCAATTGCCGACCCGCGATCTCGAACGCATGCAGCAAATCCTCACCGCGCGCGGCTACTATCACGACAAGATCGACGGCAAGGCCGGCATGAAGACCCGCGCCGCGCTCGGCGCCTTCCAGAAGCGTAACCACCTCAAGGTCGATTGCTGGCCGACCGCCAAGCTGCTCGCCGATATGGAGCGGCAATAAAAACCTTTCCCCGCAAGCGGGGAGAAGGAGAAGCTAATCCTCGCCGGGCACCGCGTCCGGCAGCCGGTCGTCGTCTTCGACGGAATAACCGAGCGCGCCTTTCTCCCGCTTGACTTTCCTGCCGATCGAACCGGTGGTGACGGGCTCGCCGAAGTGTTGCGCCGCATAGCGAGCCCGTGCCCGCTCGGCGACGATTTCACCCGGGATCGCTGCCGGCTGGCAAATGTGCCGGCCGCTTGCGCGGCGCATCAGATCGACGTGAATGTGATTGTAGTGATAGATGTTGGCGCCGGGCGCGAGCACGGTGGTGAAGCTTTCGCAGGCCGCAAGCTGCACGTCATGCAGGAAGCCCTGGTCCTCCGGTGAGCCGCGCCAGCCATATTGCACGCTGACGCGATGGCCGTCCGCCAGCGTGAATTCGGCGATGTCGAGCGCATTGCCGAATGCGTGCTCGGAAATATGCGCGTTCGGATTGCCGTTCATCCCCCGGCACGAATAGGCCGAAATCTGTTTGATCTCCACCACCGGCTGATGGAACCAGTGGCGCGCGGCCGGCTGCACCGCGGTCGCGATCCATTGATCGAGTGCGGAAACAATCGGGCAGGCCAATGTTGCGGCAGGCTTGATTTCGACCGGCCCTCCCGCCGTCACGGGATTGCGCGGCCAGCCGAGCGGCACATGCGTTTCTGCATCCGCCGGCGGCAGCGCGCGCGGTGTGTAGGTTGGCGGCGGCTCGTCGGGCGGCGGATATTTCGGCGGCGGCAACACGCTGCTGCGGGCGGCCGGCGCGTTGCCGTAGGGGCGCGGCGGCTCCGGCTGGAATGCCGCGTCGTCCTCGGCTGGCTCCGGCACGCCGGGAGCATGGAGCGACATCGGCGCCGACGACGAGGGCGTTGCGCGCGCGGCGATTGTCGGCCGCTGCGACGACGGATTGTATGACGGCGGCGGATAAGACTGTGCCGGATACGACTGTGCCGGATACGACGGCGGCGGCAGCGCGTTCGACTGGATCGGCCAATGTTGCGGCAATGCGCCGTCGGGGACGGCGCCGGGAGGCCGCAACGGTTCATCGTCATAGCCGAGCGGACTATTGTCGCCGAGTTCCGAAACGCGGATCGGGAAATCCATGCCGCAGATGCCGGGACCGTCGATGCTGGAGATCCGCACCCGTTCCGGGCCGTCTCTGACGGCGCCGGAATTGAGACACGCGACCTCGGCGTCGCGCCGCCAGGCGCCGCGTTCCCCCATGTTGAAGTAATGGCCACAGCCGGCGAGCGCGATCAGCGCGGCAACAACGATGGAGCCGAGAACAGACCACTGAACCGCACGCGACATGCGCGGACAATGGAAGTATTTCCGTTAAGGACTGCTCAATGATGTTGCGTTCTTCGCGCGGACAGGAATGTGTTAACCATACGGTTGCGCCGCTTCGCTTCGCAGTCGCGGCACCTGCCAGCACGCGGTTGCGCAGAGTCGAACATCAAACGCCAAAGAAAACCGACTCCAGCGTGCGCGAAACGCGCGACCGAAAGTCGCCGCTCTCCGCAATCATCGGCCGTGCATAAGCATTTTTGTCGCATCTGTAACCGTTGGCGGCGACGGCGATTATCGACGCTTTTCATGAAGTTGTATTGGAAATCTGACATGTAAAAATTCCTGCGACGATGCAGCAATTGTTTTCACGCCGGCCTGCTAGCCTTGCTTCAGCGTAACAGACTGATGGAGGTGCGACGCGTGGATCTCACTTTGAAGCTCAATGTTCTGGCGGCCTGCGCCGTGTTTGTGTTTGTCGGCGCCATCCTGCTCGGGGCGTTCTGAGTCTTCCGAAGTCGTAAGTATCCAAACGCCAGAGCCACCACGGGCCGTCCGGGTCCATCCGGCGGCCGAAAATAAAGAAACACCGGAGCATCGTGCTCCGGTGTTTTTTGTTTTTGATTACTCCGCGGCGCGGCGCACCGCCGCCAGCGGATCGTAATGCAGGATCGGCGCCAGCCATCGTTCCGCTTCTTCAAGCGTCCAATTCTTGCGCCGGGCGTAATCCTCAACCTGATCGCGCTCGATCCTGCCGACGCCGAAATAGTGACTGTCGGGATGGCTGAAATAGAGACCGCACACCGAGGCGCCCGGCCACATGGCGAAGCTCTCGGTCAGCCGCACGCCGATCCGCCGCTCGCCATCGAGCAGCTTGAACAGCGTCGCCTTTTCGCTGTGGTCCGGCTGCGCCGGGTAACCGGGCGCCGGGCGGATGCCGCGGTATTTTTCGGCCACCAGATCGCCGGCGCTCAATGTTTCGCCGGGCGCGTAGCCCCAAAATTCGCGGCGTACCCGCGCATGCAGGCCTTCGGCCAGCGCTTCGGCCAGCCGGTCGGCCAGCGCCTTCGCCATGATCGCCGAATAATCGTCGTTGGCGTGCTTGAATCGCTCGACCACCGCCTGTTCGCCGGCACCGGCGGTGACGGTGAAGGCGCCGATATAATCGGCAAGGCCGCTTGCCCGCGGCGCAACGAAATCGGCGAGCGCCACGTTGGCGCGCCCTTCGCGGCGCGGCAGTTGCTGGCGAAGCGTGTGCAGCACGGCGATCGGCGTGCCGCGCGTTTCGTCGGGGAAAATGAGAATATCGTCGCCCTCGCTGTTCGCCGGCCACAAGCCGACCACGGCGCTTGCCTTGAACCAGCCGGCGGTCACGATCTGCTGCAACATCGCCTGCGCATCGGCGAACAAGCCACGGGCGGATTCGCCGAGTTTTTCGTCGTCGAGGATCGCCGGGTATCTGCCGTTCAATTCCCAGGCTGAAAAGAATGGCGTCCAATCGATGAAACCGATCAGGTCGGCGATCGCAATGTCGGCGATGACTTCGACGCCAAGAAGGTGCGGCGCCGGCGGCCGGTAAACGCCGGACCAATTCAGCCGCAGCGCATTGGCGCGGGCATCGGCGAGCGCCAGTCGATGTTTATGTTCCTCGCCGCGCGCGTGCGCGCTGGCGATGCGGGCGTATTCGGCGCGGATTTCGTTGACGGTCCGCTCACGCGTCTGCGGCGACAACAGCGAGGTGACGACGCCGACCGCCCGGCTTGCATCGTTGACGTAGACCGTCTGTCCGCGCCGGTAATTCGGATGAATCTTGACGGCGGTATGGACGCGGCTCGTGGTCGCGCCGCCGATCAAGAGCGGCAGGTCGAATCCCTGCCGCTCAAGCTCCGCCGCCACATGGCACATTTCGTCGAGCGAGGGCGTAATCAGGCCGGACAGCCCGATGATGTCGGCTTTTTCGTCGACGGCGGCTTGCAGGATTTTTTCCGCCGGAACCATCACGCCGAGGTCGACCACTTCGTAGTTGTTGCAGGCGAGCACCACGCCGACGATGTTTTTGCCGATGTCGTGCACGTCGCCCTTGACGGTGGCCAGCACGATTTTGCCGTTGGACGCGGAGTGCGCGCGGCCGTCCTTTTCCTGCTCCATATAAGGCAAGAGGTAAGCAACGGCCTGCTTCATCACTCGCGCCGATTTCACCACCTGCGGCAGGAACATGCGGCCCGAGCCGAACAGATCGCCGACGACGTTCATGCCGTCCATCAACGGACCTTCGATGACCGAAAGCGGGCGAGCGGCATTGAGCCGCGCTTCTTCGACGTCGGCGGCGATGAAGTCGGTGATGCCGTGCACCAGCGCATGCGTCAGCCGCTTCTCGACCGGCAGGTCGCGCCAGGCGAGGTCGGCCTCTTTCTTCTCCTTGCCGTGGCCGCGGTGACGTTCGGCGAGCGCCAGTAGCCGCTCGGTGGCATCGGCCCGTCGGTTGAGGACGACATCTTCGCAGGCCTCACGCAGTTCCGGATCGATGTCGTCATACACCGCGATCTGCCCGGCATTGACGATGCCCATATCCATGCCGGCGGTGATGGCGTGCCTGAGAAAGATCGCATGCATCGCTTCGCGTACCGGTTCGTTGCCGCGGAACGCAAACGAGAGGTTCGATACGCCGCCGGAGACGTGGGCGTGCGGCAGAGACCGGCGGATCGAACGGGCGGCTTCGATGAAAGCCACGCCGTAGCCGTTGTGCTCTTCCAATCCGGTGGCGACCGCGAAAATGTTGGGATCGAAAATAATGTCCTGCGGCGGGAAGCCGACGCGGTTGACCAGAATGTCGTAGGCGCGCGCCGCGATCGCGGTCTTGCGCTCGAGCGTGTCGGCCTGGCCGCGTTCGTCGAATGCCATCACCACCACGGCGGCGCCGTATCGGCGCACCAGTTTGGCATGGCGGATGAAAGTATCCTCGCCCTCCTTGAGCGAAATCGAGTTGACCACGGCCTTGCCTTGCACGCATTTCAGGCCCGCTTCGATCACCGTGAATTTCGACGAATCGATCATTAGCGGCACGCGGGAGATGTCGGGTTCGGCGGCGATGAGATTGAGGAACGTAGTCATCGCCTTTTCCGAATCGAGCAGGCCCTCGTCCATGTTGACGTCGAGAATCTGCGCGCCGTTTTCCACCTGATCGCGCGCAACCGCGAGCGCGGCGCCGTAGTCGCCGGCGGTGATCAGTTTGCGGAAGCGCGCCGACCCGGTGACGTTGGTGCGTTCGCCGATGTTCACGAACGGTATCGCCTCGGTCAGCGTGAACGCTTCCAGGCCGGAAAGCCGCAGCCGTGGTGCAATCGTCGGAATTGCACGCGGCGCCTTGCCGGTAACTGCGGCGGCAATGGCGCGGATGTGGTCGGGCGTCGTGCCGCAGCAGCCGCCGACGATATTGACGATGCCGGCCGCTGCGAATTCGCCGATCTCGGCGGCCATCGCTTCCGGGCCCTCATCGTAGCGGCCGAATTCGTTCGGCAGGCCGGCGTTGGGATAGACGCAGATCAGCGTGTCGGCGACGCGGGAGAGTTCGGCGATATGCGCGCGCATCTGCCGCGCGCCGAGCGCGCAATTCAATCCGATCGACAGCGGCCTGGCATGGGCCACGGCGTACCAGAACGCTTCCGGCGTTTGTCCGGATAGAAGTCGGCCCGAGAGGTCGGTGATGGTGCCCGAAAGCATAACCGGTAATTCGACGCCGCGCTCCTCCATCACCTCCGTGCAGGCAAAGATCGCTGCCTTGGCGTTGAGCGTATCGAAGATCGTCTCGATCAACAGCGCGTCGGCGCCGCCATCGATCAGGCCGCGCACCTGTTCGCCGTAAGCCGTGCGCAGCGCATCGAACGTGATGGCGCGAAAGCCCGGATTGACTACGTCGGGCGAGATCGAAGCGGTGCGGTTGGTCGGCCCGATGGCGCCGGCGACGAAGCGCGGACGGCCGTCCTCGTTTTGCGCGATGCGCGCCGCCGCGCGTGCGAGACGAGCGCCTTCGAGGTTAAGCTCGTAGGCGATCTCGCCCATGCCGTAGTCGGTCTGGGCGATGTGGGTCGCGGAGAACGTGTTGGTGGAGACGATGTCGGCACCGGCCCGGAAATACGCGAGGTGGATGGCGCGCACGGCCTCGGGGCGCGTGAGGTTGAGCAGATCGTTGTTGCCGCGCACCTCGCGGTTCCAGGCGTCGAAGCGGGCGCCGCGATAGCCGCGTTCGTCGAGCCCGAGCGCCTGGATCATGGTGCCCATGGCGCCATCGAGGACGAGAATGCGCTCGGCCGCGAGCTGGCGGAGCGTGGTCTCCATCGGGCCGGACGCTGTCGCGGGCGTTTTCATCTAGGCCGGCTCCGTCTCGGTCAGCTTCGGCGCCCAGATCGGGCCGGACGCTGTCGCGGGCGTTTTCATCTAGGCCGGCTCCGTCTCGGTCAGCTTCGGCGCCCAGTTCGCGTTCGGGCGCAGCCCGAGCAGATGGCAGATGGCGTAAGCGAGATCGGCGCGGTTCATGGTGTAGAAATGAAATTCATTCACGCCGCGCTCGACCAGATCGAGCACCTGCTCGGCGGCGACGGCGGCGGCGATCAGCTTGCGGGTCGATGGATCGTCGTCGAGGCCGTCAAAGCGCGCTTTAAGCCAGTCCGGTAACGACGCGCCGGCGCGTGCGGCGAAATTGCCGGTCTGCTTGAAATTCTGCACCGGCAGGATGCCGGGCACGATCGGGATGGTGATGCCGGCGGCGCGCACGCGGTCGAGGTAGCGGAAGTACAGATCGTTCTCGAAGAAAAACTGAGTGATGGCGCGGCTGGCGCCGGCGTCGACCTTGGCCTTGAGCATGTCGAGATCGGCGGCGACGTCGGCGCTGTCGGGGTGTTTTTCCGGATAAGCGGAAACCGAGATTTCCAAGTCGGCGATGCGCTTGATGCCGGCGACCAGATCGGCGGCGTTGCGATAACCGTTCGGATGCGGCGCGTAGCGCTCGCCGACGCCGCCGGTCGGATCGCCCCGCAGGGCTACGATATGGCGGACGCCTGCTTGCGCGTAGGCCTCGACCACCGCATCGACTTCCGCGCGGGTGGCGGCAACGCAGGTCAAATGCGCCGCCGGCGTCAGCATGGTCTCGGCAAGGATGCGCCTGACGGTCGCGTGGGTTCGTTCGCGCGTCGAACCGCCGGCGCCATACGTCACCGAAACGAAATGCGGCCGTAAGGGCGCAAGGCGGCCAATCGCCTGCCACAACGTCTTTTCCATGTCGGGATTTCGCGGCGGAAAAAACTCGAACGAGACGCGAATGCCACGCCTACTCACCTGCATCTACGCCACCTCACGGTTAGTCGGCGCCGCTATCGCAATGCGCGAGTCTGCCGCAAGCCACAGCGAAACCGCGATCTTTCCTTCCGGTCCGGGCGCCAAGTTCTCCTGGCGGACGAGGTGAAGGCCGGCAGCTTCCAGCCATAGCGTCACCGTTTCGGCGGCGAAGCCGAGCCGGCGATGGGCGTGTTCGTCGCGCAGGAATTCGAGATCGTGCGGCGCGAAATCGACGATCAGGAGCCGACCGCCGGGGCGGAGCACCCGCGCTGCTTCGCGGATGGCGCGCGCGCTGTCGTCGAGAAAGTGCAGCACCTGATGAATAATGACGGCATCGAACGAATCGCGTGGCAAAGCCAGATCGTAAATGTCGGTATGACGGACGCTGCAATTTTTCAGGCCGGCACGGTCAAGCCGGGCGCGCGCGAGCGCCAGCATGTCGAGCGACAGGTCGAGCCCGAGGCCGCGTTCGATATCGGCGCCGAACAGTTCGAGCATCCGGCCGGTGCCGGTGCCGAGGTCGAGCAGCGAACGGATCGGCTGCGTGCCGAGTGCAGCCCGGATCGCCTCTTCGACGGCGATGTCGGCGACGTGCAGTTTGCGGATGCGGTCCCATTCCGCGGCGTGACGGCGAAAGTAATTCTGCGCCGCGGCGGCGCGGGCGGCGCGGACGGCGGCAAGCCGCTCGCGATCGCGGGCGATTACCGGATCGCCCGGATCCAGGCGGGCGATCAACGCGCGGGCGATGTCCGCGGCACTGCCGCGCTCGCCCAGCCCAAAGAATGCCCACGATCCCTCGCGGTGGCGCTGGACCAATCCGGCCTCGGTCAGAAGCCGCAAGTGCCGTGAGAGACGTGGCTGCGACTGACGCAGGATGGCGGTGAGATCGGAAACCGTCAGCTCGGCCTCAGAAATCAGCATCAAAAGCCGCAGCCGCGTGGATTCCGCGGCAGCCTTGAGGATCACATTCATGGCGGGAAACGGCAGCTTGCCGGATTCCATCCGAGCGCCCCTTGCATCGGTCGGGTTAGATATAAAGATATCTTTATGCGGTTAAGGCAACGCTTGTCAATGGGATAAATCCCACGAATCCAGCGCTCCCGGATGTCCACCCATGCTGGCGCGATGGTGCGGCGGCGTGCGAGAACGGCTGTATGAGCGATACCAAAGTTGCTGCGGACGACCGGCGCGAGGGTGAAGTTGCGGTTGAACTGCCGGCCCAGTTCGACGCGTCGCTCTATTTCATCGGTCGCATCCGCACGCCGTGGAAGCGGCGCGAGGACTGCCCGAAGAATCCGCGCCAAACCAACGATGAATGCACGATCGAGATCGATCCGCGCTGGACCGAGGGACTACGCGGCCTCGAAAACTATAGTCACGTCGTCATTTTATATTGGATGGACCAGGCCCGCCGCGATCTTATCGTGCAGGCGCCGCGTCACGCTCCCGAGCCGCGTGGCACTTTTGCGTTGCGCTCGCCGGTGCGGCCCAATCCGATCGCGGTGTCGGTGGCTCGGCTTGTCCGCGTCGGCGGCAACGCGTTCACCGTCGTCGGCCTCGATTGTATCGATGGCACGCCGTTGCTCGACATCAAACCTTATTTCGCCTCGACCGATTCGCATCCCGATGCGTCGTTCGGCTGGCCGCACAGCGGGACGAAGCGACATCCGGTCTCAGAATAGCGGCGGTACATCGCCGACCCGCAACATGCCGAGATAGATTCCGCCGTCGGCGAAACGCAGCGGCAGGACGACGGCCGCCTGACTTTCGACCGTCGTGGCCTGGCCCATTTTCTTCAAGTTGTCGACGATGCCGGCATTGGCGGTGTTGCGCAGCGCGCCGCCGAGCCCCGGGATGAGCTGATCGAGCGCATTGAGGCCCTGCTCGGCGGTGCCGGGCGTGCCGGACAGGCGGTCGATGCCCTGCGCCAGCATTTGGCCGAGACCGAGCTGTGGAACGATTTGATCGAGGCCGACGATGGCGACCTGCATCACCCCGTCGAGCTTGCCCTGTTCGTTCAGCGCGAGTTTGCCGGCGCCGACCACGATTATTGTTTTGCCTTGCGCCAAGCGGAACGCCTTGATCTCGACGCTGCCGCCATTCGCCTGCATTTCCCGGAAGCGTACCGGCCACGGCTTCGGCAATAGATCGTTGAACCCGCTCATTACCGCATCGACGTCGACATCGACTGCAGAGGTGAATATCGGATGCAGCGTCGGCGCAGTCGCGGCGACAAGGTGCAAAGTCGCTTCGATGACGGGATGGTTGCGTGGCAAGCCCGACAGCACGCGGCCGTGCAGATCGGCGCGTTTGGCCGCGAACCAGGTCTGCGTGCCGCCGGCGCCGAGGTGATCGAGATGTGGGCCGTCGAGGTTGGCGAAGACGGTCTCCGGATAGGGCGGTACGCCGGTGACGCCGACCCTTGCGCGTTTCCAGTTGGCGGCGAACATCGGCGCTTGTCCGGCCTCGGCGAGCGACAATGGGCCGACAATGTCGCCGACGAGCCGGGTCGGCCGATAGATTTCGGCCGAGAAGCTCACGTCGCCGGCCTTCACGTCGTAGGGCGGTACCGTGCTTTTGATCTGCGCCGAAGCGCCGGTGCAGCGTACGGTCAGGCCAAGCGGAAATCCGCCGATCGATTGGGTACCGCAGGAGTAGACGCGGCCGGCGGCGGCTTCGCGCTCAATCCACCCCGCCATGGTGCGGTCGGCGACCGAGGCCGCGTAGTACCACAGCCAGCTCCAGGCGATGGCCGCCAGGATGACAATCGCGACCGGCACCAGGATTGGCCGGCGCCGCAGCGGTCGCCGCGGACGGGTGGCCGATGTTCGCATCCGCTGGCTGGGCGGCCGCATGGTTCCGAGTGGAGATTCGCCTGACATCGTTCTGTTTCGTCCGCCAAATCCGGTTCGCCCGCCAGACCTGTTTCGCCCCTCAAGTACGGCGTTTCAAAGACTTAAACCACGCCCGGCCGCCATTGCGCCGCTCCAGCGGGGCTGTTAGGCGAAACGGAAGTTGGGCGGGGAGTCAACGGTTGTGAAGAGCGATATCGACCCGCACGAACGCGAAGATCTCTGGGTATTCGGTTATGGGTCGCTGATGTGGCGTCCTGGATTCGATTTCGTGGAGCGGGTGCCGGCACGGCTGATCGGACTGCACCGCGCGCTGTGTGTTTATTCCTTCGTCCATCGCGGCACTCCGGAACGGCCCGGTTTGGTGCTCGGGCTTGACCGCGGCGGCATGTGCCGCGGCATCGCGTTTCGCGTTGCCGCCAAACTGCGCGCGCAAACGATCGATTATCTGCGCGCCCGCGAGCAAGTGACGACCGTTTATCTGGAGACGGTTCGCCGCATCGAGCGTGAGGAGGAGGAGGCGCGCCGGCAGGTGCCGGCATTGTGCTTCATCGTCGATCGCAGCCATGTGCAATATGCCGGCCGGTTGACGCTGGCCGAGTGTCTGCGCCACGTGCGTCAGGGCCAGGGCAGTTCCGGCAACAACCGCGATTACGTGCTGGAAACCGTCCATGCGCTGGAGGCACTGGGGTACCGAGAGACCGATCTGCATCTGATTGCGGCGCGGCTCAAAGGCTCGCACGAGGCGGGCGCGCGGCGCTAAAACCTGATGGCTTTACAGACTTGGCTTCTCACCGCCACTCGCTTCGCTCGCGCGGGGAGGAGAAAATGAATTCCTGCTTCCTTCACTGATCAGACGCGCAGTCGCCTGCTCCAACGCATCCTGCAAGCGGCGGAGAAACGCCCGCTTGTCGAGCCCCGGCGGAATCGGGTCGAGAACCTCGACCAACACCGTGCCGGGATAGCGGC
>JAGXAC010000242.1 GCA_019075925.1 Hyphomicrobiales bacterium | reverse complement strand
GAAGGCTTCATTTTCCTGGTCACCGGCATGCAGATGCGTGCGCTGCTCGATCAGTCGAGCTCGGTCTCGTTGCGCGAACTTGGCATCACGCTCGCGTTGACGGTCGGAGTGATCGTGGCGGCGCGGTTCGTCTGGGTCTATCCGACGGTCTATTTGCCGCGCTGGTTGAGCCGGTCGCTCCGCAAGCGCGATCCACTGCCGCCGTGGCAATGGTCTATCCTGCTCGGATTCGTCGGCGTTCGCGGGGTGGTGTCGCTTGCCGCGGCGCTCGCCATTCCGTTCACGACCATAAGCGCCGCGTCGTTCCCCGATCGCGATCTCATTCTGTTCGTCACGTTCGGCGTCATCGTTGTCACTCTGGTCGGCCAGGGCCTGATGCTGCCGGCATTGGTGCGCTGGCTTGCATTGCCGCACGATGCCGAAGACGAGCGGCGGCGCGAGCAGGATGCCGAGATCACAGCGCGGCTCGAAGCGATCAACGTCTCGCGCGACCGCATCAAACGGCTCTCCGCCGACGGGAAAATTCCCGTCGACGTGCTGGAGATTCTGCACGACCGGCACGATCGTCATTCCAGGCAGTCGCCGCGCAAGGCCAAAGATACCCTCAAGGCCGCGGCGGCGGCAGCGGAGCTTCGCGCGGAACTGATCGCCGCCGAGCGTGAATATATTTACCGGCTCCTCCAGCAGGGCCAAATCACCGACGAGGCGCGCCGGCGGATTGAACGCGAACTCGACCTCGAAGAAGAAAGCCTCGCATTCCAGCGGGGCAGCGTTGACGACCCGCCGCTGTAGAAGGCGTTCGCCGGAACCCGCCGTTATGTGAACCGGTCGACTAGCCCGGCCTTGACGCCGGCTTCGTCTTTCTCGCGGCCGGGCGCGCCGGTTTGCGCTCCACCCGACGGCGCGGCGCGAATTTTTTCTGTTGCGCGACGGCAAGCGCTCGGTGGGCCCAGGCGGCGAGCTCATCGGGATCGTCGTAGAGCCGTTCCGGCAAACGCCAATAAGACAGCGAAGCGCGGCCGACGCGGCCTTTGCTCTTGGCGCGCATATAGACGAATGGAAGGCTGCATTCGCGCTCGAAGTCGGGGATGCTTAACGCATCGACCTTGAGGAAGATCGCTCCGTCGAAGACGAGGCCGAACATCAAGCCGTCGGACCAAATGCCGGCGCCGCCGAACATGCGTTTGACCGTCACCGGGCCGAACGGGGCGAACAGTTCGCGGATAAATTCCGGGTCCAAAGCCGCAATCTCCCACGCTTAGCCGGATTGCCGCGAACCGGGCGGAGGCGCGTCGGCGTCCACAATCATCATGCCGATCGGCCACAGCGCCAGTCCGGCAAGCTTAAGGTGCGCCCAGGCGAACGGAATGCCAATCAGCGTCACTGCCAAAAGAATGGCGGTGATCAGATGGCCGAGCGCCAGCCACCAGCCGGCGAGAATCAGCCACACGATATTGCCGAGCATCCCGAACGGCCCGGTGCCGAAATCGTCGGCTCCGAGAAACTCTCTGCGCGACACCGCCTTGCGACCGAACGGCAGCAAAGTATACGAGGCGATATTGAATGCCGCACGGGCCCAGGGAATGCCGACGATGGTGACCGCCATGACGGCGGCGCCAATGAGCCAGCCGACCGCCATCCAGAAGCCGCCAAAGACGATCCACAAAAGATTGAGTAAAAGCGAAAAAGGCGACATGAAGCTCCTCGAAGCCTCCGCGACAACGCCGGCCGATATCACGATCCGGCTTGCGCGCGATTTAAGCATGCGGCTTGGCGTCCGCCAGTCGGAGCCGGCCGTCCCCGGCGGCGCATGGAGCGTCCCATGAAAGCCAAGGCACAAATCTACCTCGCGGGTCCGCTGTTCACGTTGGCCGAGCAAAACTTTAATGTCGCGCTGGCGCGTTTTCTGGAAAGCAAAGGATTCGCGGTCTGGCTGCCGCAAGAGCACGAGCCGCGCCGCAACACCGCGCGGGCGATCTTTCACATGGATCTCGAGGCGCTTGACCGGGCCGATATGGTTGTCGCCTGCATGGATGGCCCGAATCCCGACAGCGGCACGGCTTGGGAGTGTGGGTATGCGTATGCCAAAGGCAAGCCGGTGGTCTGCTATCGCACCGATTTTCGTATTTCCGGCGACACCAAGGGTGCGCCGTACAATCTTATGTTGACGGAGAGCGCCGCTGCGCGGGTCGAGCTGCCGTTTCGCGGCAAGCCGGCCGTATTGCACCGGCGGTTGCTGGCGCACATCCGCAAGGCTTTGCAATCACCGCGAATTAAGTCCAGGCGCGGCGGCAAATAGGGCGTCGCGACTGTCTGCCGATGCCGTACCTACAAAACCTTGACCGCGATCGCGCCGATGAAGTCCCGCTTGCCGATCTCCACGCCGCAATGACGCAAGATGTCGTAAGCCGTGGTGAGGTGAAAATAATAGTTCGGCAGCACGAAATGGTTGAGGTAGTCGGCGCCTTTCATTTGCCCGGTTTTGCCGCCGCCGAGCGGGAAGACGATCTCGCGGTCGGCCGACGCATCGATCGCCTTGGGATCCAAGGTTTTCAAATTTTCAATCGTCTTGGCTAGCCGCGTCTTGAGTTGGGCAATAGTCGTCTCGGTATCTTCGAACGCGGTCGGCTCGACGCCTGCGAGGCGGGCCGCGCCGCGCCGCGCCTGATCGGTCGCTACTTGCACCTGACGCGTGAGGTCGAACATGTCCGGAGCCAGCCGGGTGCGAAGAAGCACAGCCGGATCGAATTTCTTGGCGGCGGCATAGGCTTCGCCTTTGTCGAGAACGGCAGACAGGGCGCTCAATCCGATCTCAAAAACTGGAATGGAGGCTTGCGACATCGATAACGGCATTGCGATGAATCCTTCGCTTTTGAATAACGGCTGCTTCGCGAAATTGCCTGATCAACCGGAGTGCTGGCCGGGCTGCAAAGCCAGCGAGACGGCGTTCGTCACGATGCTGCAGCCGGTTTCTCGACGATGGTGTTGGTATTGCCGACGCTGTCGTACACCGACACCTGAACGATCGGGTACGCGGTCTTGATGACCAGCGCTGCCGCCTGCGCCGCCTCGGCGGTTTTATAAGAGCCTTTGGTCTGCCGGTCCACTTGCAACAAATACCGGCCGCTCTCCGGCCGCTTGCGCTGTGAAAACGCTTCTTCCATTTCTTCGGCGGCGTCTTCTTTCACCGGCAATTTCATCTGGCGTGGGGCCATTCGCTACTCCTTTGGTTTAGGGGGAACACCTGATGTAGGCGGTCCGGGTGTCGATCGCCAGCACAATCGACACGGCCGGATGCATGAACTCAGGGGATTTGAAAGACCAGCTTGCCGCGAAAGTGCCGACCTTCGCTTACGCGATGCGCTTCGGCGGCCTGCGACAAGCGATAGAGCTTGATCTCAGGCGGACGCACAGCTCCGGCCGCGACCAACGCGGTGACGCGCTCGAGCGGTGCGCGGGCGCGGCCGACCGCCGGACGGAGTGAGACGACGTCACGGCGTTCGGGCCTTGGCGCCTGCGGCCCGGAAGCGATGAAGGCGGCGCGGCCGCCCGGCTTGAGCACGGCAAAGGATTTCTGCGCGACGTCGCCGCCCACCGTATCGAACACGGCGTCGCAATCGGCCACCGTCCTGGTGAAGTCGGTTGCGGTGTAATCGATCACTTGGTCGGCGCCGAGGCCACGGACATAGTCGATGTTGGCGGCGCTGGTGG
>JAGXAC010000059.1 GCA_019075925.1 Hyphomicrobiales bacterium | reverse complement strand
GAAAACCCGCACCGAAACCGACTCGTTTGGCCCGATCCAAGTGGGAAACGAGCATTACTGGGGTGCGCAGACCGAGCGTTCGCTCAACAATTTCCATATCGGCGAAGAACGCATGCCGCGCCCGATCATCGCGGCACTCGCCATCGTCAAGCGGGCAGCGGCGGAAACCAATCGCGAGCTTCGATTGCTCGATGCCCGGCGCGCCAGCGCGATTGTCGCGGTCGCCGACGAGATCATCGCCGGCAAGCTCGACGATCAGTTCCCGCTGGTGGTCTGGCAAACCGGGTCCGGCACGCAAACCAACATGAACCTCAACGAGGTGATCGCCAACCGCGCGAATGAGCGGCTTGGCGGGGCGCTCGGCTCGAAATCGCCAATCCATCCGAACGATCACGTCAACATGAGCCAGTCGTCGAACGACTGCTTTCCCACCGCCATGCACATCGCGGCAGCGTTGGAGATTTCCCGAAGGCTTATTCCGGCGCTTACGCATTTGCAGAAAACACTCGATGCCAAAACCAAGGCTTTTGCATCGATCGTAAAAATCGGCCGCACCCACACGCAGGATGCTACGCCGCTCACGCTGGGTCAGGAGTTCTCCGGCTACGCGGCGCAGGTGAAATCCGGCATCGCCCGGCTGCGTGCAGGATTGCGCGAGCTTTATCCGCTCGCCCAGGGCGGCACCGCGGTCGGCACCGGCCTTAACGCCAAACGTCAATTCGGCAAGCTGTTTGCCAAACGCGCCGCCGCCATCACCGGCATGCCGTTCGTGACCGCGCCCAACAAATTCGAGGCGCTTGCTTCGCATGGCGCGCTGGTCTTCGCGCACGGCGCACTCAACGCGCTTGCCGCCGACCTGTTCAAGATCGCCAATGACGTGCGATTTCTCGGCTCCGGCCCGCGTTCCGGTTTCGGCGAACTGCTGCTGCCGGCGAATGAACCCGGCTCGTCGATCATGCCCGGCAAGGTCAACCCGACCCAGTGCGAAGCGATGACCATGGTTTGCTGCCGCGTCTTCGGCAATGACGGCACAATCGTCATGGCGGCAAGTCAGGGGCAGTTCGAACTGAATGTTTTCAAGCCGGTGATTGCCTACGCATTTTTGCAATCGGTCAGGCTGCTGGCCGACGCCTCGATCTCTTTCGCCGACCATTGCATCGTCGGTATTCGCGCCAACGAGCCGCGCATCCGCGAACTGATGGAGCGTTCGCTCATGCTGGTCACGGCGTTGGCGCCGCGTATCGGTTATGACAAGGCGGCGCAAATCGCCAAAGCCGCGCTCGCCCGCGGCACGACGTTACGCGAGGAAGCGATCAAATCCGGGTTCGTATCCGGCAAGGAGTTCGATCGCCAGGTCCAGCCGAGGCGCATGACGAAGCCGGCCTCATGACCACATGATCCGCGGCTAAAGGCCAATTCAGCGGCAAGGCCTGCGGGCAAGTCAATTTTCCCACCATGACCGGATCACATCGTCTCAGCCGCTACCTGACGTGGCTGCGAATTCGCCTTTTCGGCTAGCTTGTGCAACTATCTCCGCGCACTGAATTGGGAGGGTGAAACAATGACCAAGCAGCACAACAGGACGCGTCGGCAGATCCTTATCGGATCGGGCAGCCTTATGGCCGCCGGCAGCTTCCTGGCAGCTGCGCCTCGTCCGGTTTTCGCGACTCCGATGACGGTCGGCTTTATTTACGAAGGGTCGAAGGACGATTTTGGCTGGAATCAATCGCACGCGGTGGGCGCCCGGAAAATCGCCAAGGAGACCGGCGCCAAGCTGGTCGAGCAAGAGAAAGTGCCCGAGACGGCCGACGTCGAGCGCGTGATGGAGAGCATGATTCAGCTCGATGGCGCACAGGTGCTCTTCCCAACCTCGTTCGGATATTGGCCTTTTATCTTAAAGCTCGCTGCGAAATATCCGAAGGTACTGTTCGTCCATGCCGGCGGGCTTTGGAAGCAAGGCGATCCCGCGAACGTCATCAGCTATCGCGGCTATATGGAGGAACCGCATTATTGCTGCGGCATCGCCGCCGGCATGATGACCAAAACCAACAAAATCGGCTTCGTTGGTCCGAAGCCGCTCTATTTCATTTTCAACAACTGCAATGGCTTCACCTTAGGCGCACGCTCGGTCAATCCGAAAGTCACGTCGCTCATCATCATCACCGGCGACTGGGCCAATCCGGTGAAGGATGCCGACGCTGTGAACAACCTCGTCGATCAAGGTTGCGACGTGATCATTTCGGATTCCGATGCGCCCAAAGTGTCGATCGAGACAGCCGAGCGGCGCGGCGTGCACAGCTGCGGATATCATACCGATCTCAGCTCGCTTGCGCCCAAGGGCTTCGTCACGGGCGCCGAGTGGAACTGGGCGAAGGGGGCCGATTTCGTCAAAGCCTGGCAGACCGGCGGCAAATATCCAAATCTGTTGATCGGCGGATTCAAGCAGGACCTGGTCGCGATCAGCCCGTTCGGTAGGAGCGTTCCGGACGCCGTGAAATCGGCGGTCCTCAAGGCCCGCGACGGATTCACCAACGATACCCTCAAGCTTTATCACGGACCGCTTAAGGACAACGAAGACCATCTCGTCCTCAAAGAGGGCGAGGTGATCGCCAACGACGACAGCGCGTTCAAGACCAAGGTGAACTTCCTCGTCGAAGGAACCCAAGGTCAGACCGGCCTCAAGAAACAGTAATAATTACAGCCAGGTTTCGGCGTGATAGGCGCGGCTGTTTGGCGAGGACCGGAGGCGGCGGTATTAACGGTCGGAGCGGTGTTGGTCGCTCTGCTGGCCTTCGGTATTTTTGTCGCGTTCACCGGTCTCGACCCGTTCGCGGTTTACAAGGTGCTCTATCTGGGCGCCTTCGGTTCGCGATTCTCGATCGAAACCACACTGACCCTCGCTGCGCCCATCATGCTGACCGCGCTTTGCGTTGTCATTCCGGCACGGGCGGGCCTGCTCATCATCGGCGGTGAAGGCGCTCTGGTCCTTGGCGGCTTGGGAAGCGTGCTCGCCGGCGTTGCGCTGAACGGCGCACCGGCAAGCCTTGCCACACCGCTGATCCTGCTCGCCGGCGCCGCGGCGGGCGCAATTTGGATCGCAATTCCTGCGGCACTGCGGCAGTTTCGTGGAGTCAACGAAACCATTTCGACTCTGCTGTTCAACTACATCGCAATTGCGCTTCTCAATCACCTGGTATCCGGACCGATCCGCGACTATGGGCAGCCCTTAAAGCCGACGAGCTGGCCGATTCCGTCTGCCTTCATGATCGGAACGATTCCGGGCCTGAGCGTGCATTGGGGCCTCGTCTATGGGGTTGCGGCCTGCCTCGTTGCCTTCGTCGTGCTGCGGCAAACCACCTTCGGCTTCGCCCTGAGTATATTGGGTGGAAACCTGCGCGCCGCACAAATGGCAGGATTGCCGGTCGCCGCGCTGGCGCTGACGGCGGCCGCGCTGGGCGGCGCCGCAGCCGGCCTCGCGGGCGCCGTCGAAGTGGTGGCGGTGCATGGCGCCGCCAGCATATCGCTTGTCGTCGGCTACGGTTATGCAGGCATCCTCGTCGCTTTCGTCGCCCGGCAGAATCCGCTCGCTGTCGTCCTGGCCGCACTCCTTGTCGGCGGCATTTCGGCGAGTGGTGGCTTACTCCAGCGACGGTTCGGCATGCCGGATGCGGCGAGCACCGTTCTCGAGGGCTGCATCTTCCTTGCCGTCCTCGGCAGCAACTCTCTCTATGGACGGTTGCGTTTCCTACAATCTCGCAGCGCAGAAGTGAAATGAGCGTCGGCGGAGACATCGGTGTCTGGAGCGTGCTGCTCGCAATCGTCGGTTCGGCGCTTCGCGTCTCCACGCCCTACCTCTTTGTCAGCCTCGGCGAGACGCTCACGGAGAAGAGCGGCCGCATCAATCTCGGGCTGGAAGGTACGCTCATGATGGGCGCGATGAGCGGCTACGCCGTCGCGCTCGGCACCGGTTCGCCCTGGCTCGGGGTGCTGGGAGCCGGCGTCACCGGCGCCGCATTCGGCCTGTTGCACGCCGGGCTTTGCAGCTTGCCACGCGTCAACGACATCGCGGTCGGAATCGCTCTTTTCATTTTCGGTACCGGGTTTGCCGTTTATCTTGGAAAGCCGCTGGTCCATCCGGTAGCGCCGCGTTTGCCGGATATTGACTTGGGCTTCTGGAGCAGCCTGCCCTCGTTGCGCGCTGCGCTCCAGGTCAACGCCTTGCTGATTATCGGAATATTGCTGGCGCCGGCGATGCTGTGGATACTTCACAATACGCGTTGGGGACTCAAATTACGGACGGTGGGTGACAGCGCCGACGCTGCGCGCGCGCTCGGCTATTCGATCAACGGCGTGCGGGCGACCGCTACCGCAATCGGCGGCTTCTTCGCCGGCGTCGGCGGCGCGTTCCTCTCGCTCTACTATCCGGGCGCCTGGACCGAGAACCTTTCAAGCGGCCAGGGTCTCATGGCGGTCACGCTGGTGATTTTCGCACGCTGGAACCCGATCAACTGCGTGTTCGCTGCGCTGCTCTTCGGCGGCGCCTCGGCGCTCGGGCCGGCGCTGCAAGCCGTCGGGATCACCAGCAATTATTATCTGTATGGCGCTGCGCCCTACGTGCTGACGCTCGTTCTTCTCATCCGCACCTCCTCGACCAAGCATCGTCTGTTTGGCGCTCCAAGCGAACTGAGCATCAACAAATGAGCGAACCATCCCAGGTTGAAGCTGCGCGCGTGCCGCTGGTCGAGGTGGTCGGCATGACCAAACGTTTCGGTGCTTTGCTGGCGCTCAATGGTGTTTCTGTTCGTCTGGAGCCTGGCAGCTTTCATGCGATCCTTGGCGAAAACGGCGCCGGGAAAAGCACGTTGGTCAAGTGCATAATGGGTTACTACCGGCCGGACGCCGGCCGGCTCCTGCTGGATGGAGTACAACACGACATTTACAATCCGCGCCAAGCGCTCGCTCACGGCCTCGGCCTGGTTTATCAGCATTTCACCCTGGTTCCGAATATGACCGCTGCCGAGAACCTGGTACTCGGCCAAACCCATGCATCCCCGACGATCGACTGGGCGAACGAGCGTGCGCGCATCGAATCCTTTCAACGCAACATGCCGTTTCACGTTGATCTCGATGCTCGCGTTACAAGCCTTGCGGCCGGCGAAAAGCAGAAGCTTGAAATCCTCAAGCAATTATATCTGGGCCACCGGGTCATGATCCTCGACGAGCCGACGTCGGTGCTGACCCCCTCCGAGGCCGATCAAGTTCTTGGCATGTTGCGCGATCTGACAAAGGCCGGCCGACTGAGCGTCGTGCTGATCACCCATAAATTCCGAGAGGTGCGCGCCTTTGCTGAGGACGTAACGGTCCTGCGCGGGGGGCGCCTTGTTGGCGCGGGCAAGGTTGCAGAGCTTAACGACGCCGACTTGGCCGGCCTCATGTTCGGCCGCGAGACGGTATTCGCTTCCGCCGACCGCACCGCAACCAAACCCGGCAAGGCCGCTCTCGAGGTCCGCTCAGTGACCACGCTCAACGATAAGGCCATGACGGCTTGTGACGCCCTATCGTTGACGGTGCGTGAAGGCGAGATTCTTGGGGTAGCGGGCGTCGCCGGGAACGGTCAGCGCGAGCTGGTCGAGGTGCTGGCGGGACAACGCGGGATCGAGGCCGGCGAAGTGCGGGTGGCGGGCGTTCATTACGACCGCAGCCGAAAGCAGATGCGCCGGTATGGCGTCCATCTTTTGACGGAGGAGCCGCTCCAGAACAGCTGCGTGCGGGGGATGTCGGTGGCGGAAAACCTGTCGTTTCGCAACTTCGACGATGGCGCAAACGTTCAATTGGGCTGCTTCGTACGCCGAAGCGTGCTGCGTCGCCATGCGCGCACGCTCATTCAGCGCTACGACATTCGAACGCCGACTCCCGATGCGCGGCTTGACACCCTGTCCGGAGGCAACGTCCAGCGCACCGTCCTCGCCCGCGAGCTTTCGGGCACTGTCTCGGTACTGATCGCGCAAAATCCTTGCGTCGGACTCGACTTTTCCGCGACCAGCGAGATTCACTCGCAGATCATAACGGCACGCAATCGCGGGGCGGCGATCCTGCTTTTCAGCGAGGATCTCGACGAGTTGCTTGAGCTCGCCGATCGCATCGTCGTGATGTCCGAAGGGCATATCGTATATGAGACGCCGAGGGCTGCGGCCGACGTTGAAACAATCGGTCTGTACATGGCTGGCCATCGATCGGAGCGAGAGGATTTATGGGCGTCCAACGCCTGACCGCAATCCGCGGCGGTCGGATTCTCGACTGGAAGAAACGTCGCGCCGAACCGGCCGATATTTTGCTGCGCGGAGGCGTTATCGAGGCGCTTGGCCCGCCCGGCCTTGCCGCGCCCGCCGACGCCGCGATCATTTCCGCGCAGGATCGCCTGCTGGTTCCGGGTCTGATCAACGCCCATACGCACAGCCATGGCGGATTGGCCAAAGGGCTGGTCGAAGACCGGGTTCCGCTCGAGATGTTTCTTACCGCGAGCCCGGCACTCAATGGTGGGCGTACCCTCGAAGAGAAATATCTGAGCGCTTTGGTCTCGGCCGTCGAAATGGTGCGCAAAGGATGTACGGCCTGCTACGACTTGGCTGTCGAGTTGCCCGCGCCAACCGCTGAAGGCATGCGCGCCGTGGCGCAGGCCTATCACGACGTCGGCATGCGCGCGGTGGTTGCTCCGATGATGGCGGACCGCACGCTTTACCAAGCGCTTCCCGGCCTGCTCGATGCACTGCCGGCACCGCTGCGCGAGCGGGCTGCTCGCCTCGCAACTGTCCCCCATGAAACAAGCATTGAGGCCTGCAAGACTATTCTCGCGCAATGGCCATTCGACCGCGAGCGCGTGCGGCCGGCGCTCGCCCCCACAATTCCCTTGCATTGCTCGGATGAGTTTTTGGTCGCCTGCCATCGTCTTTCGGCCGATTTCGGCGTCGGACTACAGACCCATTTGGCGGAAACGAAAGCGCAGGCGGTATTGGCGCTGACACGGTACGGCACCAGTCTTGTTGCGCATCTGGAGCGGCTTGGAATTCTCGATGAACGCGCCAGTGCGGCCCATGCAATTTGGCTCGCGGCCGACGATATCCAACGCCTTGCAAACAGCGGAACCAAAGTTGCGCATAATCCGCTGAGCAATCTGCGGATCGGTTCCGGCATTGCACCGGTCCGACTCATGCTTCAGAGCGGAATTGAGGTCGGTGTCGGCACCGATGCGACCAACACCTCGGATGGCCAGAGCATGTTCGAGGCCACTCGCCTGGCCAGTTATCTGTCTCGTCTCGCAACACCCGATTACGGTCAGTGGCTTTCAGCTGACGAGGTTTTTGAACTCGCGACCGTCGGCAGTGCACGCGTGTTGGGATTTGACGGCCTTATCGGCCGGCTGGCGCCAAGCTTCAAAGCCGATATCGTTTTCCTCGATCTCGCCCATATCAATTACGTTCCGCTCGGCAATCCGGCGACCCAACTGGTCAACGGCGAGAACGGAGCCGCAATCGACAGCGTCATGATCGACGGACGATTCGTGCTGCGCGAGGGGAAGATTCTCACACTTGATGAAGGCAAATTGCGCCGCGACGCCGAACGTGCCTTCGAGCGCCTGGTGACCGCTAATGCCGAGGCCGCGGCGCTCGGTCGAAGTTTCGCGGATGTTGTCGGCACCTTTTGCCTTGGACAGGCGCGCGCAAACTTTCAGCTTCATCGCGCGCTGCACGAACACGATTACCGTTCGTCTAGCGGATGAAGGACCGACGGCTTCCGTAACGTCATGTCAGTTTGGATTTTGCACCGCGCTCCCCTCGGGCGCGCAGGTCGTGGGCTGCGTCGAATAACGTATTTGTGTCTGCCGAGAACGGCATCATCGTACCGGCCATTGGCTGAGTTGTTACCAATATTACAGACCTGAGTGTCTGTCCGCGAACATCAGGTTGGATTGCATAGCTTTCGCAGCATGAGGCGGATGGAGGCGAGCTTAAGGAATGCCAGTGCTTTGTGATTGAAGCACTCCCAGTCCTTGGCCAATCTGCGGCATCGTCCGAGCCAGGCGAAGGTTCGCTCCACGATCCAGCGTTTGGGCAGGACGACAAAGCGGCGGGCTTGATCGGAGCGCTTGACGATCTCGACGTTCACGCGGCTCAGAACAGTTCGGAGGGCGCTTTGGAAACCGGCGCCCTGATAGCCGCCGTCGGCATAAAGCTTCAGAAGGAAGGGGTGGAGACCGAACAGCGTCGCCATCACCAGCACGCCACCATCGCGATCCTGGATGTCCCCAGCATGCACGATGGCGTTCATCAAGAGACCCTGCGTGTCGACGAGAATGTGCCGCTTCTTGCCCTTGATCTTCTTGCCCGCATCATAGCCATGCGGATCGTGAGGCCCCCTTTTTCAGCACTTTTCACGCTCTGGCTGTCGATGATTGCCGCTGTGGGAGAGGCCTCGCGTTCTGCTCTTTCTCGACATTCGACATAGAGCGCATGATGAATGCGATCGAGCGTGCCGTCCCAGCTCCACAGATCGAAGTAATCGTACAACGTCGAGCGTGGCGGCAAATCTTTCGGGATCGCCCGCCACTGGCAGCCAGTGCTCAGGATGTACATCAGCCCGTTGGCAATCTCGCGCAAGCTCACCGTTCGCTTGTTGCCCCCGCGCTTGGCCGGCGGGATGCACGGCGCGATCAGCGTCCACTCCTCATCGGTCAGATCGCTCGGATAGCGCAGGCGGCTGCGGTCATAGCGGGCACGGTTCTCGGCTGTCCACATCGGCGGTGGCTCCCCTCAGAATCACGTCACCTCTCTTGAATCACAACCGATTCATCCGATTCAATATGTTCGCGGACAGACACTTAGGCAATTCCCACCGTCCTTGAGGTGGCCGCCAACGGCGGCCGGCCCAAACTGGCCGGCCGATGACAAGCTCCGCAGCCCCGGAGAATGCCAACCCGCACGCCGCGGCTGCCGCTCACCCTCACCGCAGCCGTCGAAGACGCGCGCCAACGCGCTTATTTGGCCCGCACCCTCAGGGCGAGGGATTGCGTTTACTCCGCTGGAGCCGGCTGCGGCACGCGCGCGCGTTCCACACCGCTGGCGATATAGGCGATCGCCAATACGGCGATCAGGAAGCCGAGCGCGATGACAGCGGTGGTGCCCAGCACAAGCGTAAAGCCGCCGCGGCCATACAGCAACGCGATCATCGACACCGCCACGCCGGAAACCATGAAAGTAAGGAAGTAGCGGACCGCATAGACGCGGCCGCGCCAAGCGTCGGCGGTATAGCGTGCAATGATCAAATCGTTCACGGTGATCTGCGCGTAAATAGCCGCCATAGTGAAGGCGAGCGCGAACAGGACCATCACGCCGCTCGCATAGGCGGTCCAAACCACACCGGTGAACTGCATCACCGCAAGCGTCGCGAACAGCACATGCAGCCGGAAGATTTCCACCAGGCGGCCGATGGCGATTTGCGCGAGTGCGCCGCAGATAAACACCGCCGTGGTCAGTCCGCCGATCTCGACGAGGGAAATGTGGCCGCTTACCCGCTCGTCCACGATCTTCGGCAGCGCCACCGACAGCGTGTTGAAAACGAGGCCGGCCGACAGCGCGACCACGACAAATAGTCCAAAGATAATCGCGGCGGTTGTCTTTGAGAGCGCGACGTCAGGCGAAGCGCTGCGTGCGGCCTTGTGGCGTGTTTCGTCCGGAACCAGCCAAAGATAAATGGCGCCGGTGACGATGCAGATCAGCCCGGGCAGCAGAAACGCGCCACGCCAGGAAAACGCCGCAGTCAGGAGCGCGGTCGTTCCGGCCGCCAGCGAGACGCCGAGATTTCCGCACACGCCGTTGAACGCAAGCGTGCGGCCGCGCTGGGTGGCGTTTTCGATTACCATTGCGGTGCCGACCGGATGATAGATGGCGGCGAAAACGCCCAGTGCAAAAAGCGCCACTGCCAGAATGATCAGCGATGGTGCAACCGCCGCGGCGGTCAGCGCCAAGCCGCAGCCGAGGTAGAACGCTACCATCATGTTGCGCCGGCTCCACCGATCCGCGAGCCAACCCGCCGGCAGTGAGAACAGTCCGAAAGCGATAAACGACGCGGTCGACAGTGCGATGAGCTGAGCGTAGGAGCGGCCGTAGGCGACCTGCAGCTCAATGACGACGGTCGGATAGACCAGCATCACGAAATGATCGAGCGCATGCGCCCAATTGAGAAAACCGATGGCCAGCCGCCGTCGCGACAGATCGGCGGATTGAGCGGCTGAAAAAACGGCTGAAACGTCGGTCGACATGCTGCAGGTCCCGTTCGCATGCCAAGATATAACGCTGGGCGCGGCGCCGTCACCTACCGTTGATCTTGCGGGGCAGCCAGAAACCCCGGGCCGGAGATCGGCCTTCCATCCCCAATCGGCCGCGGTTGCGCTCTTCACGAAGTGGAAACCCTTCCCGACTAGCGTTTTGCCGACGTCCCTGGGGAGGGGCCTCGATGTTGAGGTTTAAGCGAGATATCGCGCTCGCAGCCGTGGCTGGCTGCCTGCTCATCGCCGGCGTCGGCGCAGCCCACGCGGCCGGCGCGCTGGCCGTCGGCGCTTGCGGCGCCTACGGCTACGGCTACGACTTTCGCAAGCTCGCCGATGCCCGTGCAGCCGCCATCAAGCAGTGCGCGGGATCGTCATGTAAGATCGTCGGATCGATCCGCCGCGGCTGCGCTGCCTTTGCCATCGACGCCAGGCGACCCTGCGGCTCATTCGGCTGGGCTATCAATTCGCACCTCGGCAAAGCGGAAAACACGTCGCTTCGCCGCTGCTACGATTTCGGCGGCCACGATTGCGTGGTCCGCGCCTGGGCGTGTGACGAAAAAGGCTAAACGCCGGTTGGCTGCGATGCCGACAGCCCCCGGAAACCTGCGATATGGCTATGCCGGTTAGCTTGATGGTTGCGGGCTGGCGCCTTCCGCCAGACCGGCGAGCGAGTCAAAGCCGGGTATCGAAGTTGAGGCGCAGATATGGCCCGACGCGGCCGAACGTCGATTCGATCGCCAGTCCGGCCCCTGCCGATACTTCAAGATTGTCGACGCGAAAAGCCGTCACTTGCGCGCCGAAACGCAGTTGCAGATAATCGCTACACCAGATCGCCTGACTTTCCGGTCCGATAAAGAATGAGCCGGTCGGCCGCCACCCGAAGGCGGCGCGCGCCGAGCCGATATACGAAATCGATGAGATCGAACCGTCCAGCGCGATCACGGTTTCCGCGTCGGGCTGATACCAGATATCGACCGCAAATTGTCCGCCCGCATATGAGCCGTGGAGCGTGCTGCCAGGATCGTTGGGCGAGAGCCGAAAATTCTGCCCAACGGGTCCCGCAAAAACGTCAACGGTCATGCCGTCCCGCACGATACGCCAGCCGGGCAAAGCCGACACCGATAGCGCGGTGCCTTGGACGTTCACGCCGAGATCGCTGGAAGGATAGGCGTAAAGACCGCCGGCCAGCAGGAGCTTGAACGTGAAACCCGGCATTCGGTAGCAAACTCACGAGTTTGCTACCGAATGCCGGTGAAACCGCCGTTGTTGAGACCGTTCGGCGACCACAGCGTACCGCCGTTGAGGAATTCGCCGTCGCGCCACAAATCGCTGCCCGCGAACAACAAAAAGGAAGGACTGGCAGACCCACTATTTTCCGCGTGGGCCGCTAGGGCACAAAATATGACCATCGCGGCGACAACCGCCCCGCGAAAAGCGCTTCGCACGCGCACCGAGGCCACTCCCCCGCGGTGCGCCTGAACACCGCCGCCACTCGTACGAGCCCGATTTCCAGTAAATCATAGTACGTCAACAATAAATTGGCGAGTGACGAAAAAATTGCGTCGCTGTGCTTCGCCTGAGGGCCTGCACCGCCCACCCGACCACGCAGTCCGGGCTAATTCCGCTCCAACTCCGCCTTCACAGCGGCGAGCGCTTCCGGCGTGTCGACATCGGTCAGCGCGGCGGTCCCCGAGAGCGGCACTTCCACCACCGCCTCGCTGTAGCGGCCGATCAGGTGGCGCGCGCCAATATCGCCTTCGACCGCCATCAGTTCCGGGAAGAACCGGCGCGACCAGACCACCGGATTACCGCGCTTGCCGTCGATCGACGGCACCGCGATCAGCGCACCCTTGTCCGGATCGATGGCGCCAATGAGCCGGTCGATCATGGCGGCGTCAACCTGCGGCATGTCGCCAAGGCAGACAATGGCGCCGTCGACACCGGCCGGTAACGCGGAAATACCGGCGCGCAATGAGGTGCCAAGGCCCTCGGCGAAATCCTTGTTGTGGATGAATTGCACCGGCAAGCCGGCCAGCGCCGCCTCCACCAGCTCGCGCTGATGGCCGGTGACAACAATCACCGGCCGCGCCTGCGACGCCAGCGCCTGCTCCGCGGCGATCCGCACGAGCGGCCGGCCGCCAATTTCGGCCAGGAGCTTGTTGGGACCGCCCATGCGGCTCGACCGCCCAGCCGCAAGGACCAACGCCGCAACATTGTGCGCCGGTTGCACGGGCTCCACGCGCGGCTGCGGCCGGGTGACAATTTCCATCAGCAGGCCGCCGACACCCATTCCGGTAATTTCCGCCGGCGGCACCGGAAGTCCGGCCAACAGCCGCATCAGCACCCAGTCGAAGCCGTTTTCCTTGGGGCTGCGGGCGCAGCCGGGCGCACCGAGCACCGCGCGACCGCCGGCATTGCCGATCAAGAGGAGATTGCCGGGATCGACCGGCATGCCGAAATGCTCGATCCGGCCGCCGATGGCTTCCAGCGCGGCCGGAATGACGTCGCGCCGGTCGGCGATCGCCGAGGCGCCAAAGACGATGGCGAGTTCGGCGCCTTGCTTGAGCACTTCGGCGAGCGCGGCCGCGAGCTTGGCTTGATCGTGCGGCACTCGACGTTCGGCGACGATGGTGGCCCTTGCCGGCGCCAGCCGCTCCGCGGTGGTCCTGAGGGTCTTGTCGATGACCTTCGACGAAAGGCCGGGCAGTAACGTGGAGACGACACCGACCTTACGGATACGATATGGCGCAACGCGAATGAGCGGCTGCCTTGCCTCGGCCAGCGCGGCATCGCGTGCCGTCGCCGCGACCGCAAATGGAATGATCTTGACGGTAGCGATCATCTCGCCCGCAACCACGGGCTTGTAGGCGGGCAAGGTGGCAAGCGTAATTGCCTCGTCGGCGCGATTGAGACGGTCGATGGCATCCTTGTCGACCGCCAGCACGCCGGCTGCGTGCGCGAACAGGTTGGCGCGACCGGTGAAGGCGCGGTCGACCTGGACGCCCTCGCCGGCAATTGCCGTCGCGATTTCCGCCGCCGCCACGTCTTCGGATACGTCGCCGGCTTCGAGGCGCGCCACCACGACGTCCTTAATTCCGGCGGCGTCGAGCGCGGCGGCCTCGATCGGGCCGATCAACGTGCCCTTCTTGAGCACCGTTGCGCCCTGGCGAATGGTATGCACGGCGGTGGCGCCGATGGCGTCCTTGGGGGCAACCGCTCCGAATTTCATGACGCCGCCTTGCCCCGGGGACGTTCGACTTCCGGTTCTTCGCGTAGCCGCTCGGTGATTTGCGCCATAATGGCGACCGCGATCTCGGCCGGCGAAACGGCGCCGATATCGAGGCCAATCGGCGCGTGGATGCGGGAAATATCGGCTTCGTTCAAACCTTGCTGCTTGAGCCTTTCAATGCGGCGAGCATGCGTCTTCCGCGAACCGAGCGCGCCGATGTAGAAACAATCGCGCGACAGCGCGTGCAGCAACGCCGGATCATCGATCTTCGGATCGTGCGTTAGCGCGACGAATGCGGTGTATCGATCGACGCCAAGCGGCGGCAACGCCTTGTCCGGCCACTCGGCGATCACTTTGACGTCGGGGAAGCGTTCGGGCGACGCGAACGCGGTGCGCGGATCGACGATAGTCACGTCGTAGCCGGCGAGCTTGGCGATCGGCGCCAGCGCCTGGCTGATATGCACCGCACCGGTGATGACCAATTGCGGCGCCGGTACGTAGACGGTGAGAAAGACACGCCCTTCTGCGGTTTCCTCCATGCCGCTCTTGCCGTTGCGCAGATGCTCGGCAAGCTCCCGCCGCAACGGGTCGTCGCCGATGTCGGCGGCCTTCACCAGCCGCTGCTTGCCGGAATCGATGCTGGTTACCACGATGGCGGCCCGGCGCGCTGCGCGCTCGTTATTCAGCACCGCTAGAACGTCAAGTTGCATTGCTGACGCGCCCTATTCCACCTTTTCGACAAACACCCGGATGGTCCCGCCGCAAGACAGGCCCACCTTCCAAGCGGTTTCGTCGGCGACGCCGAATTCGAGCATTTTGGGTTTTCCGGATTCGATGACGTCAAGCGCCTCGGTCACCACCGCGCCTTCCACGCAGCCGCCGGAAACCGAACCGAGAAAATTGCCCTGTTCGTCGATCACCAGGTTCGAGCCGACCGGGCGCGGCGCCGAACCCCACGTTTCCACCACCGTCGCCAACGCCACCGCCCGGCCCTCTTTGCGCCAGGCTTCGGCGGCTTTGAGAATGTCATTGTCGGTCGAGAGCATCGGCCTCTCCCTTCGCACCGCTATGTTCGGCTAAATATAGGCAATCAAGCGACCTTTTGCACCCACGCTTTTGGATCGGCGTTGCGGTCGTTCCCCCGTCGAAACGACTCGACCAGGGCCGACATCGACTCGAGATTGTGGATCGGCCGAAATTCGTCGACGTACGGCAATATGGTCTTGATGCCGCGCGCCTTCGCTTCGAAGCCCTCGAAGCGTAACAGCGGATTGAGCCAAATCAGACGCCGGCACGAACGGTGCAGGCGATCGATCTCGAAGGCGAGCGTCTGATCGGCGTCGCGCTCAAGCCCGTCCGTAATCAAAAGCACGATGGCGCCCTGAGCGAGCACGCGGCGCGCCCACTGCTTGTTGAAGGCGAGCAGCGAGGACGCAATGCGGGTGCCGCCCGACCAGTCGGGAACGCTCGCCGAGCAGGCGGCCAGCGCGTCGTCGGGGTCACGCTCGCGCAAGGCACGGGTGACGTTGGTCAGCCGTGTGCCGAACAGGAATGTACTGACCCGCCGTCGCTGATCGGTCAGCGCATGCAGGAAATGCAGGAACAGCCTGCTGTATTGGCTCATGGAACCGGAAATATCGAGCAATGCCACGACCGGCGGCGGCTTGGTCTTGGGGCCGGCAAATCTCAGATCGATGAAATCGCCGCCGCCTTTGAGGCTGCCGCGAAGCGTGCGCCGGATATCGATGATGTGGCCGCGCGGATGCGGCGCCAAACGGCGCGTGCGGACCTCGGCCAGCGGCAGGACCAGCCGTTTCATCGCGTCCTTGGCCGCTGCGATCTCGGCATTGGTCATTTGCGCGAAGTCCTTCCGCTGCAAGACCTCGCGGTCGGAAACGGTCATCCGGGTGTCGAACTCGATCTCGCGTTCCTGTTTGAGCTTGTCCTCGACGCCGGAGAACAAGGCTTCATGGATGCGGGTGGCGCCGGCTTCCGGCGGGCGCGGCGCGCTCGCCGGCGCGGCCGGCAGCGCCAGCGCCAATAGCTGATCGATATAACCGCGCCGGCGGAAGAAAATGCGGAAAGCCTGGTCGAACAGGATCGAATGCTCGTGCCGTTTCACGAACACCGCATGCAGCGTCCAGTAAAAATCTTCGCGCGTACCGACGCCGGCCGCCTTTGCCGCTTCCAAGGCGTCGAGCACCGAGCCGGGCCCGACGGGAATGCCGGCAGCGCGGAGCGCGCGGGCGAAGTACAAGATATTTTCGGCAAGCCGGCCTTCCGCCTTCGAAGACGTGTGGAAATCGGCCGCCATCACTCCGCCGCCCGTAGCTCCGATTTCACCTCGTCGAGCAGTTCCTTGACCTTGCTGCCTTCCAGGCGCGCAATGTCATCCTGGTATTTCAGCAGCACGCCGAGTGTATCGGACACTGTCGCCGGATCGAGCGCGACAACGTCGAGTTCGGACAGCGCACCGGCCCAATCAAGCGTCTCGGCGACGCCGGGAGACTTGAACAGATCCTGCTTGCGCAAAGCCTGAACGAACGCCACCACCTGCTCGGACAGCTTTTTGCCGACGCCGGGCAGCTTGGTCCGTACGATGGCGAGTTCGCGTTCGGCGCTCGGATAACCGACCCAATGGTAAAGGCAGCGGCGCTTCAACGCGTCATGCACTTCGCGCGTGCGGTTCGAAGTGATGACCACGACCGGTGGGTGCACGGCCTTCACCGTACCCATTTCCGGAATCGTGATCTGGAAATCGCCAAGCACCTCCAGCAGGAAGGCCTCGAAGGCTTCATCGGTGCGATCGATTTCGTCGATCAGCAACACCGGTGGGCCGGCCGGGTCCGGCGTGAGCGCCTGCAACAACGGCCGCTTGATCAGGAAGCGTTCGGAGAACACATCACGTTCGAGCCGCGCGCGGTCGTGCCCGCCTTCGGCTTCGGCTACGCGAATGGCGATCATCTGTGCGGCGTAGTTCCATTCGTACACCGCCGCGGCGATGTCGAGGCCCTCATAGCATTGCAGCCGGATCAGGCGGCGGCCGAGCGTTGCCGACAGAACCTTGGCGATCTCGGTCTTGCCGACGCCCGCCTCACCCTCGAGGAAGATCGGCCGGCCCATTTTGAGGGCAAGGTAAAGCACCGTGCCAAGCGAGCGGTCGGCCAGATAGTGCGCTTGCGCGAGCAAGGCGACGGTGGCGTCGATGGACGCCGGCACCGGTCGTGGGGAGGTTTTGTCCATGCGTCCCAATGTAAGCATCCGCGCGGGTTTTGTCCCGCGCACCGGACCCATCCGTCCGGCACGGCAACCCCGCGAATGCCGTAAGGCTTATTTTCCGACGGCCTCGGCAACGGCGCGACGTGCCATCACGCCGATCAGATGCGCGCGGTATTCGGCGCTGCCGTGGATATCGCTGTTGAGGCCGGTGGCGGGAACCGTCAGCCCTTCGAGCGATTTCGGCGAGAAGCGCTTCTTCAGCGCCTCCTCGAAGGCGGTGACGCGGAAGACGCCGTTGCTGCCGGCGCCGGTAACCGCGACGCGGATTTCGCTGCCGCGTTTACCGACGAACACGCCGACCAGCGCGTAGCGCGACGCCTGATTGCGGAATTTCTGATAGGCGGCCTTTTTCGGGATCGGGAAGCTGATCTTGGTGATGATTTCGGCCGGCTCCAGCGCAGTCGAGAACATCCCGGTAAAGAAATCATCGGCCTTGATGCGGCGCTTGTTGGTGATGATGGTGGCGCCGAGCCCCAGACAGGCGGCGGGATAGTCGGCCGTCGGATCGTTGTTGGCGACCGAACCGCCGATCGTACCCATGTGGCGTACCGCCGGATCCCCGATCATGCCGGCGAGCTTGGCGAGCACCGGCAGCGATTGCTGAACCACCGGAGAGGTGTGCACGTCGACGTGCCGCGTCATCGCCCCGATGGTCAGCGCGCGACCGCTCGGCTCAATTCCGGCAAGCCCCTCGATGCGCGACAGATCGATCAGCATTGGCGGACCCGCCAGCCGAAGCTTCATGGTCGGCAACAGCGTGTGGCCGCCGGCCAGGATTTTGGCGTCGGCATTCTTGTTGAGCAGGTTGACCGCCTGCCGCAGCGTTTCCGGCCGTTCGAAGGTGAAACCGTACATTGTCGTTCTCCGTAATCTCTTGCGTCAGCTATTGCGTCAGGCCGCGTGCGGCATCGCCCGGCCGGATTTCTGCAGTGCCGCCCACACCACCGACGGCGTCGCCGGCATGGCGACAGCCTCGGTGCCGATGGCGTCGGTAATCGCGTTGATGACCGCCGGCGGCGAGGCAATCGCTCCCGCTTCGCCGCAGCCTTTGATGCCGAGCGGATTGGACGGGCATAAGGTCACCGTCGTGTCGACCTTGAATGCCGGAACGTGATCGGCGCGCGGCAGGCAATAATCCATCAGCGAACCGGTCACGAGTTGGCCGTCCTTGTCGTAGACTGCCGCCTCGCACAAGGCCTGCCCAATTCCCTGCGCCACTCCGCCGTGGATTTGGCCTTCCACGATCATCGGGTTGATCACCGTGCCGAAATCGTCGACCGCAGTCCAGGCGACGATCTCGGTATTGCCGGTCTCGGGATCGACTTCCACCTCGCAGATATGACATCCGGCCGGAAAGGTGAAATTGGTCGGATCGTAAAATGAGGTTTCCTTCAGGCCGGGCTCAAGCTCCTGGCCGGGGAATTTGTGGGCGGTGTAGGCATTGAGCGCCACGCCAGCCCATGGCACCGACTTGTCGGTTCCGGCGACGCTGAACTGCCCATCCTTAAGCTCGATGTCGTTCTCCGCCGCCTCAAGCAGATAGGTGGCGACTTTTTTCGCCTTGGCTTCGATCTTGTCGAGCGCCTTCACCAGCGCCGACATGCCGACGGCGCCGGAGCGCGAGCCATAGGTGCCCATACCGAACTGCACCTTGTCGGTATCGCCATGCACGATCGTAACGCTCTCGATCGGCACGCCGAGACGATCGGACACCACCTGGGCGAACGTCGTCTCGTGGCCCTGGCCGTGCGCGTGCGATCCGACCATCACTTCGATCGAACCGGTGGGATTCACCCTCACCTCGCACGATTCCCATTGCCCGACCCCGCCGCCGAGAGAACCGACCGC
>JAGXAC010000058.1 GCA_019075925.1 Hyphomicrobiales bacterium | reverse complement strand
ATGCGCCGGAACTGCATGCCCGATGCGCCGACGAACTTGCCAAGGCACAAGCGGCGCGCGCCGCGCTCGAAACCATGCTCGCCGCCGGCGGGGTCACGCTCTCGCAGGTTGGCATCGATAAATACGGCGGGCGGATCGACGCGCGGGTGGCGACGGACGACGTCGCCGACGTTGCCGCCGCCCTCCTCAATGGCGGCTTCGCGCGCGGTTACGCCGGCGGCCGGCGCGGCAGCTGGTGCTGAAAAATCAAAGGTCGGGCACCGGGTTTGGTCCCGATTGCCCGACCCCGATCCCCGAACTCAGGCGTCCCTTCGGCCGCCTGACCCCGTTTCAATTACTGAACCACCACCCGCGTGCCGACGCTCACCCGGCTGAACAGGTCGGTGATATCGGCGTTGTACATGCGAATGCAGCCATAAGAAACGAAGTGACCGATCGAACCCGGATTGTTGGTGCCATGGATCGCGTATTCGCCGCTGCCGATTGTCATCGCCGCGACTCCCATGGGATTGCGCGGCGAGCCGCCCGGGATCAGCCGCGACATGTGCGGTGAATCGTGCAGCACCGCCGGTGGCGGCGACCAGGCGGGGTGGCGGTATTTGCCGCTGATATACGACGTTCCCGACCACTGCTTGCCGATGCGGCCGACGCCGACGGGATAGCGGATAGCCTCGCCGCCGAAGCCGGTGACGTAATAGAGCCGGCGCTCGCCGGTGCGCACGACGATCGTGCCGGGCGTGAACGCCTCTTTCATGGTGACAACGTCGCCATGAGCCTGGGCTTTCTGCGGCGCCGCGGCAAAGACGACGGCGGCCGCCAATGCAGTCAGCAGAATTTTATCTCGCATCGCGGAAGTCCTTACAACGCAACAAGCGACCGACGATGAACGAACCGGCGGCGAAGTCTCGATCTTAGCCGAAGCGCCCGGTCCGCTCAGTATGGTTCGCGCAACATTGTGAGGATTTTGCGAATTTTTGGCCAGGTGTGGCTCGCATGCACCACGCGCTTATTTCGTCGCCCAGAGGTACGAGCGCAACGACCCTCGAAAGGCGACGGCACGGGTCGTGCATCCTTCGAGGGCCGCTTTCGCGGTCACCTCGGGATGCAAGATGATGGATTCAGGCGCTCCGGCGGTTCTGCCGGTTACTCACGAGATCATCGACCACCGCCGGATCGGCCAATGTCGACACATCGCCGAGATTGCGGAACTCGTCCTCGGCGATCTTGCGCAGAATCCGGCGCATGATTTTGCCGGAGCGGGTTTTCGGCAAATTCGGCGCGAATTGGATGAGATCGGGCGAGGCAATCGCGCCAATCTCCTTGCGCACCCAGCCGCTCAGTTCCTTGCGCAAATCGTCGGTCGGCATTTCGCCGGCCATCAGCGTGACATAAGCGTAGATGCCTTGACCCTTGATGTCGTGCGGATAGCCCACCACGGCGGCTTCCGACACCTTGGGGTGTGCGACCAGCGCCGATTCGACCTCGGCCGTGCCCATGCGATGGCCGGACACGTTGATGACGTCGTCGACGCGCCCGGTGATCCAGTAATAGCCGTCCGCGTCGCGACGGCAGCCGTCACCGGTGAAATATTTGCCCGGATACGCGCTGAAATAGGTGTCGACGAAACGCTGGTGGTCGCCATAGACCGTGCGCATCTGGCCGGGCCAGGAATCGGCGATGCACAAATTGCCGGCGGCCGCGCCGTCCAGCACTTTGCCGTCGGCATCGACAATTTGCGGCACGATGCCGAAGAACGGCCGCGTCGCCGAGCCGGGCTTGAGCGCCGTGGCACCGGGCAGCGGCGTGATCATGATGCCGCCGGTTTCGGTCTGCCACCAGGTATCGACGATCGGGCAGCGGCCGTCGCCGACCACGCGGTGATACCACTCCCAGGCCTCGGGGTTGATCGGCTCGCCGACGCTGCCGAGAAGCCGCAGCGATGCGCGCGAGGTTTTTTTCACCGGATCGTCGCCCGACTGCATCAGCGCGCGGATCGCGGTCGGCGCGGTGTAGAATATGTTGACCTTGTGCTTGTCGATCACGTCCCAGAAGCGCGACACGGTCGGATAGCTCGGTACGCCCTCGAACATCAGGGTCGTGGCGCCGTTCGCCAGAGGTCCATACACGATGTAGCTGTGACCGGTGACCCAGCCGACGTCGGCGGTGCACCAATAAATATCGCCGTCGTGATAGTCGAAGACATACTGATGCGTCATCGCGACATAGACCAGATAGCCGGCAGTGGTGTGCAGCACGCCCTTCGGCTTGCCGGTCGACCCCGAGGTGTAAAGAATGAACAGCGGGTCCTCCGCGTTCATTTCCTCGCACGGACATTCCGCCGTCACCTGATCGGCTGCGTCGTGGTACCAGACGTCGCGGCCCGGCGTCATGTCGACCGGTCCGCCGGTACGCCGCACCACAATGACGTGATCGACGCCCCCGACCTTGTTGATCGCTGCGTCGGTATTTGCCTTGAGCGGAATTTTGCGCCCGGCACGCAGACCTTCGTCCGCGGTGATGACGACGTTCGACTTGCAGTCGTCAATGCGGCCGGCGAGTGCATCCGGCGAGAAACCGCCGAACACCACCGAATGGATCGCGCCGATGCGGGCGCAGGCGAGGATGGCATAAGCCGCCTCGGGAATCATCGGCATGTAGATAGTGACACGGTCGCCTTTCTTGACGTTGCGGTTGCGCAGCACGTTGGCGAGGCGGCAGACGTGGTCGTGCAGCTCCCGATAGCTGATCTTCTTCGAATCTTTGGGATCGTCGCCTTCCCAGATGATCGCGGTCTGGTTGCCGCGCTTGGCCAGGTGGCGATCGATGCAATTGTAGGCGACGTTAGTGGCGCCGTCCTCATACCATTTGATCGAGACGTTGTTCTTGGCGAATGAGGTGTTCTTCACCTTGCTGAACGGCTTCATCCAATGAATGCGTTTGCCGTGCTCTCCCCAAAATCCGTTTGGGTCGGCGAGTGAGCGCTCGTAGAGCTTCTTATATTCTGCATCGGTCACGAAAGCGCGCTTGGCCCAATCGGCCGGAACCCCATAAGTCTTGTCGGTCATCAGCAAACCTCCACGGAACGCAATCGACGTTATTGTCTCCTTTTGCGCCCATTATTGACATCCCCCTTTCGGCGGACAAGCGGCCCATCGCCGCGGCGCCGTTTGGTCGGGGAATTCGGCGCTGCCGACGGCGCGCTCAGTTGCCGTTCACCATACGCTCGCCGTCCCGTTGCGCGGCTGCAAATTTTTGGCCGGCAGCCGCATGCGCCTTGAGGAGCGCGCCGACTTCGTCGAGCGTGCGCTGGTCCTTGGCCTGGATTTGCATGCCGGAGACCGACAGCTTGGTGCGGTGGCTGTTGATGTAGTCGGCCAGCCTGATCGAAGCATCGAGCCCCTCCAGCAGCGCATTGGAGGAATTCTCGAACGCGAGCGTCGGCGTCGTCACCAGCTTGTTGAAGGTCTTATCGTAAACGAGTTTGAGGTCGTCGGGTTGCTTGAGTGCGTCGCGCTTCGCCCTGACGTCGGCCAGCCGCGCTTGCGTTTCGTGCTCGAACTTTTCGACTTCTCGCCTGGCGGCGATCAGGTCCTGCGGCGCCGCGGCCATCTGCTCGATGGTGCGCGGCGTGGAATGGGGGCCGAGGCCGATTTTGCCGATTTGGTGGCCATAGGCCTCGGTCGCGGCGCGCATATCATTATTGTAGTCGATGATGATTTTGTATTGCTGGAGATACGGGCCGAAGTCGTTTTCGTCTTTCGCAGTGGGCTTAAGGACGTGGGTGCCCGTGCGGCCGTTGATGTCCTGAAGGAACGCCATGAACGCCTTGCGCTGCGCCGGTTCCTGGTCGCCGCAGGCCGCAAGCGCGACCACCAGCGATAACAACGCGGCGATGCCCGCCGCGCGACGGAAAATCGTCAACATGAAAGTGCCCCCACGACCGCAAGTCGGTCACGGTCCATGCTAGCGGCCGCGTCCGTTCTTGCACAGCGGAAGCGGACACGAGTTACCTCGCCGCCAGGCCGCTCATCTTGCAGACGAGCTTCCACTGCTCCGCCGTTACCGGTTGCACCGACAGGCGGCCGTATTTCACCAGCGCCATGTCCTTGAGTTTCGGCTCCGCCTTGATGGCTGCAAGCGTCACCGGCTTCGGCAACGGTTCGACGGCAGCCGTGGTGACGGCGACCCAAGGCTCGCCCTTGGCGGCGGTGGGATCGGCGTATTGTTCGCGGATCACTTCGCCGATGCCGACGACCTGCTTTTCGTCTCCGGTGTGATAGAAGAAAAATTTGTCGCCCTTTTTCATGTCCTTCAGGTTCTTGCGCGCGGTGAAATTGCGCACGCCGCTCCAGGTTTCACCCTTGGCGCCACGCTTGACCTGATCGTCCCAGGAGAATTCCTCCGGCTCGGTCTTCAGCAGCCAATACGCCATGGTCATCGTTCCTCCGCTTTTGCTCCATCGCCCCGGGGAGAGGTTATTTCATCCCTCCGCCTTGAACGGACGTGACAGCAAAGACTCGATCGCCGCGTCCACGCTGAGCTTGCCGTCGAGCAGGGATGCGACCGCGGACGCGATCGGCATATCGATTGAACGCTCGTGCGCCATCTCCAGCAAGACCGGCGCAGTGAACACGCCCTCGGCCAAACCGCCAGGAATCTCGTTCGGTTTTTGGCCGTGGCCGAGACTGACGCCAAAACTGAAGTTGCGCGACTGCGGGCTCGAACAAGTGAGCAACAGATCGCCGAGCCCGGACAGGCCGCTCATCGTCTCCGTCTTCGCGCCGTAGGCTTTGCCGAACCGAACCAGTTCGGCGAAGCTGCGGGTAATCAAGGCGGCGGCGGCGCTGGCGCCGAGCCCGCGGCCGGCGACCGCGCCGGCGGCGATGGCGAGAACGTTCTTGGCCGCTCCGCCGAGTTCGACGCCGCGCACGTCGGTTGAATGGTAAGGCCTAAAGGCGATTGAGCCGATCGCGGTCGCAAGCTCGCTCGCGAGTTTGCCCTCGCTTGCCGCCAAGGTGACCGCCGTCGGCAGCCCGCGCGCGACGTCGGCGGCAAAGCTCGGCCCCGACAAGATCGCCGGCACGGCGTGCGGAGCGCATTCGGCGGCCACTTCGCTCATGAATTTCTTGCTGGCGCGCTCGATCCCCTTGGCGCAAACAATCAGCGGCGTGCCGGGAGTCAGATGAGGCGCGGCAACCGTCAGCACCGCGCGCACCGCCTGCGCGGGAACGGCCAGAAGGACAGCCGACGCCCGCGCCGCGTCGGCGACGTTGCCGGTCAGCGCAATACCGTCGTCGATCTTCAGGCCCGGCAGGAACGCGCTTTCGCGCGTCTTCATCAGCCGCGCGGCGTTGCCGGCGTCCGGCTCGCATAACGTGACCTGCCGCCCGGCACGCAGGCAGGTCAAGGCGAGTGCGCTGCCCCAGGCGCCGCCGCCGATCACCGCGATGTGGTTGAAGGCCATGTGGTGAAAGTCATGTGTTGAAAGCCTGTGTTGAAAGCCTTGCGTCGCGTCAATTAAAGCGCCTCGCCGCGCAGCAATTTTGGAACCTCGCCGACGAGGCCCGCTGCTTCGCGGATAAACAGCCGCTTGAGTCCAGGCAAGCGGTCGACCAGACCGAGCCCGACATCGCGGGCGAGTCGCAATGCCGCCGAGCGGTTCGAGAACAGCCGGTTGAGGCCGTCGGTGGCAAGCCCCATGGTCATGGTGTCGAACCGCCGCCAGCGCTGATAGCGTTCAAGCACCATAGGGCTGCCGGGATCGAGGCCGAGGCGCGCGGCGTCGACGATCACCTCGGCGAGCGCGGCGACGTCCTTGAGACCCATATTCAATCCCTGTCCGGCAATCGGATGAATGAGGTGCGCGGCATCGCCAACCAGCGCGAGGCGTTCGGCAACGAACGCGCGCGCGACAAAAAATCCGAGCGGATGGACGCGCCGCGCGCCGACCGTCGTGATTTCGCCGAGGTGCAGCTTAAAGCGCTGCTCCAGTTCGGCATGAAACGCATCGTCGGGTAATGCGGTAATGCGCTCCGCGTCGGCTGTCGTCTCCGTCCAGACGATCGAGGAGCGGCGTCCCTTGAGCGGCAGAATCGCGAATGGGCCGCTCGGCAGGAAATGCTCCTCGGCACGGCCGCCATGGTCGCGTTCATGGCCGACATTGGTGACAATCGCCGACTGCGCGTAATCCCAGCCGTGAACGGCAATGCCGGCGATCTCGCGCAACGACGAGCGGGCCCCATCGGCGGCAACGACCAGCCGCGTCGCAATTGTCGATCCGTCCGAAAGTTCAACCGCAATGTGTTGCGAAGATTCGGGCGGCGCTTTTTCCTGTCCCCGTCGCTCGCTGTCGTTTGCGGGGGGAGGAAAAGTGAAGTTCGTCACCGCCGTTGGTCGAAGCTCGATCCCGAGCAATCGGGCTTTCGCTTCAAGTGCGCCGATCAGAAAACGGTTCTCGACCATGTGGGCGAATGGCTCGCCCGGCTCGATCTCGCCGGCGAAGGTGAGAAATGCCGGCCGCACGGCATCCCCAAGCCGGCTGTCGGTGACGACCATGTCGAGGATGGGCTGTGCCTGTTCAGCGACGTCCTGCCAGACGCCGAGCGTCTCAAACAGCCGCCGCGCGGCGGCGACAATCGCGGACGCGCGTTCATCGCCGGCATGGCTGTTGCCGAGTGCGGGATCGGTGACGGCGACGGAAAAGCCGGCTCCCAGCGCTTGCCGAAGCGCAATCGCCAATGTGAGGCCGGCAAAGCCGCCGCCGGCAATCAGCACGTCGATCTGGTCGGTCCGTCCGGTCATTGCGCAACGCCTTACCAGGGTGTGTTCCTGAACCTTACCTAGTGTAGCATTGCGGGATAAAGCTACGAATTCGCCATCGTGGCCCTCGCTGGCAGCTTTTTCGGGTCAAACGGGACTTGCTTCATGTCCACCGCCATCCATGATGTCCTTTCTATTCTCGATCTCGAGCAACTCGAGGTGAATCTGTTTCGCGGCCGTTCGCCGCAATCGCGCTGGCAGCGGGTGTTCGGCGGACAGGTCATCGGCCAGGCGCTGGTCGCCGCGTGCCGCACCGTCGACGACGTGGCGACGCGGCCGCCGCATTCGCTGCACGCCTACTTTCTGCTCGGCGGCGATCCCAAGGTGCCGATCATCTATGAAGTCGATCGCATCCGCGACGGCAGGAGCTTCACCACCCGGCGCGTGGTTGCGATTCAGCACGGCCGCGCGATCTATTCCATGTCGGTATCTTTCCACATCGACGAACAGGGATGGTCGCATCAATTCGATATGCCGGACGTGCCGGCGCCCGACCAACTGCCAAGCGAGGGCGAGGTCAGGGACCAGCTTTTGTCGCGCATGCCCGAGCCGGTGCGGCGCTATTACGAGCGCGAGCGCCCGATCGAGTTGCGACCGGTGGAATACGGCCGCTATCTCGGCGAGAAAATTCCGGGCAACCGCTTCCATATCTGGTTCCGCGCGACCGGCCGCTTGCCGGACGAGCCGGCGATCCACCAATGCGTTCTCGCCTATGCCTCCGACATGACCTTACTCGACAGCGCCCTCGTGCCGCTTGGCAAAACCGTGTTCAATGAGGACGTCATGGCGGCGAGCCTCGACCACGCACTGTGGTTTCACCGGCCGTTCCGCGCCGACGAATGGCTGTTGTATGCGGAAGACAGTCCCAATCTCGGCGGCGCGCGCGGCTTCGCCCGCGGCCTGATCTTTGCCGCCAATGGGACTTTGGTCGCCTCGGTCGCCCAGGAGGGCCTGTTGCGGCAGCGGCAATCGAACCCGGCTTAAGCGCGGTCTCTTTGGCGGGTTATGCACCGCATTTAAACGGCCGCCCGTCGGCGAAGGACGCGCTTAAGCCTTGACCGTGCCGCTAATAATATGAGCACTGATTTTGCACGCCATCCAAGGATCGAACCCCGCCCATGAAGCTCGTCATCGCCGTGATCAAGCCGTTCAAGCTCGAAGAGGTGCGCGACGCGCTCACCGCCGTTGGCGTTCACGGCATGACCGTCACCGAAGTGAAGGGTTACGGCCGTCAGAAGGGTCATATGGAAATCTATCGCGGCTCTGAATATGCGGTGAATTTTTTGCCGAAGGTGCGGATCGAGATCGCCGTGTCGTCGGAAATGGCCGATCGGGTGGTCGAGGCCATCAGCGCCGCCGCCAAGACCGGGCAAATCGGCGACGGCAAGATCTTCGTTGCCCCGATCGAAGCTGCGATGCGCATTCGCACCGGCGAGGTCGACGCCGACGCGCTTTGAAGGTCAACAATCTCGGGGGGGATTGCATGAGGGTGGCTTCGATCGCTCGCACCGGGCGAGTTACCGGTGCGATTGCCGCGGTATCCGTACTGGCGGTTTCGCCGGCCGCAGCACAGCCCGCCGCTTCTATCGATCGTGCCGACACGGCGTGGATGATCGTCGCCACTGCGCTCGTGCTGATGATGACGTTGCCCGGGCTTGCCTTGTTCTATGCCGGCATGGTCCGCAAGAAGAACGTGCTTGCGACCATGGCGCAAAGCCTCGCGGCGACCGCCCTGTGTTCGATCTTGTGGGCCGCGGTCGGTTATTCGCTTGCCTTCGCCGGTGACGCGCCGTTTTTGGGCACGTTCGACCGTCTTCTGCTCAGCGGCATGGGTCTGGACGCGGTCAGTCCGTGGGCGAAGACGATTCCGGAAGCCTTGTTCATGATTTACCAGATGACGTTTGCCGTCATCACCGTGGCGCTGGTATCCGGCTCGGTCGCGGACCGGATGCGTTTTTCGGCCTTTTTGTGGTTCGCTGCGCTCTGGCTGATTGTCGTTTACGTGCCGATCTCGCATTGGGTTTGGGGCGGCGGCTTTCTCGCCACGGCCGGGCTCATCGACTTTGCCGGCGGCACGGTGGTGCATATTAATGCCGGCGTCGCTGGCCTGATCGGCGCACTGCTGCTCGGTGCACGCCGCGGCTACGGCAGCGAAAACTTTGCGCCATACGACCTCTCCCTGGCAGTGATCGGCACCGGCCTTCTGTGGGTCGGCTGGTTCGGGTTCAACGGTGGCTCGGCGCTCGGTGCCAATTCGCGGGCGGTGTTTGCGATCTTGACCACGCATCTTGCTGCTTGCACCGGAGCGCTCACTTGGATGGCGCTTGAATGGCTGCGGCTCGGCAAGCCGTCGGTGCTCGGGATGATTTCCGGCGCCGTTGCCGGACTCGGCGCGATCACGCCGGCATCCGGTTTTGTGCTGCCTTGGCACGGCGTCATCATCGGTCTCGTCGCCGGCGCGGTCTGTTATTGGAGTTGCACGCGACTTAAGTTCATTTTTGGCTACGACGATTCCCTTGACGTGTTCGGGGTTCACGGCGTGGGCGGGGCGACCGGTACGCTGCTGGCCGGCATTTTCGCCACGCGCGCGATCGGTGATGTTTCAGGCCTTCTTGAGGGCCACCCGAACCAGGTGCTGATCCAGCTTTACGGCATTGCCGTTACGCTGGCGTGGTCCGCCGTTGCGACATTTGTCCTGCTCAAGCTGATTTCGGCCTTCGTCCCGCTCCGGGTCGATAAGCAGAGCGAAATGGAAGGTCTCGACGTCGCGCAACACGGCGAAGCCTTGCAATAGCGGAGCGCGGCAGTCCGGTGACGATCCGCCTATTTATTAGGCATGGCCTGATACGCGCTGCCCAATAGCGCCGCCGCGCGATCCGGCGGCCGCCAAATTCTCTCATAATTTCAGTTACTAACGCCGATTTCCCGAAACTGGCACGGTGCTTGATTGCTCGGGCTCGGCTGCACCGCGCCGCGAGCGATTTTCCGGCGCGGTCGGCCGTGGTCGCCCCACGCGAGGCGGCGCACGCGGGAAGACGGAAGATTGAACCGATGAAAATCGTTGTGGCGATCATCAAGCCGTTCAAACTCGACGAGGTCCGCGACGCGCTGACCAAACTCGGCATTCAAGGTCTTACCGTCACCGAAGTGAAGGGCTACGGCCGCCAGAAGGGCCACACCGAAATTTATCGCGGCGCCGAATACGCCGTGAGCTTTTTGCCAAAAGCCAAGCTCGAGATCGCCTGTGCGGGCGACCAAGTGGACAAAGTCGTCGAAACCATCGCCGCCGCCGCCAAGACCGGGCAAATCGGCGACGGCAAGATATTCGTGTTCGCGATCGACCACGCCGTCCGCATTCGCACAGGGGAAACCGATGCCGCAGCGCTTTAACAAGCCGCACGCTGGATCGATACGAACGGGAGTGATCATGAGGTCGACGAAATTCTTGCGTGCGGGACTGCTCGCCCTTGCCGCGGCTCTTGCGTTGGCGATTTTGCTGAGCCCGTCGAGCTTCCGCGCTTCCCATGCGCAAACTTCGGCGGCGCCGGCGGCAATCGCGGTCGAGGCAACGCCGCCGGCCTGCGACGCCAAGATACTCACCAATTGCTCGCCCAACTCAGGCGACACCGCCTGGATGCTCACGTCGATGGCGATCGTGCTGATGATGACCATTCCGGGGCTTGCGCTGTTCTACGGCGGCATGGTGCGCAAGAAAAATGTCGGCAACACGGTGATGACGAGCTTCGCGATCACCTGTCTGATCAGCATCCTCTGGCTGTTCTTTACTTACAGTCTCGCATTTCGTGGCGGCACTCCGCTGATCGGCGGGCTTGATCGGGCGTTCATGCAAGGCATCGTCAGCGACTTTGCCAAAAATATCGGCAATCCCAATCCGCTGGCGCCGACCATTCCGGAAACCGTTTATTCGATGTTCCAGTTGACTTTCGCGATCATTACCGCGGCGCTGATCGCCGGATCGTTCGCCGAGCGCATGAAGTTTTCGGCCATGCTGTGGTTTATCGGCCTGTGGGCGATTTTCGTCTATTCGCCGGTTGCGCACTGGGTTTGGGGGCCGGACGGCATTTTCAATAGCGCCAATCCCGACGCGAAGGTGCACGTGCTCGATTTCGCCGGCGGCACGGTTGTGCATGTCAACTCGGGCACCGCCGGCCTGATGGCGGCGCTGATGCTAGGCAAACGCAAGGATAGCGCGCCCGGGCACAATGTGGTTTTGACCATGATCGGCGCCTCGCTGTTGTGGGTCGGCTGGTTCGGATTCAACGCCGGCTCCGCCGTGAGCGCCGGCATGCAGGCTGGCATGGCGATGATGGTCACCCACCTCGCCACCGCGACCGCCGGCTTCACCTGGATGATCGTCGAATGGATCAAGCGCGGCAAACCGACCGTCATCGGCATCTGCTCGGGCGCCGTAGCAGGTCTCGTCGCCATCACGCCAGCCTCCGGCTTCGTCGGTCCGATAGGCGCTTTCGCCATTGGCATCGCCGCAGGCATCGTCTGCTATTGGGGGTGCACCGGGCTAAAGCATTTCTTCGGTTACGATGATGCGCTCGACGCCTTCGGCGTGCATGCCCTCGGCGGTGCGGCCGGCGCGATCCTCACCGGCATATTCGCCGTCCGGGCGTATGGTGGCACGCCCGGCCTGATCGAGGGCAATCCCGGCCAAGTACTCAATCAGATGATCGGCGTCGGTACCGTCTTCATCTATGACGTGGTTGTAACGCTGATCATTCTGAAGATCATCGACATGGTCATAGGCTTGCGTGTGAGCCTGGACATCGAACGCGAAGGCCTCGACCTCGCGTTGCATGGCGAAACCATTCAGTAGCTGACCGGCCTCGCCGGCTGCGTAAAATAAGGTCTCTGCTTTCGCGGGGCATTCCCCCATCGTCGGCCATTGCGCCGCGCGAAATGCGGTTGATAGTGCCGGTTTGATCGCACCGTAAGAGGCGGATGTCATGGCGAAGTTTTGGCGGATGGCTACGGCGGTCGTGTTTGCCGCGTTGATCGGCGGTAACGCTGCGGCCAACGACGCGCAGCAGCTTGGCACCGTGTCGTTCGCCAACTCATGCAGCGAAGCGGTGCAGCCGTATCTGCAGCGAGCTGTCGCGCTTTTGCATTCGTTCTGGTGGGAGGAAGCCGACGCGGCCCTGGTAATTACGATTTTATCGGCGAATACCCTGAGGAAACCGCCAAGGGCCGGCTGATCGCCGAATAGCGGCATCGGCCCGTTCGCGACGCCTCGGCCGGCGCGAATCGATTTTTCGAATTCCTCTCGATTTATCGGATGGTTGGCGGGGAACCCTTCCGCCCGGAAGCCGTTGCCGGTTTGGGGTGGCTGCGGTCCGGTTGGTGCAACGCCTCATGAAGCGATGGCGGTTTCAACCTGCGCGGGAGCACATGGCGGGGGACATAGGTGTGGCGACTAAGGTTGGAACGGGCCGCTTGCGGCCGAGCGTCCTGGTTGTCGAGGATGAGGTGCTCATTCGGCTTTTGATCGCCGAAGAGTTGCGCAGCTTGGGGATTCAGGTGCTGGAGGCGTCAAATGCCGATGAAGCGCTGAGAATTCTGGAAAGCTCTCTCTCCGTGCATGTGCTTTTTACCGATATTCGAATGCCCGGCCGCATGGACGGCCTCGGATTACGCCGGTTTGTTCGTGAACATTATCCGCAGCTAAAAGTGATGCTCACCTCCAGTCATCAACCGGAAAATTATGCGGACGCGAGTACCGATGTCTTTGTCGCCAAGCCGTACGACGTGAACGCGGTCCTGCAGCAGGTCAAATTACTCTTGATGCAATCCGGCTATGACTTCGGACTCAGTTGATTCAACCCAACCCGCCGCCGCCATCCTGGTCGTTGAAGACGAGGTTCTGTTGCGGCTGGCGATTTGCGACTATTTGCGGGATTGCGGGTACAAGGTCATCGAGGCGGTCAGCGGCGACGAGGCTGTGATCGTGCTGACGAAGTCGCAGCTTGAGATCGATGTCCTGTTCAGTGACGTCGAGCTGCCGGGCGGGATGGATGGATTTGCGTTGGCGCAATGGGCCCGCGCCAATCGGCCCAGCGTGGAGGTGATTTTGACCGGCAGCGTGCCGCGTGCGGTCAACGCCGCCGCCGATTTGTGCGAGGAAGGGCCGGTGCCCAAGCCCTACCATCCCCAGGTGGTGCACGACCGCATCCGCCGCCTATTGGCGGCGCGGCCGCCGCGTAAATGAGCATGGCCTGAGGTAAAAATATCCATTTGATTCTAAATCGGAATCCGTGACCCTCCATTTGTGGCTTCCGGCGCAAAGACTGCCGCGCCGACCACGAAACCGCTTCGCCAAGGCCGGTCCGTCGGTCTACAGTAACCGCCGGGCGCGAGCGCTAAACCGGCTGCGAAGTGGTGGGAGAGTCATGTCCACGTCCCTGATGACGACGCGGCGTTTTGCGCCTCTGTTCTGGTGCCAGTTTTTCTCGGCGTTCGGCGACAACTTTCTCAAGACCGCGCTGGTCTTTTTGATCCTGTTCAAGATTGCCGGCAGCAATTCCGGCGCCTTGATTACGCTTGCCGGCGCCACGCTCATTTTTCCGTTTTTCTTGTTATCCGGTCTGGGCGGTGAAATTGCCGACCGCTACGACAAGGCTGGGGTCGCCCGACGGCTGAAGCTCGTGGAGATTGCCGTTGCCGCGGTGGCGGTGGGCGGCTTCGCCTTTCACTCGATCGAGCTGCTGTTCGTCGCGCTGTTCTTCTATGGAATCATCGCATCGCTGTTTGGGCCGATCAAATACGGGATTCTGCCCGACCATCTGGCCCTGAAAGAATTGCCTTCAGGCAATGCGCTGGTCGAGGGCGGCACCTTCCTCGCCATCCTCCTCGGCACCATTGTGGCGGGACTTGCCGGGCGCGACGGCGGCGATCCCATTCACTTCGCTTGGCTGATGATGGTGTCGTCGACGTTGAGTTGGCTGGCAAGCCGCTACATTCCGCCGACCGGAGAACGCGCGCCGAATTTGAGGGTTAACCGCAACATTTTCGCCTCGACCGCCGGCCTGATCAAATACGTTCGCGCCGAACCGCGCCTATGGTGGGGCACGCTGGTCACAAGCTGGTTCTGGCTTGTCGGCGCGCTGGTTCTATCGTTGTTGCCGCCGCTGGTGACGTTCAATATCGGCGGAACCGAAAGTGTCGTCACCGTCTTTCTCACCATCTTCTCGGTTGCAGTCGCGCTCGGCTCGGCGCTTGCCGCCTGGCTCGCGCATGGCCGCATCGTCCTGTTGCCGACGCTGGTCGGCGCCGTGTTGCTCGGCCTGTTCTCGATCGACCTCGGCTGGACCGCGTCAAAGCTGGCCCATCCGACCGGCCCGCTCGGCATCGCGGGCTATTTCGCGTCGCCGCACAGCATTCACATCGCCGTCGATCTCGCCGGTCTCGCGATCGCGGGCGGCTTGTTCATTGTTCCGACTTTCACCGCCGTTCAGGCCTGGGTCGGCGTCGACCACCGCGCCCGCGTCGTCGCCGCCGTCAACGTGCTCAACGCTGCGTTCATGGTTGTCGGCGCGATCATCTTGGCCGTGTTGCAGAAGCTTGGTCTCGGCACGCCGTTGCTGTTTGCGCTGATCGGCATCGCCTGTCTTGTCGTGGCAGCGATCATCGCCCGCACCATGCCAGCGAGCTGGTTGAACGATTTTCTGTCGATTGTCTTCCGCACCGTTTACCGGCTCGAAGTCAAAGGGCTCGAGAACGTCGCCAAGGCCGGCCACAACGCCATCATCGCGATGAACCACGTGAGTTTCCTCGATCCGCCGGTGGCGATGTCGCTGTTGCCCAAGCGGCCGGTATTCGCGGTCGACGTCGCTATCGCCAAGCAGTGGTGGATCCAGCCGTTCCTACCGTTTGTGCGCACCATGGCGCTCGATCCGCTCAAGCCGATGGCGCTACGCACCATCATCAACGCGGTGCGCGACGGCAACATGCTGGTGATCTTTCCGGAGGGACGCATCACGGTCACCGGCAGCCTGATGAAGATTTACGACGGTGCCGCCATGATCGCCGACAAGTCGGACGCGATGGTGGTGCCGGTGCGTATCGACGGCCCTGAACGCACGATGTTCAGCCGCCTGAAAGGCACGCAGGTGCGCCGGCGGTTGTTCCCGAAGATCACGGTCACCATCCTCGAGCCGGTGAAGCTCAACGTCGATCCGGCGCTCAAGGGCCGCAAGCGGCGGCTGGCGGCGGGTGCCGCGCTCTATGACATCATGTCGGACATGATGTTCGAGACCGCCAAGACCGACCGCACCATCGTCGAAGGGGTGATCGAAGCGGCACATATCCACGGCGGCACGTGGCCTGCGATCGAGGATCCGATCGCCGGCCGGCTCACTTACAAGCGCGTGCTGCAGGCGACCCGTATCCTCGGCGCCAAACTGATGCCGCTGGCCCCCAAGGGCAAGGTGGTCGGCGTGATGCTGCCGACCTCGAACGGCGCCGTGGTCACCGTACTCTCGCTGCTGTCGGGCGGGCGCGTGCCGGCGATGATCAACTTTACGTCGGGCGCCGCCAACGTTCTCGGTGCCTGTCGCGCCGCGCAAGTCGATACCATCCTGACGGCGCATGCATTTGTCGAGAAGGCGCGACTGGAAAAGCTGATCGCCGCCATCGAAGGACAAGTCCGCATCGTCTATCTGGAAGACATCCGCAAGACCGTGACGCTTGGCGATAAGTTGCGCGGTGCCTTGCGTGCGAAACAGCCGCTGGCCGAAGGTAAGTCGGACGACTGGGCTGTGGTGTTGTTCACGTCCGGGACGGAAGGCACGCCGAAGGGCGTCGTCCTCTCCCATCGTAATATTCTGTCCAACGTCGCACAGGCGGAAGCGCGGATCGACTTCGGGCGCGAGGACCGGCTGTTCATGGCGCTGCCGGCATTTCATTCGTTCGGCTTCATGGGCGGCGTGGTATTGCCGCTGGTTTCCGGCGTGCCGACCTATCTGTATCCGTCGCCGCTGCACTACCGCACGGTGCCGGAGTTGGTCTACGGCATCTGCGCCACCTACATGTTCGGCACCGACACCTTCCTTGCCGGCTATGCACGGATGGCCCACCCGTATGACTTCCGCTCGCTGCGCTACATCGTTGCCGGCGCCGAGCCGATCAAGGAAGCGACGAGGCGGACCTATTTGGAAAAGTTCGGGCTGCGCATTCTGGAAGGGTATGGCGTGACCGAGACTTCGCCGGTGTTGGCGATGAACACGCCGATGTTCAACAAATTCGGCACGGTGGGGCGGCTGTTCCCCGGCATGCAGGCGCGGCTGGAGAAGGTCGAGGGTGTCTACGAGGGCGGGCGGCTGTTCGTCAAAGGCCCGAACGTCATGTGCGGCTACTTGCGCGCCGACAAACCCGGCGTGCTGGAACCGCCGCCGCACGGCTGGTTCGACACCGGCGATATCGTCACCATCGACGAGCAGGGCTACATCGCCATCAAGGGCCGCGCCAAGCGGTTCGCCAAGGTCGGCGGCGAGATGATTTCGCTCGCAGCCGTGGAGATGTTGGCCGGTGAGCTGTGGCCGAACAACCTCTCCGCGGTCGCGGCGGTTCCCGATACTCGCAAGGGCGAGCGGCTTATCCTGGTGACGGACAAGAAGGGCGCGACGCGCGCCGACTTCCAGGCGTTCGCGCGGTCGAAGCACGCCGCGGAATTGATGTTCCCCTCCGAGGTCATCGTAGTCGACAAGCTGCCGCTGCTCGGCTCGGGCAAGCCGGACCTGCAGGCCCTGCAAAAGTTTGCCCTGGAGCAGGCTGCGAGCAAGGCTGCCGCCGCGGAGTGAACGTATTCCCGCCGCGACGGAGTGACGCCGTTCTCTGGGCAGGTCGGCAACGGATTGTTTAACCGCCGCCGCCTAGCCTCCCGTATCAGGTGCTGCTTTTTGTCGCCGCGCCGCCGCGTTCGTCTTGTGGAATCGATTCGGCAGCACGGTCGGGAGTGCCGATGATGAACATTCGGCGGGCCTTGGTTGCTATCGTCGCCGCGGCGTGCGTCGGGCCGTTGGGAGCGTGCTCGTCAACGTCCCAGTTCGGCGGCACGTGGTCGGCAAAATCCAGTGCGGCGGCGAAACCGCCTGCCTCCGCCATCGCGCGGACGACCGGTACGGTGGCTCAGCCCGCCGGGCCGGGTGGGAAAGCCGACGACGTGCAGCGCGGCAAGAAGTTCCTGCGCAGCAACAACTACGCGATGGCCGCGCAAAGCTTCAAGAGCGCGGTAGATAAGCAGCCGGACAACGCCGAAGCCTGGATCGACTTGGGGACATGCTACGATCATTTGCACCAGTTCGATTTGGCCGACCACGCCTATGACCAAGCGATGCAGCTGGTCGGTCCGACCGTCGAAGTCCTCAATGGCCAAGGCTATTCGTTGATGTTGCGCGGCGATTACGAGCGGGCCCAAAGGAAGTTTGAAGAAGCTGAAGCCAAGGATCCCGCCAATCCTTATGTCCAGGCCAATATGCGGCTTTTGGCCAATGGCTATTACGCCAGCAAGGAAAGCCATTAAGGACGCCGCGCCACCTGCCGTCGGCGCTGGACTTCCCGTCATCACCATGCCACCTCAGGCGGGCGCCTGGAGCCACGCATGTTTGAATCGTTTCGAAATTTCGTCGCCGAAATCGTCGAAGGCGACAAGCATCCGAATCAATTCGCGGATAATGATTATCGGCTCGCCGCGGTGGCTCTGCTGGTGCATGCCGCTGCCGTCGACGGGGAGATGTCGCAACAAGAGCGCGCCAAGTTGCATTCGGTGGTCAAGCGCGGCTTTTCTCTCGACGATCGCCTGGTCGACGAACTGATCGAAAAGGCAACGCTGGCCGAGAATGAGGCCGTCGACCTTTATCATTTTACGAGCCTGCTCAATCGCAGCCTCGACGAGCCCGGCCGTGCCCGGGTGATCGAGATGATGTGGGAAATCGTGTTTGCCGACGGCCAGCGCGACGAGCTGGAAGACAATCTGCTGTGGCGGGCCGCCGACCTGCTCGGCGTATCGCAGCGCGAGCGGATCGAGCTTCGCCGGCGGATCGAGAAGGAAACCGGCAACGGCGACGCATAGCCGACGCGCGTCATCACGCTTTGAAATTGCTGATCAACGCGGTACCAGTTTCGCTTCGCCGCCTTTGATTCTGTTGGCCATGCCAAAGCCGATTCTGATCATCTTACACCAGGAACATTCCACCCCGGGGCGGGTCGGCCGCGCGATGGTAGAACTCGGTTTCGGGCTTGATGTGCGCCGGCCGCGTTTCGGCGATCCGTTGCCGCCGACGTTGCGCGATCACGAGGGCGCCATCATTTTCGGCGGCCCGATGAGCGCCAACGACAATGACGACTTCATCCGCCGCGAGATCGACTGGATTTCCGTGCCGCTGAAGGAAGACAAGCCGTTCCTCGGCATCTGTCTTGGCGCGCAGATGTGTGCCCGCGCGCTGGGCGGCCGGGTTTTTCCGCACCCGGCGGGCCAAGCCGAAATCGGCTATTATCCGATCCGGCCGACGCCGGCTGGTCTTGCCGTCGTCGATTCGTGGCCGGACCAGGTCTACGAATGGCACCGCGAAGGCTTCGATCTGCCGGATGGCGCCGAACTGTTGGCCGAGGGCGACATGTTCGAGGTGCAGGCGTTCCGTTACCAGCGCAGCTACGCCCTGCAGTTTCATCCGGACGTGACGCACGCCATGATCCATCGCTGGACGACGCGCGGCTACGAGCGATTGGCAATGCCGGGCGCCAAGCCGCTCGCTTCGCATTTTGCCGACCGCGCGGTCTACGATTACAGCGCGCGCAACTGGCTCAGCCGGTTTCTTGATCGCTGGATCGCCACGGCCGGCTAGACCCTGATCCATCACGTTGTATTGGATCAGGGTCT
>JAGXAC010000241.1 GCA_019075925.1 Hyphomicrobiales bacterium | reverse complement strand
ATTGTTCGACGTGGCGAAGAATGGGCAAATGGGCAGGTGTTGCGTGATGTCGCGCGCGTGGCTGGTATCGAGTGGGGCGAGCCGGGAATGCTACCCGCAGATGAACTGGCCGTTCGGCTTATCGATATCCAAGCTACGGCGCAGCAGCTGTTTGCCCAAATCCCGGAAGCCAAGCTCGCAACCCTGCTGCCGCATCGCCCGCGTAGTTACGCTCAGCTTGCCTATCACATCTTCAACATCGCCGACGCCTTTCTGGAGCACGAGGTGCAATCGCTGCCGCTGATGGAAGGCGCCTACAATCGCATCCCGCCACCGCTGATGAATACGAAGAGCAAAATTCGGGCCTACGGAGGAGACGTGCGGAGGCGTTTGGTAAGCTGGTGGGAAGGTCCGGGTCAGACAACGGACTTCTCGCGCCGGGCCTCGGTCTATTACGGTAACGTGACGGTGCACGAATATCTGGAACGGACCACGTGGCATTCGGGCCAGCACGTGCGCCAGCTCTTGATGGTGCTAAACATCATCGGCATTAAGCCGGATAAACCGCCATCCAAAAAAACGTTTGCGGGTCTGCCGATGCCCGATAAGGTTTGGGACGACGAGCGGCCGATGAAATAGAGCTGAGGCAGAACCGGCAAGATCGTGCTTGAGGTACCGGCCGCGGAATTAGCGGATCATTCGCGCATTCGCGAGGCTTAGCTGCGCCGGTAAGCCCGGCGGCGGTCCCGCCGGTGGATCGTTAGTTCGAGCCAACGGCGCGCACAGCTTGCTTGGCTTGCTGCGTGCGGCGCCAATTGAGCCATCGGCCGCCAAGTGCCTTCCCGGTGCATTGCTCGGCAACCGCCACGGCCGCCGGCAACTTCTCCAAATCGATGCCGGTCGCGCAGCCGGCACTTTCGAACATGTTGACCAGATCTTCGGTTGCTGCGTTCCCGGCTGCTCCGGGCGCAAATGGACAGCCGCCCAAGCCGCCGATCGACGAGTCGAATTTGCGGATGCCGGCGCTAAAAGCCGCGTAGCTGTTGGCGAGCGCCAGGCCCTTGGTGTCGTGGAAATGGCCCGACAGAAGATTCGCGTCATAGCGGCGCGTGAGATCGTCGAAGACGTCACGCACATGCATCGGATCGGCCGACCCGATCGTGTCGGCGACGATCACTTCACGAGCACCGGCGTCGAACATAGCCGCCGCCAGCCATGTGACCACCTCGCGCGCGATCTGACCTTCAAAGGGACAAAAGAACGCGACAGAGAGATAGGCGCGCCCGATCAGGCCATCGGCCGCCGCGAGCCGCATGACCTCGGCACACACGGCCTCGGCTTGCGCCAGACCCATATTGATGTTCCGACGATTCATCGTTTCAGTGCACGACAGCGCGACTGCGACGGAGTGCGCGCCAGCCTCCTTTGCGCGCTCGTAGCCTTTGACGTTCGGTACCAGCACCGAATAGTCGATATGGCTGCGGTCGGGCAGCCGCGTCATCAAGTCTGCCGCGTCCGCCATTTGCGGCACCGCCTTGGGGCTGACAAAGCTTGTGGCCTCGACGTGGCGAATGCCTGCCGCAAGCAGCGCATTCAGCAACTGCACTTTGTGATCGGTATCAACGTGACGCGGCTGATTCTGCAGCCCGTCACGCAAGCCGACTTCATTGATAGTGACGCGTTCGGCCACGCTTTCCTCCGTTCAACCGACAATCTGCGCGGCCCGGAGCCGCGCAATCTCGTCCGGCTTCTTGCCCAGCAAGTCGCGCAGCACCGTGTCGGTATCGCTTCCCAGTACAGGCGGCGGTGAATAGCTATCGGGTCCGAAGTCGGACAGTTTCACTGGATTGCCGGGCATCGACACCATACCTCCTTGCCGCAGCGCCACGTCGACGACCATATTGCGCGCGCGAACCTGCGGATCGTTGAGCGCGTGGTCGAAGTCGTTCACCGGTGCACAGGGAACGTGATGGCGGCTGAGCGCTTCCAACCAGTAATCTGCCGTCTGCCCGGCAAGGATTTCGCGTACCCGCCGATTGATGAAATCGCGACTGGCCCAACGCCCCGGCTGGGTCAAAAATTTCGGATCTCGCAACTCATCGGCACCAAGCGCTTCGACCAAACCAGTCCACCCATTGTCGGTAATCACCGCCACGATGATCCAGCGATCTTTGGTCGGGAAAGTGTCGTAGGGCACGTGCACGAAATGCGCGTTCCCGAGCGGCTTCGGATTTTCGCCGGTGAGGAGAAACATGGTCGCCATGTAGTTGAGCAAGCTGATCTGCCCGTCAAGCATGGAGATATCGACGTGCTGGCCGCGCCCACTGCCGTTGCGGCCGTGGAGAGCAGAGAGCACGCCGATTGCCGCGAACATACCGCCTGCCAGGTCACCGATCGGGATTCCGGCGCGCATCGGTTCGCCCCCGGCCTGCCCGGTGATCGACATGCCGCCGCCCATCCCTTGCGCGATCTGATCGAAGGCCGGACGCGCATTTGCCGGACCGGTCTCACCAAATCCTGTGACCGAACAGGTGATGATGCGCGGATTGTGCGCGCTCAACGTCTCCCAATCGATGCCCAAGCGTTTGGGGACGCCCGGACCGAAATTGTTCACCACCACATCGGCGTACTTGACCAGATCATAAAAAAGAGCACGGCCTTCGGGCTTCTTCAGATCAATGACGACACTTTCTTTGTTGCGATTGAGCGTCAGGAAATACGCGCCCATGCCGTGACGGCTATTCTTCGGATCCTTGGCAAGAAGATTACGCGTACCCTCGCCGGTCGGCGGTTCGACCTTGATCGTGCGCGCACCGAGATCGGCGAGCAACATCGTCCCGTAAGGGCCTGAGAGCATATGCGTGAGGTCGATCACAATCAGACCAGAAAGCGGCTTGGGCATTTCAGGCGTTTCCCGCAGACGGCAAACAGCAATTGTATACAATAAGCGACGCGATCGCGCAGCGTGGCTTCCTTAAAGCCCAGAATTGCGTGAGCTTTTTAGACTGGCTGCCGCCGCTGCAGCCATGACCCATAAGATTTGTATACTATGGGACATGAGTTTCAAGGGGTTATTTAGACCCGATGCGTCGCCCCGTTCTGCGATTCCGGCGAACAGCCTCGCATCTCGCTACCTTGCCTACCACCGGTCTATGCTGCATAGGGTAACGCATGTCCAAATCCACGGACAAAGCCTACGCAGCAATCTACGAAGCGCTCACTGACGGTCGCTTGCGACCGGGCGAGCATTTGTCCGAGGAACGGTTGGCGCGCGAGATCGGTGTCTCGCGCACGCCGGTGCGCGAGGCGTTGCGACGGCTGAGTGCCGAGGGTTTTGTCGAATTTCTTCCCAATCAGGGCGGCAAGGTGCCGTTCCTGTCGGTCGACGACGTCATCGAGATTTTCGATCTGCGCGTCATTCTGGAAAGTTATGCTGCTTCGATAGCCGCGAGTAAAATCAACCTGGCGCAACTCGATGAGCTCGGCGAGCTTTGCGGCAAGATGGAAAAAGCAGTCGCCAAGCGCTCGCCGACCCATCTGGAAGATATTTCCGCGAGCAACCGTCGTTTTCACCGCATTCTGATCGAGGCGGCGCGCGGCCAACGACTGGGCCGCATCCTGACTCAGGTTATCGAGATGCCGCTGATGCTCGATACCTATAACCGGTTCTCGGTCGACGACATGAACCGCAGCATGCGCCATCACCGCGAGCTGACGATCGCGCTCACAGCACGAGACTCAGATTGGGCTGAGGCGGTGATGCGGGTTCATATCCAGTCGGCGCCT
>JAGXAC010000057.1 GCA_019075925.1 Hyphomicrobiales bacterium | reverse complement strand
CTTGTCGATCAGCCGCTTGAGGTCGGCGGCCTTGAGCACGAACTTATGCGTCATGTCGCCAGGGGCGAGATCGGGAAAGTCGCTCTCCGGCAGCGTCTGCAAGGTAAAGCGCGAACGGCCGGCCCGGATGGAGAGCGCGGCGCGATCGCCGGACGATTCCAGCACCACCTGCGATCCCTCGGGCAACTTGCGCACGATGTCGTAGAACATATGGGCCGGAACCGTGGTCGAACCGCCGGGGCTGACTTCGGCCGCGATCGAGTCGGTTACTTCAAGATCGAGATCGGTTGCCTTCAGGCTGAGCTTGGACCGGTCGGCGCGAATAAGCACGTTGGCGAGTATCGGAATGGTGTTGCGCCGCTCCACCGCGCGGTGCACGTGACCGAGCGACTTCAATAATTCGGAACGCTCTACGGTGACTTTCATCGCACCATTCCGTTCGCGCCAAGGGGTAACAAAAGTGGCGTGGCGCGGCGCTTTCGGCAAGGGCATGCCGCCGCGGCGGCGGCTTTTCCCCTGCCTTTACACATGGTCACGCAGCGGGCGCAGGGCCTCCGGCCCGTCAGTCCTGGAGCTGGCGCTTGAGCGCCTCGATCTCCTCGGCCAGCGCGTGATCGTTGCTGACGAGCCCTTCGATCTTGCGCACCGCATGCAGCACGGTGGTGTGATCGCGCCCACCGAAACGTCTGCCGATTTCCGGCAGCGAGCGCAGGGTCAGTATCTTCGCCAGATACATCGCCACCTGGCGCGGCCGCACCACATTGGCGGTGCGGCGCGACGACAGCAGATCGGCGCGGCTCACATTGTATTGGCGCGCCACCACCCGCTGAATGTCCTCGATCCGCACCCGCTTCAGTTCGGCCGGCCGGATCAGATCGCGCATTTCGCGCTCGGCCATTTCCAGAGTCACCGGCTGGCCGGTGAGCTTGCTGTGGGCCAGCAGCCGATTGACAGCGCCTTCGAGATCGCGGCCGTTGTGAGTGATCGATTTGGCGACGAATGCCAGCACCGGCGCCGGCACATCGAAGCCGGGGTGGTGAACGCAGGCCGCAGCAATCCGGCTTTTGAGGATTTCCAGCCGCAATTCTTCGCCGAGCGAGCCGATCTCGACCACCAGCCCGCCGGCGAGCCGCGAGCGCACCCGATCGTCGAGGCTTTCCAGATCGGCCGGTGGGCGGTCGCTGGCGATCACCACCTGGCGGCCGGCATCGATCAATGCGTTGAGCGTGTGGCAAAACTCGGCCTGGGTGGATCGGCCCTGGAGAAATTGCAGGTCGTCGATCACCAGCACGTCAATGGCGCGAACCGCCTCCTTGAAAGCCAGCGTCGTTTGTGTCCGCAGCGCCGAGACAAATCCGTACATAAACCGCTCGGCGGTCAGATACAGCACTTTGCGGTCGCTGCCGTTGCCGGTCCAGGTGATCGCCTGCAGCAGGTGTGTCTTGCCGAGGCCAACCCCGGCATGGATGTACAGCGGATTGAACATCAGCGCGTCGCCGCGCCGGCTGGTCGCCACCTGTCGCGCCGCCGCATGCGCCAGCGTGTTGGAGCGTCCGACAATGAAGGTATCAAACGAAAGCCGGGGATCGAGTGGTGACCCGCCCAGTGCTTCGTGGACCGACATGAACGGCACGCCGGCGCGCAAATCGCCGCCGCCGTTGTGGTGGGCGCTGCCTTGAGTCGCCCGCGCCAAGGTCGGATTTTCCGGCAGCTTAGGCTTGGGCGGTGCCGGCCGGATTGCGGCCGAACGGACGCTCAACTCGAGACGGGTGATGCCGGGCTCTTCCGCCTGCCAATGGGAAAGCACGCGCTCGCTGTAGTGCGACTGAATCCAGTTGCGCAGAAAACGTGTCGGCACCGACAGCCGCACGGCGGCTTCATCGACGGTTTCCAGTTCGATCCGGGCAAACCAACTCGAAAATACGTCTTCACCGAGTTCAGCGCGCAACTGGTTCTTCACCCGTTGCCAGCGCTCCTGTTCCGAGCTCGTCATATCGGCCTGCTTTTCTGCCGGAGTTTGAGGTGAAGCGAGCAACATAGGTGAGGCACACCCACCCCGCTCTACACAGGAAAACGCAACGCTGGATCGGATCGTGAAATTAGCGGCGCTGCCGGAACGGAACACCGCTGACAGGAGTGTCGCTTTAGCCGCTGGAGCGGATCGGCGCCGCGACGCGGCCCGAGGGGGCCGAAACTCCAGGCGAAAAAACGTCCGCTCGGCTGAATGGTCGGCAATTCGTCATTCTCATTCCCCCACCTCCGTCGTTCCCGTCTCGATAGTGATCGCCGATGTCGCGTTTTGGCGCGCCGATCCGCGTCACCCGTTGGTTTCTAAAGACCGCCTGGAAAAGACCGCCTGGAAATTTCCACCCGAGAAATTTTTCAGCGGCTTTTTGTTCCTCGAAAGTCGAATCGGTCCAGTTTTGAAATTGCCGACGCGTCCGATTGGACGTCCTCCTTACCGTTCCCCGGACACTAGCTTCCCGCACCCATCGTCGATGAGTTTGAGCAACACCAATTGTTTCAAAGACCCCTCGGAGACCGAAGATTTCAAACGCTAGCACGCAGTTTCCGGCCCGCAACCGGCAAAAAAGCCGCGTCAACATTGAGCTTTCGCCAGCTGCCTGGGGGCATGCAGCGCGGGCGCTCGCGCAAAGCTTTGACTCAACGGGCCGATTTACAATTCTGTGACAGCCGCATCGTCGTTCAAATTGCCTGGATCGCGCACCGGAGCAAATAAAACTGCACACGTCGGATTCGTGTCAGACTCAAACTCCATCGCCTGCTATGCGCGATAACCCGTTCATTGCGCACAAATTATTTTGAGCAAGATTCAAGGGTAGCCCTGCGGCCGACGACGCGGAGCAAATAAAAAATTTCGCACGGTCGGGACGGAATACCGCAACGCCTGATTTTGCGGTTAGACGTGACAATTCTGCAACAGCTAAGTGACGATCCACCGCGAAAAGCAGCGGCGCGTTGGCGCAGCTCGATCGTCACAAAAATCACAGCATCGCCGCGCCATTTTTTTCGGCGCCGTCGCGAGACGGAAATCGATTTACGGCTTGATGGATTTAGGATTTGCCGAGTTCGGCAATGCGGTGCGCGAGCCTTGATACTTTGCGCCGCGCTGCGTTGCGATGGACGATATTTTTCTGCGCCGCGCGGATGATCACCGGCTCCGCTTCGGCCATGGCGGCGAGCGCCTTGGAGCGATCGCCGGCGGCGATCGCCTCCTCCACTTTGCGGACCGCGCCCCGCAGCCTCGAACGCCGCGCCCGGTTGGTCACCGTCCGGCGGGCGATTTGCTTGGCGGCTTTTTTGGCGGATTTCGTATTGGCCATGAATGTCGATTGCGCCTTGTGAAGCGGGGCTTATAGGGGTGAAGCGGGCTTATAGGGGTGCCGAGCCACCCCGTCAACGCCACCCGGGCAATCCGGCTCGCTGGCGGGGTCGGCTGCGGTGGCAACGGCGGCAATAACGCCGTGCAGTCTCAGGCGCATCGGGCTGTGGTCCTCGTTTCGGGCCGGATATTGCCATTCTCGCGCCGTTGCATCACGCTCCGGACGCGCCTGCAGTTTTCTTGCGATATTCTATACAGGAAGCGAAGGAATGCGGCGCTGGGCGGTAGGGGCGTAGCGTGGCGTTTGGGGTTGGTAGGGGAGCGGCCGTCCGCCGGCCGCGAACGCAGCGGCGGGCTCGTGCTCCCGCCGGAGCGTTGGTGCCGCGGGTCGGCGGCCACGCTTTGCCGTCGGCGCGTTCGAATGCCTGTCCGGAATTGGATTGCGTCCGTGGGTTGCTCCCTCGGCATATCATTGCGCCGCGGAAGGGCGCGCCCGCGCTATCGGGCTTGGCGCCGACCGCGTCCTGATATGCGCCGACGCCATCACCGAAGAAGCTTACGTCACCGCGCTCGCCGCCTCGCTTGGCGCGCCCTACGATACGCTCGGCCGGCTCATGCGGGCCGATTGCCCGCTCGATGACGATCAGCTGATCCAGGCGGCCGCCACCGGACTGTTGCCGGTGCGTGAAGGAGGCGAAACGATCTACGTCGTTGCCCCCCGCAATCTGGCGGCGCGCCGGCTTGCGGCGGTTCGGCAATCCGGGCCCGAAGCGCTGCGATCTATTCGGTTGACCACATCCGCCTGCCTGTGGCGGTTTGTCGCCCGCCACGCCCAACGCGCGCTCGGAAGACGTGCGGCTTACGGGTTACGGCAGTCGCGGCCGCTGTTCTCCAATGCGCGGCGCCCGCACCGGTTTGCGCGCATCTTTGCTTTTCTGATGACGTTGGTTGCAGCGACGGTCGTCGCCGACCTGCCGGTCGCTCCACTGGAAGCAATCGGAGCTGTTTTGTGCGCGGTATTCCTCTCCGCCGCCGCGTTGCGGCTCCTTTGCGTGGCATTCGCCAGCCCGCAGCCGCGCCGCGTGCTTCGTCGCAGCGACGACGAATTGCCGGTCTATACGATTATCTGCGCGCTCTACCGCGAAGCGAATGTGGTCGGCAGCCTGGTCGAGGCTATTCTGGCGCTCGATTACCCGCGCGAGAAGCTTGACGTGAAGCTCGTCCTGGAAGCGGATGATCACGCGACCAGGCAAGCGGTGGCAAAGTTGCAACTGGGACCGCCATTCGAGATCGTTGTCGCGCCGCGGATCGGGCCCCGCACCAAGCCGAAGGCGCTCAACGTTGCGCTTCCGCTCGCCCGCGGATCGTTCACCGTCATCTACGATGCCGAGGATGTGCCGGAGCCCGATCAGCTTCGGCGCGCCTTCGATGTGTTCGCTGCCGCCGACCGGCGGCTGGCGTGCGTGCAGGCCGCGCTCACCATCGACAATACCACCGACTCCTGGCTCGCATGCATGTTCACCGCTGCCTATGCCGGCCAATTCGATGCCTTCCTTCCGGGACTCGCGGCTTTATATCTGCCGCTGCCGCTCGGCGGTTCTTCCAACCATTTTCGCACCGATGTCTTGCGTCAGATCGGCGGCTGGGATCCCTATAATGTCACCGAGGACGCCGACGTCGGAATCCGCCTGCATCGGCTTGGCTTCCGCTCGACAACGCTGTCGTCCGCCACTTACGAGGAAGCGCCCGCACAATTCGGGCCGTGGCTGCGGCAACGCACCCGCTGGTACAAAGGGTGGATGCAGACCTGGCTCGTGCATATGCGCAAGCCATGGCGGTTGGTCGGCGACCTTGGTCCCACCGGCGCGATTGCGTTTCAACTCCTGTTGGCATGCAACGTCGTTGCCGCGCTCATCCACCCGCTGTTCATGGCCGGCCTCGTCTATTCGTTGCTTGCTGCGCCGCCCTTGCAGGCGATCGGTTCGATGCGCGCCGCGCCGGTATTCGGCGCCACGCTGCTCGCGGGCTATGCGTCTACAATCGCCCTCGACCTGATCGGCTTGATGCGGCGCAACCATCTGGTACGCCATGGTTGGGTATTGGTCCTGACGCCGCTTTACTGGTTTCTGTTGTCGTTCGCGGCTTGGCGGGCGCTGGTGCAGCTTGCTTACGACCCGCAGCGCTGGGAAAAGACCGAGCATGGGCTGGCGCGCAGTTCGCGCCGGGCAGCCGCGGACGGCCAAAAAGGCCACGGCCGCCAGCTTTTCCGCCCGCGCGATACGGCATAAAATCGGAAACCTGAAATTCAAATCGTTGCCGCTTGGCGGCAATCAATGGGGGGCGGTGCCGTCATGTCGGTGAATTGCGGATGGGGAATGGCGTTGCGTGCGGCAGCCTTGGGCGGCGTCTTGGTGGCTTCGATGACCGCGGTCTGGGCGCAAACGCCGCCGCCTGCCGACAGTCGGCTGAAATCGATCGTCGCCAACAAGGTCATCCGCATTGCCTATCGCACCGACGCCCGGCCGTTCTCGTTCGTCAACGATGCCAAGGAGCCGCTCGGCTACACGATCGATCTATGCAAGCAAGTCACCGCCTCGATTGCGCAGCAATACAAGATCCCTGACATCAAGATCGAATGGGTGCCGGTGACCGTCGAGACGCGGTTCTCCGCCGTTGCCGGCAATAAGGCCGACATGGAATGCGGCTCTTCGACCGTTACGCTCGGCCGCATGCGTGAGGTCGATTTCTCCATTCTGGTCTTCGTCGAATCGACCGGCATCCTGGTAACGCGGCAATCGAACGTGCAAAAGTTCACGGACATGGTCGGCAAGAAACTCGCGGTCGTCGGCGGCACCAGCAACGAACGCGCCGTCAGCGACCTGATGCACGCGCTCAACCTCAATATCACGCTCGTCACCGTTAAAGACCGCGACGAAGCGATGGCGGCGCTGGAAAGCGGCAAGGTCGACGGGTTTGCCAGCGACAAACTCTTGTTGGCCGGCGCCAAAATGAAACACCCGGAAAATATGGTCATGCTGCCGGACGATCTTTCCATCGAACAGACGGCAATCGTGCTGCCGCGCGGCGATTGGGCGTTTCGGCTGGCGGTGAACACCGGGCTGGCTCAGATCTTCCGGGGCGGCCGGATGAAGGAGGTGTTCGAGCGCTGGTTCTTTGGCGCCAGCCCGGGCCTTCTCCTGCAGGCGGTCTACGCGCTGGGACGGATCGCCAACTGAGCGCGCCCGGCGCGGCCGCTTACAGATAGCGCCGCAGCTGATTGGCGGCGGCTTCCGGCGTTTGCTTCAGATTGAACGGCGCGACGAAGCGGCCGTCCTTGTCCATCAGATAGACCACGGCGGTGTGGTCCATGGTGTAGTCGCCGTCCTTGAGCGGAACTTTCTTGGCGTAGACTCGATAGACCTTGAGCGCTGCGGCGACAGCGGCGGGATCGCCGGTGAGTCCGCGCAAATGCGGGTCGAAATTCGACAGATAATCCTTCATCACCGCCGGCGTGTCGCGCTCCGGATCGACGGTAATGAAAATGACGCCGGCACGGTCGCCATCAGGACCGAGTTTCTTGATCAGTTCGGATAGTTCGAACAAGGTCGTCGGACAAATGTCCGGGCAGTGGGTGTAACCGAAAAATACCAGATGCGGCCGGCCCTTCATGTCGCGGTCGCTGAATGGCTTCCCGTTCTGATCTTCCAGTTGAAACGGCCCGCCGATGGCGGCAAGGGCCGGCCCGGCCGAGCGTCCGACGATGTGAATAACAACGGCAAATATGACGATCAGGCCGAGAAGGAATGCGGCGACGAGCGGCAGCAGTCGGGAGGCCGGCAACCGTGCGTTCAAGACATTCCTCCGTTAGCCAAAGCAGGCAACGAAGCCGGCGCGAACGGTTTCGAAGAACACCGCCGTGCCCAAATGAGCCCACAGCCACAGCGTGCCTGCAAGCGCCAGTATAACCGCTGCCGCCACGATGAAGAGCGGCCGCGACAACAGGAGTGGTGCGACAGTGTCGCGCATCGGTTGCCTTCGACCGTAGATAGGCCGGAACAGGGCAGCCGACAACGGTGCGGTTCGGCGCTGCCTAGCGGCAAACGTGATAGAGCGAGGCAAGCTCGTGGCCGCGCAGCGCGATGATGTGCGGCGTCAACCCGCCGTGCCGCACGATCCAGGCGCGGATTTGCGCCGGATAGAGGTGCATCACCAGTCGCGTTCCGGCGCGTGTCGGCACCAGCGAACGGCTGGTGTCGTCAAAATAGGACGCGGCATGAAAGCCGAGCACGGCGCGCGACGTCACACAAACGTGGTCGCGCGGGATGAAGGCGGTAAATAACGTGCAGGCCGAAAGACACGGCCCGTCGATGACGAGCCGCTCGCCATCGGCACGCATTTCGCGGAACTTTGCGACATAGGAACTGATCTCGCCGCCCGGATCGTTGGTGACGCGGACAGTGGCGAATGCCACGGTCGTGGCGAAGACCGACGCGAGCGCGCCGGCCAAGAAGGCCTGCCATTTCATGTTTGAAGTCCTTTCCCCGTACCGCGGGGACCATCGTTCGGCAATGTGGCGAGAGTTCGGAAGGCCGGCGGTCAGCCTGCGCATTTGACCGATTTTATAACGGAACTTTGCGACCGCCGCGGGCGGTTGCGCGTGCAGAGTTCCACGATGGTATAGTGGCTGAACGCCTCAAGCCGGGCGAAACACGCAGAAACGGTCAGTTGCATCATGGATACGACGGTTGCCGGGAAGTCGAACGTCCGCGATTTTTCCACCGCCTATTACCTGCTCGAGGGCCTCAACGAAGCCGGCATCGAATATTTGTTCTGCAATTTCGGTACCGATCACGCGCCGATCATCGAAGAGATGGCGCATCGGCGCAAACTTGGCGAGGCCATGCCGAAAGTAGTGCGCTGTCCGCACGAAAATACCGCGGCGCACATGGCGGCGGGTTTCGCACTGGTGACCGGGCGTGGTCAGGGCGTCATGGTGCATGTCGACGTCGGCACCGCTAATGCCGCCAACGGCATGCACAATATGTTTCGCAGCCGCCTGCCGGTACTGCTGATGGCCGGCAAGGCGCCATACACGACGCACAATGAATTGGTCGGAACCCGCGACACCCACGTGCACTTCGTGCAGGAGCCGTTCGATCAGGGTAGCTTGGTACGTCCTTACGTCAAATGGGAATGGACGTTGCCGTCCGGCGTGGTCGTCAAGGAGGCGCTGCGGCGTGCCCATTCGGTCATGCAAAGCTCGCCGCGCGGTCCGGTCTATTTGATGATGCAGCGGGAGACGCTGACCGAGCATTGGAACGTGGACGTCATTCACCGCTACCCCACGGAGCGTTTTACCCCGCTGGCTGGTGCCGGTGCGGACCCGGAGCTGGTCGCCGCGCTTGCCGATCGGTTGATCGCCGCCGAAAATCCGATCCTGATCACCGGCTATGGTGGTACCGACGAGCTGACCGCGCAAAAGATCGATGAGGTCGCGCAATTTGCCGGTGTTCCGATTTTCGAGGCGAATTCGAAGTGCAACATCTCCTATGCCAGTCCGTGCTTCGCCGGATTTGTGCCGGATGACGCCGTACCGGCAGTCGATGTCGGCATCCTGGTCGATGTGGAAGTACCGTGGTTCCCCGCCGAAGTGCAGCCGAACGACCGATCGTTCTGGGCCCATATCGACGTCGATGTACTCAAGGTCGGATCGCCGATGTGGACGTTCCCCGGAAACTTGCGCCTGCAGGGCGACAGCGGACGGATTCTCGATCAGCTGCTGACGGCGCTCAAGGCAAAAGCCACACCCAGGTTCAAGGCGGCGGCGGCGGCACGCCTCGAACGGCTCAAAGCCGTGCGGCAGGAGCGGCAGGAGCACGCGGCGAAACTGGCCGCCAACAAAGGACAACCCGGCGCGATCAACCCGCACTATTTCATGGCGGAGCTTGGCAAGGTGCTGGATGCCAAGGACGTCATCTTCAATGAAGCGGTGACCAACACGCCGGCGGTGCTGATGCAGATCCCGCGGCCGCTGCCGAAGACGGCATTCAATACCAATGGCGCCGGGCTCGGCTGGTCCGGCGGCATGGCGCTTGGCGCCAGGCTTGCCGCGCCCGATCGGATGATGGTGCAAGTATCCGGCGACGGCGGCTTTTATTTCAACAATCCGAGCTCGACCTTCGCGGTCGCGCAGCAATACCAACTGCCGATTCTATCGATCGTGCTGGACAATTCCGGCTGGTCGGCGGTCAAACAATCGACGTTGCGCGTTTTCCCGGACGGGATGGCCAATTCCAGCGACGAGTTCGAATCGAAACTCGCCGCCAAGGTGGAATTCACCAAAGTGGCGGAAGCGTTCGGCGCCTATGCCGAAAAAGTCGCCGATCCGGCCGACGTCGCCGCTGCGATCAAACGCTGCGTCAAGGCAGTGCGCGGCGGCCGCGCCGCGCTGCTGCACGCGATGGTGACGCGGCTGTAACCGCCGTCAAGCCAGATAGTCGGCGGCCGCGGTCTCGTCGCTCTGCTTCGCGCTGACGGCGTTGAACACCGGCGTAAGCACCACGACGAGAATGAGATTCAGCACCACCGTATAAAGCGCTGTGTAGCCGGAGAACGTGTACCCGGCGACGTGCAGCGGATAATTCGGCGACAGGTTTGCCGACACGAACATCCAGCAGCCGGTGGCGGTTCCCACCAGCCAGCCGACCAGCAACGCCCAATCGTTGAACCATCGGGTGTAGACGCCGAGCATGACCGAGGGCACCGTCTGGATGATCAGAATGCCACCGAGCAGTTGCAGATAGATCGCGTATTGCGTCGGCACGAAAATGATGAAGGCGAGCGCGCCCAGCTTGACGATCAGCGAAACCCACTTGGCAATCTGCGCTTCCTGCCGATCGGTCGGATTCCGATTGATGAATTCGCGGTGGATGTTGCGCGTGTAGAGGTTGGCCGAGGCGATCGACATGATCGCCGCCGGCACCAGCGCGCCGATGCCGATGGCGGCAAATGCGATGCCGACGAACCACGACGGGAAGCTGTGCAGGAACAGCGCCGGTACTGCGAAGTTGTTTTTGAACTCTTTGAAGCCGGCGGCATATTCGGGAAGCTTGTCGACGCCGCTGGCGATGGCGAAAAAGCCCATCAATGCCAGGAGGCCGAGCATGAACGTGTAGCCCGGCAGCATCGCGGCATTGCGGCGCACCGCGCGTCCGCTGCTGGCGGCGAGAATGCCGGTGATCGAGTGCGGGTAGAGGAACAGGGCGAATGCCGACCCCAGCACAAGCGTGGCGTAGATGCCGTAGGCGCCGGTCGTGTTCGGGCCGGGCACCGCCAGCAACAATTTGGCCGGCGGCACTTTCGCGAAAATATTGCCGAAGCCGCCCATCTGGATCGGGATGGCGATCACGGCGACGAAGGCGGTGACGTAGATCAGCAGATCCTTGATGATCGCGATCGAGGCCGGCGCGCGCAGCCCGCTCGAATAGGTGAAGGCGGCGAGGACGATAAACGCGACGATCAGCGGCAGGTCGCCGGCGTAGCCGGTCCCCGAAATGCCGAGGCCGGCGATGACGACCTGCAAGCCGACCAGTTGCAATGCGATGTAGGGCATCGTAGCGACGATGCCGGTGACCGCCACCGCCAGCGCCAGCCAGCGATTGCCAAAACGGCCGCGGACGAAATCGCCGGCGGTGATGTAGTGATGCTTGTGGCAGACCCGCCACAGCCGCGGGAATGGCAGAAACAGGATCGGATAAATCAGGATCGCGTAGGGCACCGCGAAAAAGGCGATGGCGCCGGCGCCGAACGCCAACGCCGGGACGGCGACAAAGGTGTAAGCGGTGTAGACGTCGCCGCCGATCAGGAACCAGGTGATCAGCGTGCCGAAGCGCCGGCCGCCCAGGCCCCATTCGTGCAGTTGATCGAGGTCGCCCTTGCGCCACTGTGCCGCGGCGAAGCCGAGCCAGGTGATGAGGGCGAACAGCAGCACGAAGATGACGAGAGCAGTCCAGTTCACCTCAGCCATGGCTTTCCCCCCACGTTAGCTTGCCGCAAGACCCAACGGCGACGCCGACCTCGCCCCGCCCAAGCCGGCCGCCTCACTCTTCGGTCACGAAATACACGACGGCGATCAGGATCGCGCTGATGATCACCCACAGCATCTGGTACCAATAGAAGAACGGAACGCCGATCCAGGACGGCTCGATCTTGTTGTAATAGCCGGGCCAGAGCAGGAAAACGAATTGGACAAGGAGCAGCAGATACCACCAGCTCCAGCCCGATCGTCGGCCGCTTTGCTGATCCATGGTCGCCTCCAAAGTTTTAATTTGCTATTCTGGCCGTGGAGCGGGCGATGGGAATCGAACCCACGACACTCAGCTTGGGAAGCTGATGTTCTACCACTGAACTACGCCCGCAGTCGCTCCAGCATGCCAAGCGCGAGGACACCCGGCAAGGGCGCATCAAGCGTCGTTGAAGGAGCGGGGCTTGCGAGGCCAGACTTAAGCGCAGCGAAATCCGCTTCCGGCGTCATGGGCAAGCGCTTGCACCGAAAGTGGGACCTGCGCGCCGCTCGAGCGAATCTCTATGGAAGAAGGGAAAATTCCGCTTCGCGCCCGCGGCGGTTGCGTCAGTCGCGGCCGAATTGCTTGCGCAATTCCACTTTCGCCTGCTGCAAGGTGCGTCGGCGGGCGGCCGGCAGATTCTTGCCGGCGCGGTTGATGTAGAAGATCAGCATCGACAGCGCCGAACGATAAGGTTCGCTCTTTCGCCGCCGGCTTCGCTGTGCCGAGCGCTTGAGCGAACGGGCGATGCGTTTGGGGTCATTGAGACTGAACACGCCGTTATCGAGATCGAGCGCGTCGCTTTCTTTGGTCACGCGGGCGGACCAGTAGCGTCGGCTGTTGCGTCGCGCCGGTTTGCGACGCCGCGCGGGAGCGGATTTTCGTCTGACGGTGGCGCCGGCCATCGGTTTGCCTCGTCGATCCGATGCAGGGAAAATTGCCTACCGCCGGCTTTGTTCCCCGGATTTAGCCATTCGCCCGTTCCGACGGCTGCTCGGGGGCGTCGGAATCGTGCACCGCGACACCGACCATCGGGTCGACCGGCGCCGCCCACGGCCGCCGTTCCAGCGTGCGCACGGTGTCTTCGTAGCCGGCCCGCCAGCGCCGGCCGATGCCCGACGTCGTGAAGTCGATCTCGCGCAGATAATCTTCGTTGTGCGGCGGATTGGCATTGATCCGCACGATGTGCATGAACGTCCCGCAGCCGTAACCGGCCATCTCCTTCACCTCCGGCATGTTGCGCTTGTCCTCGGGCAACATGCGGACCAGTTCGCGCACCATGTGGCGGAGTTGATGGATGTGCTCCTGGCGCGGAATGTGGCTGTCGGCGCGGCTGGCATATTGAATGTCGATCTGCCGGCTCAACACCTGCATGACCGAATCGGGCTCCGGCCCGGTAATCGGGAAAATCTGCACCGAGAACACCACTGAATCGCGGCGCGGGTTGTCGTCGAACACCACTTCGATCGGGCTGTTCGAATAGAGCCCGCCGTCCCAGTAAGGATCGCCGTCGATGCGGATCGCCGGAAACCCGGGCGGCAGCGCGCCCGAGGCCAGCACGTGATCGAGCGTAATTGGAATATCGCGGTTATCAAAATAGTGCATCTTGCCAGTCCGCACGTTCACGGCGCCGACAGTGAGCCGCGTCTGTTTGTTGTTGACCCGCGCGAAGTCGACGACGTCGGCGATGGTTTTGCGGAAATCGTCGATCGTATAGAAGGCTGCGCGCTCGACGCCGACCCGCGCATTGAGCCCGCCGAAAGCGACGGCGTGATTGGGCGAATAATATCCGTTGATGCCCTGGGTCAGCGTCGCCAGATAGGCGGCGGTGGCGGCGGCGCGCTCGCCGAATAAAGTCTCGTGCCATTGCGGCTTGCGCTCGAGCCGGCCCCAGAATTCCTTCATCCGGTCCAGCCGCTTGTCGACCTCATTACCGGCGATAATGGCGCCGCTGATCGCGCCGATTGAGGTCCCGACCACCCAGTCCGGCTCAATGCCGGCTTCATGCAGCGCTTGGTAGACGCCGCCCTGATAGGCGCCGAGCGCGCCGCCGCCTTGAAGCACCAGCACCACCTGGCCGGGTAGTTTCGGCCGCTCTTTGACGGCGCCAACGTCGTTCATGATTGCGTCTCCAAAAATCGACCTTGGACTTAATTATTCGAGCCGAGAATATGCAGAGGCGAATAGGGGATGGATACACACTCAAAATAGTATGGATACGCGGCTTTCTCGCCGGAGCGGGGATGAACCTCTGCGCGACTATGGCTTCATTTGGCCGACGGGTTGCACGGCGCGGCAATTCGCGATGCCCCGATGATTGCCCGTGCATTGATCGGGATCGGCTTGGCAGGTAGTCATTTCGGCCGACCATGGCGACAACGAACGAGATTGGCCCCACGATGGCGAAAGACTTAAAGGCCTCGTCCGGTAAGGTTGCGATTCCACAGCCGGCGCATCCCGACAAGCGAAAGCAGCCGCTGCCCTGGCACCGGCCGAAACCGGCCGAGGAGGATCCCGAGGCGCCTTCCCGCGTGCGGGCTATTCTGGACAGCGCCAGCTACGTCCTGTCCGAGCAGGACCTGACTTTCCTCGAGAGCGGCGAGGCGCGCGGGGTCCGTCTGCAGTTGGAGTATCTCAAGCCGGAAACCCTGCTCGAAAAGCATGCCATCCGCGATACCATCGTCGCGTTCGGCAGCACGCGAATTTCGGAGCCCGCTGCGGCGCGACGAAGCGTCGAAGCCCTGCGCCAAGCTCTCGAAAACGATCCCGGTAATGCCGTCCTGGTCCGCAAGCTCGCAATAGCCGAGCGGATTCTGGCCAAGAGCCGCTACTATGAGATCGCCCGCGAATTTGGACGGCTAGTCGGGGCCAGCCGCAATAACGATGGGTCGCGATCCAAACTGGTGATCATGACCGGCGGCGGGCCGGGAATCATGGAAGCCGCGAACCGCGGCTCCTTCGACGCCGGTGCAAAATCCGTCGGCCTCAATATCAATCTGCCGCACGAGCAATATCCCAATCCCTACATCACACCGCAGTTGTGTTTTCGATTCCACTACTTCGCTTTGCGCAAGTTGCATTTTCTGCTGCGCGCGAAGGCACTGGTCGCGTTCCCAGGCGGCTTCGGCACGATCGACGAGCTGTTCGAGGTTTTGACCCTGGTGCAGACCCGCAAGATCAAGCCGGTCCCGGTCGTGCTGGTCGGCGAAGAGTATTGGCGCCGCGCCATCGACTTTGAATTCCTGGCCGACGAAGGCGTCATCGACGCGGAGGATCGCGAGCTTTTTTGGTTTGCCGAAACGGCGAATGAGGTTTGGACCAGCATCCAGGATTGGTATGACGCGTGCGATGCCTCAATGGGTTTGCACGGTTGATCGCCTCAATTATCGCTGAACCGACTTGCAGAGGAGAATTGGCTTGAGGCTATCGTTTCATGGAGCCGACCGCGACGTCACCGGATCATGCCACCTCGTCGAATGTGCCGGCCGCAAATTTCTGATTGATTGTGGACTCTTTCAGGGCAGCCGCCAACTCGCCGAAGAAAACGGCGGCGATTTCGGTTTCGATCCCGCCAGCATCGATGTTGTGCTGCTGACGCACGCTCACCTCGATCATTGCGGTCGGCTGCCGCTACTGAGCAAACGCGGATTTCGCGGTGAAATCATCACGACGACGGCGAGCCGCGAGCTCGCCAAGCTGGTCATGCTCGACGCCGCTCACCTGCAAGAGGAGGAAGCGCGTCCGAATTCGCATTGGCCGCAGCACGGCGCCGCGCCGCCGGAGCCGCTCTATTCCGTAGCCGACGCGCTCAAGTGCCTGGAGGCGTTCAAGCGCAGTACCCGCTACGGCGAACCGGTCGATCTCGGCGAAGGCGCGCGCGCGACGTTTGTGAGTGCCGGACATATTCTCGGCTCGGCCAGTATTCTCCTTGAAGCGACCGAAGCCGGCCGCACCTTGCGGCTGCTGTTTTCAGGCGACCTCGGCAATGGGACGGACCCTTTGCTGCTGCCGCCGCCAGCGCCGCCGCGTGCGGACGTGGCCGTGATGGAGACGACCTACGGCGATCGTCTCCACAAGCCGATGGACGCGTCAATCGACGAACTGTACCGCGCGATCGCAGACACGTTTGCGCGCGGCGGCAACGTCGTCATTCCGGCGTTCGCGCTCGAACGCGCGCAGGAACTCCTGTTTCTGCTCAACCAGGGGATTGAAAAAAGCCGATTGAAGCCGTCCACGCAGACATTTCTTGATTCGCCGATGGCGATTTCAGCGACCGAGATTTTTGCGCGTCACCTTGAAGACCTGCGGCCCGAGGCCGCGCGGCTGTTTCAGGGCGGTCACGATCCGCTGGCGCTGCCTGGCTTGCGCTTCACCCGTGACCGGGCGCAATCGGCGGCGCTGAGCAACATTCACGCTGGGGCGATCATCATGGCTGGCTCCGGCATGGCGACGGGTGGACGGATCGTGCACCACCTGCAACATAATCTTTCGCGGCCGGAGTGCAGCGTGATCTTCGTCGGCTATGCCGCCAATGGGACGTTGGCGCGGCGGATCATCAACGGGCAAGACCCGGTGCGCATTTTTGGCGAAGATATCCCGGTCAGAGCGAAGATTTACACGATCGATGGGTTTTCGGCCCATGCCGATCAGGCCGGGCTGCTCAAATGGCAAGAGTCTACCGGCGCGGCGCGCACTTTTCTCACACACGGGGAGGAGGGCTCGATGCGGTCGATCGCGTCCCGGCTTGCCAAAACGCAAGTCGAAATGCCGGCACCCAATCAAGGCTTCGATCTGTAGCGCGCCGGCATCATTGCCGCCGCGGCTTTCTTCTCACGCCCGTGCAGGCGGCGGCTACACCGAAGCGCTCAGCGCGCGTTCGATCATCGTGCCGATCAACGCCCGGCGATAAGCGCCGCTGGCGTGAATGTCGCTGGGCGGGTCGATGGCGGCCCGCGCCGCCGCGGCCGCGGCGACGATCGCCTTGTCGTCCAGTCCGTTGCCGTTGACCGCGGCTTCGGCGCTGGCAAGGCGGATTGGCCGGTCGGCGGCGCCGATCGCTCCGACATGCGCATGATGCGCCTTGCCGCCGTCGCGATCGTAGAACACCGCCGCCCCCGCCAGGGCGAAATCGCCGTGCCGGCGCGAAAATTCCGCAAAGCCGAAGCGTCGCCACGCCGGCCAGGCCGGCAAGCGGAGCTCGATGATGATCTCGTCGGACTTGAGCGCGGTGGAAAGTGGACCAAGGAAAAATTCAGCGGCAGCGATGCTGCGCGGGCCGGCTTTGCCGAGCACGACGATGTCGGCCTCGCAGGTGACCGCGATGCACGGCAGCTCGGCGGCGGGATCGGCATGAGCGAGGCTGCCGCCGACGGTGCCGCGATTGCGAATCTGATAATGCGCGACGTTCTCGACGGCGGCCACCAGCAGCGGATGCGCGTTGCGCAAGCGCGCGTCGGCGAGAATGTCGCGCCAGCGCACCATGGCGCCGAGCGCAACTCCTGCCTCCGAAATCCGGATCTGCGCGAGCTCGTCGAGCTTGCCGAGGTCGACGACGAGGGCCGGCGCGGCGACGCGGAATGCCAGCATCGGCACCAGGCTCTGACCGCCGGCGAGCGGCTTTGCTTCGCCATCGTGCGCGGCGAGAAGCGCGACAGCTTCGGCAACGGTGCTCGGGCGGGCGTAGTCGAAGGGCGGTAATTTCATGGCCGGGGCACGTCCGCAACTCTTGCAAGTCGAAACGTCTTCCAAATCGCGGCGGAAAATGGAGCGTGGGCGGTTCGTAGCATCGCGCCGCGCGAACCGTCAAACGTCCGGAAGCTCCCGGCTTTGTCTCGACTTTCGCCCGCGATCCCGCTAATCGGGCCGCAGCAATGCTTTGGCTTAAGGCCCGCCGCCCGATGCAGATCGTCCGCGCCTTATTCGCTCGCCACGCGAACGCCATGCGGCTCGGCGCGATGATCGCCTTCGTTGCGGGTGCGGTCGCGCTCGCGCCCGATCGCCCGCATCCGGCGCGCGCCGCCGAGGCTGCGCGGCCGCCGCGCGCAGTCGATGTGCCGGGTTTCTGGGATCCGCGCCGGCGGCCGGAGCGGCCCGATCTGTCGCGCATCCCGGCCATCCGTTTCCTGACCGACCTCGATTATCCGCCATTCGACTACGCCGGGCCGGACGGCAACCCGACCGGGTTCAATGTCGATCTGGCGCGGCGCATTTGCGACGAGATCAAGACCACCTGCACCATCCAGGCGCGGCCGTTCGATAGCTTGCTCGATGCGCTCAACGACAATCGCGGCGACGCCGTGATTGCCTCCATCGCGCCCACTGCAGCGGCCCGCCGCCGCGCCGATTTCACCGATCCCTATTACCGCAAGCCGGCGCGTTTCGTCGCCCGGGTCGACAGCCCGATCGGCGAGGTGCTGCCGGAGCGGCTCGAGGGCAAGAAGATCGCCGTGGTGGCCGGCACCGCGCACGAGGCTTATCTCAAAGCCATGTTCACCGAAGCCGAAATCCGACCCTATCCGAACGCGGAGACGGCGCGCGAGGCGCTGCGCCGGCGCGACGTCGATTTGTTGTTCGGTGACGGCATCGCGCTGGCGTTTTGGCTCAACGGCAGCGACTCCGCCGGCTGCTGCGCGTTCCGCGGCGGTCCGTTCCTGGAAAGCCGCTATTTCGGCGAAGGCGTCGGCATCGCGGTCAAGCGCGGCAACGACCTGTTGCGGCTTTCGCTGAATTGGGCGTTATTCCAGCTGTGGGAAAAGGGAAGTTTCACCGATCTCTGGCTGCGCTATTTCCCGATCAGCCCGTTTTGATTGGAGCGAGATCGAAAGCGCCGCCTGAAAGCAGTCGATGATGATGGTTGTGGCAAATGAAAATGCTGTGCAGTTGCGCGCGCTCGCCGAACAGTCGAACGCCTGGCCATTCGAGGAAGCACGCAAGCTCGTCGCGCGCCTGAAAAAACGGCCGAAGCCGGAGGTGATTTTCGAAACCGGCTACGGGCCGTCCGGCCTGCCGCATATCGGCACGTTCGGCGAGGTCGCCCGCACGACCATGGTGCGACACGCTTTCCGCGTGCTGACCGACGACAAGGTCAAGACCCGGCTGATCGCGTTTTCCGACGACATGGATGCGCTGCGCAAAGTACCGGACAACGTGCCCAACAAGGAGATGCTGGCGCGACATCTCGGTCAGCCGCTGACCAAAGTCCCCGATCCGTTCGGCACCTATCCAAGCTTTGCCGCGCACAACAACGCGCGGCTGCGCGCCTTCCTCGACCAGTTCGGCTTCGATTACGAGTTCAAGTCGTCGACCGAATGTTACCAGTCAGGTCTTTTCGACGCGGCGCTGTCGAAAGTGCTGGCGCATTTCGATGCCGTGATGGCGATCATGCTGCCGTCACTGCGCGAGGAGCGGGCGCAGACCTATTCGCCGTTCCTGCCGATCTCGCCGGCGACCGGCGCGGTCTTGCAGGTGCCGGTGGTGGCGCACGACGCCAAGGCCGGCACGATCACCTACGAAGATCCCGACAGCAAGCAACAGGTGACGACGACGGTCACCGGCGGTC
>JAGXAC010000240.1 GCA_019075925.1 Hyphomicrobiales bacterium | reverse complement strand
AGTCCCGCTTCAGGCATGAGTAAACTTGTCCACGTTCCCAAACATCTATGAAGCCGGAAGTCGGAGAAGCGCTCGCCCGCATGTCTGCCACCGTGCTTTGAGATCGCGAAGCCGCGCGGTGTCTAGTAAGCTGATGGGGAACGTCTCGCTAATCGCGGCCACATCTTTAACTGTGGCCAGCTACATGGGTATTAACCAAGTGGCGCGCTGGCAGTTTGAAGGGGCTGCTTTTATGGCTTGGGCTCTTCTCTCATCTCACGAGCAATGTTAGGTGGCGAGTTCCCGAGAGGCCAACCTCTGCTCCTCCATCTCGCCCGCGGTGATCTGACCGAAGATGTGCCCCGTGAGCGACTTGCGTGCGTGGATCATCTCGGTACGGATCGCGCGATCTGAACCGTTCGAACAGCCCCACGCCCGCTCCATCGAAAGTAGCATGCAGGGTTCTTATGTGCCGCCTACGCCGACCTGGAGGAGTACCGGTGCGCTGGCAGTTTCAAGGCCCAGTGCTCAGCCGATCGGCGAGGTGCCGCACATACAGGCAATCTAGACGTTTGACTCCACTTCGTGTCCGTCGCATCCTGTTAACAATTTTGGCGGGGGTCCGAACCCAGAGTCGGCGGGTCAAGCCATGAAACAAGAATCACTGGCGAATACTGGCGAGCCGTGGCGCGTCGGCGTTCTCTTCTCCCGCACCGGCTTTATGGCCATTATCGAAGAAACCCAAGTCCATGGCACCTTGATTGCTATCGAGGAAATCAACGAGCGCGGCGGCGTCAATGGCCGCGAACTCGTTCCAGTGATTTACGATCCCGCTTCCGAGAATGCCCTGTTTCGAGCTTATGCGAAGCGCATGATCGTTGAGGATCAGCTCTCGACGATCTTCGGCTGCTACACTTCAAGCAGTCGCAAAGCCGTCTTGCCCATCGTAGAGCGGCTGAATTGCCTTTTATGGTATCCGACCCTCTATGAAGGTTTCGAATATTCGCCGAACGTCATCTACACCGGTGCGGCGCCAAACCAGAACAGCGTCGCCCTTTGCCAATTTCTAACTGAGAAATACGGGTCGCGCTTCTATCTGATCGGTTCCGACTATGTATACCCGCGCGAGTCCAATCGGGTGATGCGCGAGCTGCTGAGCAAGCGCGGCGGCCATGTCGTCGGCGAACGCTATGTCGGCCTGCGCGCCTCGCGCCGAGATTTCGTGCCGGTCCTGAACGAAATCCGCGATCTCTCGCCCGACGTTATTTTCTCCACGGTCGTGGGCGAGGCCACCGTCTCCCTTTACCAAGCCTACGCTGATTTCGGTTTCGACCCTCGCATTACCCCCATAGCTAGCCTGACCACAACGGAAGCCGAGATCCGCGCCATGGGAGCGGACGTCGGCGAAGGGCATATAACGGCGGCGCCCTATTTCGAGGGCCTGCCCGGTGTGACCAATGATGCATTCGTGAAGCGCTACAAACGCCGCTTTGGCGAGGACCAGTCCACCAACATGTGCGTGGAGGCGGCTTACTTTCAGGTCCACTTGTTTGCTCGCGCGCTAGAGCACGCCAATTCGCTCGACCCGGAAATCCTGCGACCTATGGTGCTCGGCTCAACCTACGATGCCCCCCAGGGTACGGTTTCCATCGACGCCGGCTGCGGCCATGCCAAACTCTGGAGCCGCATCGGTCGCGCAAACGGTCGTGGACAATTTGATGTGCTGCAGGAATCCTCATCTCTGGTCCCGCCTGATCCGTTCCTGACCGGCACCGGCTTCGGCCGGCTGGCGCCGGCGTAAGGGAGCCCGGCACTTATGACGCCGCCGCGGCATGAGGCAGAAAATTTGTCGATTCTCGTGGCGGCGGAACGCGACGCGCAGGTCGACTTGTTGTTGCGCGAACTGCGGCGCTCGGCCAGCCACGTGGTTCATCTTTATCCGGTGATCGACCGTCTGCCCGCCGAACACGATCTCATCTTGGCCGATATTAGCCTTCCTTTGCTGGATCAGTTGCCCTGGGTACCCGGCGAAGCCAGTTCCGCCTTGATCCTTCTCCTGCCCGAAGACGGCCAGCACTCGCTCAAAAAGCTGCGCAATTGCTGTCCAGACGCGGTGCTCCATCGCCCGTTTCAGCGAAGCGCAATTCAGACGAGCTTAGTTCTGGCGCGCAGCCAGTTCCAGTTCATCCGTCGGCTGCGCAGCCGCATTTCCCGTCTTGACGAGAACATCAAGGCGATCCGTGACATAGAGCGGGCAAAGACGATCGTTATGGACATGCGCCGAATCGGTGAGGACGAGGCCTACGCTTATCTGCGCAGCCAGGCGATGGAGCGACGCACGACGGTCGCTTTGTTCGCCTCGCATTTCATTGACTCCCACCAACTCCTCGGCTAACCTCCCCTTTGCCGCCTGCTGGCGGCCGCGGCAACAGCGCCGTCGACATTCAAATGGCATCAGAGCCTCACCGCGAACCGTCCGTTCGTCGTGGGGCTTTTGTTTTTTTTCTGGGAGAACACGGAGATGAGTATAAGGAGACGTGACTTCCTGAAAGTAACGGCTGCGACTGGCGCTGCTGCTTCTTTCGGATTCCCACACATCTGGATCAAGAACGCCGATCTCGCCCGCGCGGCGGGAGGCGAGATCAAGGTCGGAGTGCTGTATTCCCTGACCGGCACGACCGCCATTATCGAGACGTCGCTCAACCAGGCCTGCTTGATGGCGATTGAAGAGATCAACGCCTCCGGCGGCATCAACGGCATGAAATTGACGCCCGTCGTGGAGGATCCCGCTTCCGATCCGGCCACCTTCGCGCAGAAGGCGCGAAAGCTCGTGCTGGGCGACAAGTGCGTCAGCGTATTCGGTTCCTACACCTCCGCAAGCCGAAAGGCCGTGCTGCCAGTCTTTGAGAAGTATAACAATCTCTACTGGTACCCGACCCTCTATGAGGGCCGCGAATGCTCATTAGACGTAATCTATACGGGTGCGGTCCCCAATCAACAGCAGCAGGATTTCGTTCCCTGGCTGCTCAAGAATTTCGGGAAGAAGTTCTATTTGATTGGATCAAACTACATCTATCCAAAGGAAGAGAACAACGTCTGTAAAATCCTGCTCAAGCGACTGGGGGGCGAAGTGGTCGGCGAAGAGTACGTGCCGCTCGGCCATTCCGAGTTCAGCTCAGTCATCCAGAAGTTCAAGGACACTCAGCCGAACGTTATCTTCTCGACTGTGGTCGGCGACTCCGTTGTGGCGCTGCATCGCCAATACAAGGCAGCGGGACTCGATCCTGCCAAGATGCCGATGGCGAGCTTGACCACATCGGAAGAAGAAATCGCCGCCATGGGCGGAGAGTTCGCGGTCGGACACTTCACTTCGGCGCCGTACTTCATGTCGTACGACTCGCCGGAAAACCACAAGTTCGTTGAGGCTTTTCAGAAAAAATACGGAAAGGACAAGGTGACGAACTTCGTCTCCGAGCCCGCCTACTTTCAGGTCTACCTCTTCAAACAGGCCGTCGAGAAGCTCGGAGGCAAGAATCTGACCCCGCCGGAGATTCGCAAGGCCGCTTGGGGCCAAGAATTCAAGGCCCCGCAAGGTCTGGTGAAGATCGATCCGGAGAATTCGCACACCTATCTTTGGCCAAAGATCGGCGAGGCTCAATCGAATGGTCAGTTCAAGATCATCGAGCAGGTCAAGCAGTGGGTCGAGCCGAAGCCCTACTGGGCCTATGAGGGGCAGGTCTGCACGCCGACCGGTATGAAGATGACCAAGTCATAAGGCGACCAAAAGCCGAACCGGCGCTATCGGCACCTTCCTAATGAGGTGCTCCGGGCGGGTGCAGATCAGCCTT
>JAGXAC010000239.1 GCA_019075925.1 Hyphomicrobiales bacterium | reverse complement strand
GCATGTCGGCCACGGTCGCGGCGCCGTATTCGGCGATGCGCTGGCAAATTTGCTCGATGCCGCCGGCTTCAAGGTCACCCGCGAATACTACATCAACGACGCCGTCGCGCGCGCGCCGGATCGTCGGCGCCCGCAAGACCTTCCTGCCATTCCGCCGGCAGATCGCCGGGATGCTCGGCGTAACGGCCAAAGAGATCGCGCACGACGCCCGCGGCCTCATTCATGACCCGCTGAACGCGGGCGTGGCGGTACATCCGGGTTTGGAGAAAGCCTTTGATCGACCGTTCCGCCTCTGCAATCGCCGGGGAGAATCCGGCTACTCCCGACGGCGCGTTGCGCACATCGTCGCCCGAACGCGGCGCAAGAGCGGCAAGATTGCGCCGGGTCTGCGCGACGAGGTCTTCGATCAAAAGGCCGATCAAGCGGCGAATAAACTCATGGACGGTGCGGCTGGGATCAAGAGTGGGGAATTCCGCGCGAATATCGGCGAGAATCCGGCCCGGCAGAGCGACGACGGCGATGTCGTCGAGGGTGAATAATGCGGCACGCAAGCCGTCGTCGATGTCGTGAGCGTCGTAGGCGATGTCGTCGGCGAACGCGGCCACCTGCGCCTCCACGCTGGCGAAGCTCCATAATTGCAAGTCCTGCCGGCGGATATAATCGCGGATCGTCCCGGGAATGCCGTGGATGCGATAGCGTTCGACTGGACGTCCATCGCGGTCGGTGAGCGGCCCGTTGTGTTTGACCAGGCCTTCGAGCGTCTCCCAGGTGAGATTGAGCCCGTCAAAGGTCGGGTAATGTCGCTCCAGCGCGGTGACCACGCGCAAGGTTTGGGCGTTGTGATCGAAGCCGCCGAAAGCGCGCAAGCACTCTTCGAGCGCCCGCTCGCCGGCGTGCCCGAACGGCGGATGGCCCAGATCGTGCGCCAGCGCCAGCGCCTCGGCCAAATCCTCGTCCAGCGCCAGCGCGCGGGCGAGCGCGCGCGCAACTTGCGCGACCTCGAGCGTATGCGTGAGCCGGGTTCGATAGTGATCGCCCTCATCGAATACGAACACTTGAGTCTTGTGCTTGAGCCGGCGGAAAGCCGTCGAGTGAATGATACGGTCGCAATCCCGACGAAACGGACTACGGGCCTTGCTGGCGGGTTCCGGGTGAAGCCGGCCGCGGCTTTGCGCTGGGTCGCAGGCGTAAACCGCACGACGGTGAGGGTCGATCATCGCCACGGGGGCTGCCCGCAATTGACCTCGGCCATTTGTGCACTTACCTATCGGGTATCGCCGTGGCAATGCACGAATAGCCCGGCCGGAGACTATTATGCCAGTCAATGTCACCGTCACCGAGCGTGCCGCGCGCCAGATCGGAGAAATTCTGCGCAAGGAGCCGGTCGGGACCATGTTGCGGGTCAGCGTCGAGGGCGGCGGATGCTCGGGTTTTCAGTACAAATTCGACACCGAACGGGCCAAGGCAGACGACGACGTGGTGATTGAACGGGCTGGCGCGACGGTATTGATCGATCCGATCTCGCTCGATTACATGGCCGGATCGGAAATCGATTTCGTCGACGATTTGATCGGCTCCTCCTTCAAGGTGAACAATCCGAAAGCGACCGCATCCTGCGGCTGCGGCACGAGTTTTGCGCTATAGGGCTGATCCCGAAAAGTTGTTGCCGGTTTTCGGATAAGGTTGGCCCGCTAAAACATGCGCATCGCCACCTGGAACGTCAACTCGATCAAGCAACGGCTTGATTCGGCGCTGACTTGGCTCGCCGAGCGCAAGCCCGACATCGTCTGTCTGCAGGAAACGAAATGCGTCGATGACGCGTTTCCGCGCGAGGCGTTCGAGTCGCTCGGCTACAATCTCGCCGTCCACGGACAGAAGACATTCAATGGCGTCGCGCTGCTCTCGAAATTTCCATTCGACGAAGTAAGTAAAGGACTGCCGGGCGATCACACCGACGATCACGCGCGATTCATCGAGGCAGTGATTTCGACGGCGACGGGCGCATTGCGGGTCGCCACCATCTACCTGCCTAACGGCAATCCGCCGGAGACCGAAAAGTATTCCTATAAGATCGGCTGGATGAAGCGGCTGTCTAGCTACGCTCAGAATCGGCTGTCGCTGGGCGAGCCGCTGATCCTAGCCGGGGATTTCAATGTCATTCCGGAGGCGGCCGACGCCCGCAATCCACAAAGCTGGGTCGGGGACGCACTATTTTTGCCGCAAACACGCGCGGAATTCCGAACGCTGATCAATCTCGGATTGACCGATGCGGTTCGGGCGACAACCGACGACGCCGGCCTTTACACCTTCTGGGACTATCAGGCCGGCGCCTGGCAGAAGAACAATGGCATCCGCATCGATCACATGCTGCTCTCGCCGCAGGCCGCCGATCGATTGACGGACGTCGGCATCGACCGTCAGGTGCGGACCTGGGAAAAGCCTTCGGACCATGTGCCGGTATGGCTTGACCTTGCAATCGATGAGGTCGAACGGACCTGAATCCTCGGAACAGGCGTTGGTATTCCCGCGTCAAAATCAATGCCCTAGCCCAAAAGCTAAGTCCGCCTTAACCGAATATTCACCATAGCCGACCAACACTGCATCGGCCTCCCCCGAGCGACCGGCCTGCCGAATGCAATGGTTTCCCACAAAGCATACGGAACGCGCCGACGAGACGGTGCGCGAGCCGACGGTCGCCGCTCCGGCCGACGCGAAGCAGGAGCAGCGCCTCCAACTCAGCAGTATCGGCGAGACCATCAATCTGCTGGAGGCCGATCTTGGCGCGATGATCGGCGCGGTTCACCAGGCTTGCGAGGTTGTGTGCCGCGAAGCCGAGGATTCGGCCGCCGCAACCGCGAAAATTACGCAAAAGACCGACGGTCTGGTAACCCAAGCCGCCAGCGCCAGTCGCGACTTGACGCAGCTTGCGGCGGCGATTGAGGAACTTGCACGTTCCGCCGACGACATCGGCGCTCGGGTCCGCAGAGCCGACGATCTCACGCTCCAAGCCAACGACTCGGCGGCGCTCGCCGGACGCGGCGTCGAAGGGTTGAAGCGATCATCGACCGAGATCGGGAATGTCCTAAGCCTGATTTCCACGGTCGCACGACAAACCAATCTGCTGGCGCTCAATGCCACCATCGAAGCCGCGCGAGCCGGCGAAGCCGGTCGCGGCTTTGCCGTGGTCGCCTCCGAAGTAAAGAAACTGTCGCAGGAGACGCAAAAAGCTACCGAGGAGATTTCACAAAAAATCGATGCGTTGCAGAACGACGCGGCGGATTGCTTCGACGCCGTTCAACAGATTACCGAAGTGATCAAGGTTCTTCAGCCTCTGTTCGCGAGCGTCGCCACCGCCGTACAACAGCAAAATGGAGCAACGACGGCGGTCGCGCGCAACGCCAACGAAACCCTGCGCTTCACAGACGACGTATCGGAAGGCGCTGCGGAAATCCGCGTAGCTGCCGCGGGGGCGAACGCCCTTGGCAAATCCGTCGAGCAGCACGGCCGGAGCGTCATCACGCTGGCGCAGAAGCTCAAGATGCGAATGACGATTTTCCTGCGGCAAAGCGAGGCCGGCGACCGGCGGCGGCACGACCGGTTGCCCTGCGAAATCGCGGTGGAACTGCGAACGCCCGAAGGACTGCTTCGCGGTCAGACCGCCGACATCTCCGAAGGCGGTATGCTGATGAGGCTCGGCGAAGTCCCGGATATGGCTCCCCTGGTGGTCGGGAGCATGCTGCATGCCAACGTCGAGGGCATCGGCGCCGTACGCGTTCGGCTGGCCGACAGCTCGCCGCTCGGCCTCCATTTCGAGTTCTCGGAAATGGGCTCGTCGGCGCGAACGGCGCTTGAACGCGAGCTTACCT
>JAGXAC010000056.1 GCA_019075925.1 Hyphomicrobiales bacterium | reverse complement strand
CTCCTTGACTTGCGCGGCGCAGTTCCTAGGTATTAACGAATAATCGTATCCGGGCCCCTCTGGCGAGGACGCCGACAGATGTCGGTCAACCTCGCGATGTCGGATCAGCGTTCCCGCGTCCATGCGCTGGGATTCGCCGACGTCGGGGCTCGAAACGTCATCGATCTTCCCCGAAGAAGGCTGGTCTGAGCTTCCTGTTGCGCGTGGCGCACCACAAAGCAGGAGTAGCCATGTCAAGACGACAGACGCGTCCGAATCCTGTCACTGCCGCGCTCACCACCAACTATCCCGATCATTCCGACGAAGAGGTGATGCAGGCTCTGGTCACTGCCGGTGCCCTCATCGCGCTGGCCGACGGCCGGATTGCCGCCGTCGAGCGCGACGGATTGGTGAATTACCTCGACCGGCAAGGATTCGTGCCCACGATGACACGTCAAGACATCGCCGAAGCCTTCGACGATCGCGTGCAAGAGCTCAAAGACCGCGACAGCCCGGAAGTGATTGCCAAAACTTTTCGGCCTTTGGCCGGTCTGTCGCTGGCGTCCGTTGTGGTGCGCACTGCGGAGCGCGTCGCTGCGGCCGATTGGCAGATTCATCCGGCCGAGTTGGCGGCCCTCAAGCTGATACGGCTGTTCCTGTTGACGCTGCCGGCCAGAGGGTCATACGCGGCGTTGCGCAGGTTGTGACCGGTGCCGCGTTGCCGCTCGTCGGCGCACCGCGATGTATCCGGGAGAGGATGAGGTGGAGCGAAAGTTAGAACCGCGCGGCGCTGTCGATCACCGCCTCGAGCGGCTGATCGACCGACTGCCACAGCGTTTTTGCTCTACCGTGCGGTGGCTGCGGCGGCCCTCCTCCGTCTGGATTAGAATGCCGCTGGGGGGCCTCCTGGTCTGCGGTGGCGTTTTCGGCTTCCTTCCGGTATTGGGATTCTGGATGCTGCCGCTCGGCTTGGCCTTGATTGCCGACGATGTGCCGCCCTTGCGGTCGCTGCGATCCCGGTTGTTGGACTGGATTGAACGTCACCACCCGGACTGGTTGGCGATGTAGCCGGATCTTCCCGACTCTTCAGCGTAAGAGGAGGCTATGAGTTTCGCGTGGGCCGGCGATCTGCAAATTTGGGCAGCGCTGCTGACGCTGACGGCGATCGAGATCGTTCTCGGTATCGACAACATTATTCTTGTTTCGGTGCTGGCCGACCGGCTGCCGCTGCGCCGTCAAGCGCCGGCGCGCCGGTTGGGGCTTATGCTTGCTCTGGCGGCACGGTTGACGCTGCTGGCGGGCATCGTGTGGGTCACCAAGCTGACCGAACCCGTGCTTGAGGGGTTCGGCCACCGCCTCTCCGCGCGCGATCTCATTCTCATCGCCGGTGGGATCTTTCTGGTCTACAGCGGCACCCGCGAGATTCATGCGCATATCGAGGGGTCCGAGTTGGACCGGCAGCCACCTTCGGCATCGGCGCGCTTTGCCCGGATCGTGGCCCAAATGGTGATGCTCGATCTGGTATTTTCACTCGACAGCATCATCACGGCGGTTGGAATGGCAAATGAGTTTTGGGTCATGGCGGCTGCAATCGTCATTGCCATGGCCGTCATGCTCGCGATGGCGGAGCCGGTCGCCCGCTTCATCAACCGGCGCCCTACGGTCAAGGTTCTGGTGCTCAGTTTCCTGCTCGTGATCGGCGTGGCACTCGTCGCCGACGGGTTCGGTCTTCATCTTCCTAGGGGATACATCTACGCGGCGGTGGGCTTCTCGATCGGCGTCGAGGCCCTCAACCAGCTGGCCAGGCGGCGGCGCAGGTGAAATCGGGAACGGACCGCAACGAAAAACGGCCGGCGTGGCGGCGAGCGGCCCACCGGTTAAGTCCGCGACTATCGGTGTCGTCGAAAAGCGGCCGGCCGGCGTACCGGCGTGCGCTTGACTATCGGCAGCGGATCGATTTCAAGGACGTGCGGCCCGTGACTCGAAGAGTCTTTCCGTACAATTGCAGCGTTGTCCCGACGTTTGCCCCGTGGAGACACCCATGCGCCAGATCGATCGCGCCTTCCAAGCAATACTGTTTATTTCACGCTGGCTGATCGCGCCGTTTCTGATCGGGCTCGTGTTTTGTATGTTGCTGCTGATCTATCGCTTCTTTGCGGATTTCTACGCGCTTGTGAAGACATTGCCGGGGTTGACCTGGCACGATCTGATTGTCGACGTGCTCAATCTGGTTGACCTTTCGCTTGCCGCCAACCTTGTTCTCATTGTCATCTTTTCCGGCTTCGAGAATTTCATCCACAAGATCAGTCAAGATGAGCAAGCGGCCTGGCCGACCGGGCTTGTCGAAATTGATTTCGGTGCGCTCAAGCAAAGGGTGATCGGCTCGATCGCCGTCATCGCCGCGGTTGACGCGCTGGCTTGGTACCTCGATCTCGAAAAGACCGCCGATACCACCAAGCTCGGCTGGGTCATCGCCTTCCCGCTAATGTTTGTCGTCTCGCTACTGTTGCTGGCGCTTTCCGAGCGGATTGGGCGACACCACGACAAGGCCGACTAGGCCCTGGTCCGATCAAGTTTCGGCCGGATCGGGGTCGGTTCGGGAAAGCCGGCGATCCGTCTCGCCGGCCATGCTCGAGGGCGACGGAGGCAGCCTGTCGCTCTGATTCGCCCGATCGCAAAGCCTGCCTGTCCCGGCCGGTCCCGAAAACGCCGCAACGGCCGGGATTTCCTTGAGTTCCATCGCCTCCGGTGAGGGATTGTTAACCATACCAAGCGTTAATCGGGCCTCAACATTTGCTCTAACCGGGCCGGATTGCGCGTATGCGGGTCCTCCGCTCCTTTCTCCTGTTAATGGGTGTAGCGATCGTGGTGGCGGGATGCGCCCGGCAGCCCACCGCCTACTTCGCATATCCTGGAGCGGGGATGTCCGGCATCGATGGCGTCGTCTACGGGGCGGGAGGGTCTTACGCCCCGATGATGGCCGGCGGCTACGCCCCGGCGATGGCCGCGGGCTATGCTCCGATGGCGGCGGGCTATGCTCCATCGATGGCGGCGGGGTACGCGCCTTCGCCATACGGCGGTCTCTACGGCTACGCGGCGCCGATGCCCGGTCAGGCCGGTTACACGCTCGATTCCGGCGACCGGCTTCGCATTGTGATCTTCGGTCAGGATGGACTGACCAATTCCTATGCAGTCGACGCCAGTGGCAATATCGACATGCCCCTGGCCGGCGCAGTGGGCGTGCGCGGCCTGACCACCGACCAGCTGGCCGGGCGGATCGCCGAGCGACTGCGCGACGGCTACATCCGCGAACCGCATGTTGCGGTGGAGGTCGAAGCCTATCGGCCTTTCTTCATCCTCGGCGAGGTCACCCAGCCGGGCCAATATCCTTATGTCGCCAACATGACAGCCGAAACGGCCGTGGCGATCGCCGGCGGGTTCACGCCGCGCGCTTCACGCAAGAGCGTGGTGCTGACCCGCAGTTATTACGGCCGGCAGATGCGCATCGCGGTGCCGTTGAGCTTTCCGCTCCGACCCGGCGATACGATCAGCGTGCAAGAGCGCTGGTTCTGATCCTCACACGTGTACGGAAGCGGTCGCGGCCGCCGCGTCCGAATCCGTCGCTTCCGCGCGGCCTAAGCCGTTGAAGAACAGGTTGAGCAGCACCGACACGATTGCCGCCAGCAGGATGCCTGACTCCAGAAGCGGACGCAGCACCGGCGGGGTGTATTGGAAGAAGTTGGGCGCGACCAGCGGGATCATCCCGAAACCAACCGAGATCGCGACAATAAACAAGTTGTAGCGATTGGTCCGGTAATCGACGCCGGTCAGTATCCGCGCCCCGGTGGCGGCGACCATGCCGAACATCACCACGCCGGCACCGCCCAACACCACGACGGGCAACGCCGCAACCAGCGACGATAATTTCGGCAGCAGCCCGAGCACCAGCATGATGACGCCGCCGGTGGCGGTGACCCATCGTGAGCGTACGCCGGTGACGCCGACCAGCCCGACATTCTGCGAGAACGACGTATAGGGGAACGTGTTGAAGATACCGCCAAGGATGGTGCCGACGCCGTCGGCCCGCAGCCCGCGGGTGATCGCGGCTTGATCGACCTTGCGGCCGGTCATTTCGCCGAGCGCGAAAAACATACCGGTCGACTCGATCATGACCACGATCATGACGATGCACATGGTGACAATCGGCACTACGTGAAATTGCGGCAAGCCGAAATGGAACGGAACGACGATGTCGAACCACTGGGCCGACGCAACATGGTCGAAACGCATCATCCCCAGCAGGGTCGCCAGGATGGCGCCGGCTATGATGCCGAGCAGCACCGCGATGTTGGCGACGAAGCCGGAGAACCAGCGGATCAGACCGAGGATGACCAGCAGCACGAACAAGGCAATTCCCAGGCCTTCAAGTTTTCCGTAAGCTTCATTTGGGAAAGTGGCGCGAACGCCATCGACGACCTTGGTCACCGTCGGCAGGCCGCCGCCGGCCCAGTTGATGCCGACCCGCATCAATGAAATGCCGATCACCAGGATGATCGTGCCGGTTACCACCGGCGGAAACAGCCGCAGCAATCGCCCCATGAACGGCGCGACCACGATCGCGAAAACGCCGGCGGCAATTACCGAGCCGTAAATCCCGAGCAGGCCGACCTCCGGCGTATGGGCCATCGCCACCATCGGTCCGACCGAAGCGAAGGTGACGCCCATCATTACCGGCAGGCGGACGCCGACGCCGGGAAATCCGACGCATTGCACCAACGTTGCCAGACCGCAGGCGAACAAATCGGCGCTGATCAAATAGGCCACATCCGCGGGCGGCAGCTTGAGCGCACCGCCGAGAATGAGCGGCACGGCAACCGCGCCAGCATACATGACGAGAACATGCTGAAGTCCCAGCGTCAGAAGCTTCGGAGTCGGCAAGAATTGGTCGACTGGATGTATGTCCGTCGGCATTTGGCAGCCCCCTGAAAAGCGTTGCCCCGGCGACTTGACCCACGCAAGTGTGCCAAATCGCCGGGGCGGTCGCCATATACCCTGCGGTTTATTTCTTCATATGCTTTTGCAGGAACTCGCGCGCTCGCTCGCGGGCCAGTTTGGCGGCGGCCTCGTTGTAGCTGCCGCGCTCCTCACAATTGAAGCCGTGCTGCGCGTCGGGATAGACGTAGATTTCGCAGTCGCCGCCGCGCTTTTGCTTGATGAGGTCGACGTCGCTCATGGGGATCGACGCGTCTTTCTCGCCGAAGTGCAACTGCACTGGAATTTTCGGTTTCTCGTCCGCATTCTTGGCGATCTGGCCGCCATAGAAGCCGATGGCGGCGGACAGGCCGTTGAGTTTCGCGGCGGCGAGAAAGGCGATGCTGCCGCCCATGCAAAAGCCGGCGATCGCGGCCGGGCCGAACTTCCTGGCGGCATCGACGGCGGCCTGCGTGTCGCGCATCATCGCGCCCCAATCGGGATTGGCCACGAATTTGCGCGCGTTGGCGATTTCGTCGGGCGAATAGCCGCTCTCGAAATTCGGCTGTTGACGGTCGAATAATGCCGGCGCGATCGCGGCATAGCCTTGCGCAGCGAAGCGGTCGCATACCGCCCGGATATGATGATTGACGCCGAAGATTTCCTGAATGACGACAATACCGCCTTTGGCCGTTCCGCTTGGCTCGGCTTGATAAGCGCCGAGCTTGAAATTGTCCGAGGCGACTAGTGAAAAATGTTTACCCAAGCGAATCCTCCTTTGACTGGTACATCCACCGAAAAACCCCGGTGCAGCATATACCGGCGCGGATGTGGCGCGGAAGGTGACCGGACGAGGCCTCACGCCGCAGTGGCCGTGCCGAACGCTTCCGCCAACAGCTCATAAGAATGACGCCGTGCCGCGTGGTCATAAGTCATGGTGGTAATCATCAATTCGTCGGCGCGGGTCGACTCGACGAGCGTCAGCAAGCGGTTCCGCACGGTAGCGATGCTGCCGACGGTGAAACGCGCACGATGGCGAGCGATGCGTTCGCGGTCGACCGCCGTGTACGGATAGGCGGCCGCCTGCTCGGGTGATGCCAGCGGCAGATACTCGCCTTTAGCGCGCCTGACGAAGTGCAGGTCGGCGCTTGCCGCGAGACGCTCCGCCTCCGCATCGGTATCGGCGGCGACCGCCGCGGTCGCCAGAATGGCGTAGGGCTGCGCTAATGTTGCAGACGGTTTGAAATGTTCGCGGTAGGTCAGCATCGCGCTGGCGGCATCGTGCTCGGCGAAGTGATGGGCGAAGGCGAAGCCCATGCCGACCGCGGCGGCAAGCTCGGCGCTGTAGCCGCTGGAACCGAGTAGCCAGATCGGCGGCAACGATACGTCGCTCGGTACCGCCGTCACGCTGCGAAACGGATGGTTCTCCGGCAGGCCGCCGCGCTCCAGCAGCAGCAGTTCCTGGAAGCGTTCAAGAAAATCGTCGGCCTCGCGGCCGTCCTGGCGCCGCCGCAATGCATAGGAAGTGACCTGATCGGTCCCCGGCGCTCGTCCCAGGCCGAGATCGATGCGGCCGGGAAACAGCGCCTCCAGGACTTTGAAACGTTCAGCCACCATAAGCGGTGCGTGGTTTACCAGCATCACGCCCCCCGAGCCGACCCGCATCCGCGTCGTCATCGCCGCGATTTGCCCGATCATGATTTCGGGCGCCGAGCTGGCAATGCTTGGCAGATTGTGGTGCTCGGCGAGCCAGTAGCGGGTGTAGCCGAGCCGTTCGGCCAGTCGCGCCAAATCGAGCGAATTTCGTAACGCCGCCGAGCCCGGCGTGGCGACGGTAACCGGCGAGAGATCGAGGACGGACAGCGGTGTCACGCGCAAACCGTGGGCGTAAGCGCGGCGCGCGTCAATCCCGCGCGCTTATTGGCGCAAGCCGACGAAGGGAACGCCGAAACCGGTTGCGGCTCCGTCGGTGTTGCTCGCGGCGATGCTGCGCCGCTGCGCTTTTGCCGGCCGCGACTGCGCCGTTCGTAATTGTTGATCGGGTGGCGCGGTCACGAAAGTCGGCTGTTGCTCTTGCATGAAGGTTTCATTTGCTGCGCGGCGTATCCGCTGCGGCCTGGCAACGGCACGCGTGGGCTTTGCGTCGGCAGATGCCTGTTCGCTCTTGCGCGGATCGCTATCCGGCAGAGGGACGACCGCGAGCGGGGCGGCTGCCGCGTACTCCGTCGACTCCGCAGGTAACGCCGCCACGGCAGTGACGGGTGCGGGCTCCGCCGCTGCAATTTCGGGGGCTGATGCCGGGGTAACCGCCGTCGGCGCTTCCGGCTGCGGCGGTTGGGCGGCTGCGGCGCCGACGACAGGCGTCGGCTGTGCCGATTGCGAGGGTGCAGATTGGGTCGCCGCTGGTTCGGCCGCTGCCGCCGCTGCTTCAACCGCTGCGGCTGGTTCAACCGCTGCCGCCGGCGCAACCGCGGCATTGACCGCCGGCTGCGTTGCGGGTTGCGTCGTCGTCGTTGTTGCAGTGGACAGCGATGCGACGGAAGCTTCGCTTGCGATCGGCGCGACTTCCGCCGCGGGCACGTCGGCCAGCGCGGCCGGAACTGCCGGCGCGTCTTCTATGGCGGTAGGCTGCTCTTTCGCTGCGATCGCGCTGGGCTCCGGTGTCGCGGGCGAAGCAGCAGGCGGCGATTGCGCATTTTCGCGGCGAGCGAGGAAACGCGTGAATGCCGCAACCGCGTCGCTGCGGCCGCTGGCGCCGATATCAAAACGCTGATGGAACGGCTCTTGGGCGGCAAACGCCAGCAGACCGCTCGCGCCGTTGTCGGCGAGCGGCTGCGGCGACGCGGTCGCGACTGCCGGGCGCAGCAGCGGCGCCCGGCTGACGCGAAGCGTGGCAAACATGCCCAGTCCGCAAACCAGCAGGACCATCGAGGCCAAGGTCGCCACGATCAACAACCGGAAATTCGGAAACATGCAGCCTCGCTGAACGCCCGCGTGATCCATTGGAAAGCACGCGTCACGCGGAACCAACGATCCTCGCGAGGCTATTGGCGTCGCGTCGCCCGACCCTCGGCCGACGCATACGTGGATTTGCGGCAAACGCTTTTTGCCGCCGAATCCAGCAACACTACGTGAGTCGCGGAAAAACCGACAAGAAAAATTTATATCGAACCGGGCGCGGTGCCCCGGCTGAACAATCTACACGAGGAGGATGGAATTAACCGATCGTCAGCGCGCGGCCGGCGCCTGCCCCGTTGCCGCATAGGGAAGCGAGCCCGGCAGCACGACGACACGCGTGCCGATGCCGATGCGGCTGTAGAGGTCGGCCACGTCTTCGTTGGTCAACCGAATGCAGCCGGAGGACACGAAATGGCCGATGGTCGACGGCTGGTTGGTGCCATGAATGCGATAAAGCGTGCTGCCGAGATAAAGCGCGCGTGCGCCGAGCGGATTGCCGGCGCCGCCGGCCATGAATCGCGGCAGGTAGGGTTGCCGCTCGATCATTTCCTTCGGCGGATGCCAATCCGGCCACTCACTCATGCGGCTGATGCGCTCGGTCCCCGACCAGGTGAATCCTTCGCGCCCGACACCGATACCGTAGCGCAGTGCCTTGCCGTTACCGCGCACCAGATAAAGATAGGTATGCGGCGTATCGATGATAATCGTGCCGGCGGGCTCGCTGGTCGGATAGCTGACCAATTGGCGACGGAATTGCGGCGGTAATTGCTGGGCCGGGCCGGTTTCGGGTTGTTCATCCGGCGGCAATGCCGCGATGACGCTCGCGCGGCCCGGCGTCGTCGGGGAAGGCTGCCGGATCGAGCCGGTGTAATCGGCCGGCGTGGCGCCGTTGCCGATATCCGCCGGCGGCCGCGGTATGTCGCTGTGAGCCGCGGCAAACACGGGCGCAGGCGCCGAATGGGCTCGGTACGGGGCTGAGGCGGCGTAGCCGCCCCCGACGTCGAGCGGTGGAACCGGCGGGCCGTCATAAGACTGTGCCGAGGCAGTGCCAAGCAACCCGAGCAGGCCAAAGGCTGCTGCAAATCCGGCGAGACGCAAACGTGCAAACACCACCGACACCCTCAATACCGCGTTGTTTTGCAAAGAAGATTAGGCGGGACAAAGGCAACAAAGCGTGAAAACGCCACTGCCGGAGGCCAAACGGCGCAAAACCTGGGAGTTACTACTGGTCGTGGCTAATGAACCCTGAACGGGGCGGTCGCCATGGCCCGCGCTAGCGTTTGGATCGGACCGGCAAACTGGTACGATGGTAGGACCTGCAGAAAAGGCGGCCGGCGTGGGGTGGTGGTCGAGTCACAGGGTGTGGTTGGCGTGCGCGGCGGCGACGGCCGGCCTGATCTGCACGCCGGTCGCACGCGCGCAAACGCCCGAGATCGACGCGCTCAAGGGTAAAATTTTCGACGCCCGCATGGCGTCGCAGACTTTCGTCAACGGCCTGAAATTCTGCGACGAACTCAATGGCAAGGGCTTCTACTTTCAACTGCGCAATCGCGTCCTGCTTCTCGACGACTACTTTCGATCGCTGGAAAATCTGGTGAAGGCGCAGGCTTACAATCCACAAAAGAAGCGGCCGTGGAGCATCCAAGACGCGAAGGAGCGTTGGGAAGAGGTCAAGAAAGAGGCGCAGGCCGACAAAGAAAAGTGCGAATTGGTGCGCAGCCTTCCGGCGCTCGAAAAGCAACTCGAAGTCCTGGAAAAGAATGCGGCAGCCGACAAGAATGCTGACGCCGGAAAGACTGCAGGCGCCGGAAAGACTGCCGAACCTGCGCCGAACGCCGCCGCCGGCAAGAATGGTGATGCGGACAAGAAATAATAATCCGCGTTGCCACCGATCGCTTCCCACGTGATTTGCTGGCCGAGTCATTCGTTCCAAGCCGTTCGCTGCCAAGCCGCCCGTTCCTGAGTCATTCGCTCCAAGCCGTTTCTTTTTCGGCGTTCCCGTCGGCTCAATCCGGTGTCGCCGCCTATGGGCTTGATTGGCGGCCGGCCAATCTGCACATAACGCTTGCGTCGCGCGGGGCTTGGGGTTAGCGCGGGGCGCGGTTGTGGAAGGAACCTTGTACTGAATTTTGTTGCGGTTCGTGTTTCGGGCTACAACGCTGGTCGGCCTACCACGGTGCCGCCGGCGTCGAAGGAGTGGCGAGATGGCTTCAGTGAGCGATTGGAAGGTGCCGACCTCCGCGCAACCCAAGCCGGAAGACTATCCCTACGATCTCAATCGAGCGCTGGCCTGCATGGTGACGCTGCGCGCAACCGTGCCCGCGGATGCATTTACCGCGGATACTCTTGGCACCGAGCGTGCCGGCAATGGCGTCATCATCCGCAGCAACGGGCTGATCCTGACGATCGGATATTTGATTACCGAGGCGGATGCGATCTGGCTGACGTTGAGCGATGGGCGTTCGGTGCCGGGTCACGTGCTCGGCTACGACCAGGAAAGCGGCTTCGGCCTGGTGCAGGCGCTCGCCAAAATCGACATGCCTGCGCTCAATCTCGGCCAATCGTCGTCGGCGCTGCTCGGCGAACGCGTTGTCGTCGCCGGGGCCGGTGGCCGGCAACATTCCGTCGCCGCGCGCATCGTCGCCAAGCAGGAATTTGCCGGCTACTGGGAATATGTACTCGACGAGGCGATCTTCACCGCGCCGGCGCATCCGAACTGGGGTGGCGCGGCGGTGATCGGGCCGAGCGGCGATCTGATCGGCGTCGGCTCCTTGCAACTCCAGCAAACGGTGGACAAGGGCGACACGCAGAACATCAACATGATCGTCCCGATCGATCTGCTGAAGCCGATCTTCGACGATTTGCTGAAGTTCGGCCGTCGCAGCACGCCGCCGCGCCCGTGGCTCGGGTTTTACGCCACTGAGGTCGAAGACCACTTGGTGATCGTCGGGCTCGCGGACCGCGGGCCGGCCAAACGCGCCGATCTGCGCACCGGCGATATCGTGCTCTCCGTCGCCGGGAGCGCAGTGCACGACCTCGCCGATATGTTCCGCCGTATCTGGGCGCAAGGCGAAGCCGGCGTCGAAGTGCCGATCACGGTCGACCGCGACGGCGAGACCATAGAGGTGCGGGTGAAGTCGAGCGAACGCGACCGCTTCCTCAAAGGGCCGAGCCTGCACTGATCCTCGTCATTGCCAGCCAACTGGGCCGGCCCGAAGTGGCCGGCCCAATGACCGGCTCCGCGAAGCAATCCAACCTCACGGTACGAATTTGGATTGCTTCGTCGCTACGCTCCTCGCAATGACGGCCGCTCTTCTTCAAACAGCGCTCTCAGTCCCTCCCGATAGGTCGGGTAGAGCAACGTCACGCCAAGCTCGCGCTTGAGCTTGTCGTTGCGCACCCGCCGGCATTCCTGCCAAAAGCTCAATGCCAGCGGTGACATCGACGGCGCCGCCGCATCGAAAGAAATTTTCGCCGGCGGTTCGCGGTTGAGAAGCTCCGCGGCGAACACGATCGGATCCTCCGGCGAACCGGGCTCGTCGTCGGCGACGTTGAAGATGCCGGCCGCCTTGCGGGTAAACGCCGCCTCGATTGCCTGCGCGATGTCGCTGACATGAATGCGATTGAACACCTGGCCGGGTTTGACGATGCGGCGGGCGGTGCCGTTGGCGACCTGAACGAGCGCGTTTCGTCCGGGACCGTAAATTCCGGCGAGCCGCAGGATCGCGACGGGCGTGCCGGTCCGCGTGCCGAATTCCTGCCAGCGCCGCTCGGCGAGGAGCCGGTGACGCGCCCGCGCCGTGTCGGGCTGGGCAATCGTAGTTTCGTCCACCCACGCGCCGCCGCGATCACCATAAACGCCGACGGTCGAAAGGTAGACGATGGAGCGCAAGCGCGCAGCCGCCAGTGTTTCGCCGAATACCGCCAGCACCGGATCACCGGTCTCGGTTTGCGGAATGCAAACCAGCGCCGTGTCGGCGTCGCCGATGGCCCGCTCGATCTCCGGCGTTGGCGTTTTGCCGTCGAAAATTGCGACCTTCAGCCGGTCTGCCGATCCCGTGTTCAGGGCGGCGGCGCGCTCGGTGCTGCGCACCGTTCCGACAATGCGTCCGAAAAGCTTGCCGAACATTTCGATGAAATGCTCGGCCGAATAACCGAGTCCGAAGCAGAGCAGCGTCGACATTGCGGCTTCATTCATGCTTGCAGCGCCGCGTCCCATTCCGCGGCGACGTCGGCGTCGCCTTCGACGGCGCGGCGCTCCGCCGAGCGGCTCGCCAAGCGTTGCCGGTCCAGCCGGCCGAGCGCCCATACCGCCGCGCCACGCACCAGCGGCGAAGCATCGTCCAAGCATCGCTCGGCCTCGTCCGCAAGCGCCGCATCGCCGGAATTGCCGGCGGCGATCAGCACATTGCGCAGGAAGCGGTTACGGCCGATGCGTTTGACCGGGCTTTTGCTGAATAAAGCGCGGAAGCCGGCATCGTCGAGCCGGGCGAGATCGGCGAGCGCCGGCGCCCGCAGCGCGTCGCGGGCCGCCAGTCGGGTTTCGTGGCCGGCTTGGGCGAATTTGTTCCACGGACACACCGCCAGGCAATCGTCGCAGCCGTAGATGTGATTGCCGATCAGCGGACGCAGCGCGCGCGGTATCGGGCCTTTATGTTCGATCGTGAGGTAGGAAATGCACCGCCGTGCGTCGAGCCGGTACGGCGCGGGAAAGGCTGCGGTCGGACAAATGTCGAGACAGGCCCGGCAGCTGCCGCAATGGTCGGCTTCCGCACGATCCGGCGGCAAATCGAGCGTGGTGAAAATCGCGCCGAGGAACAGCCACGATCCGTTCGCGCGCGAGACGAGGTTGGTGTGCTTGCCCTGCCAGCCGAGGCCGGCCGCTGCCGCGAGCGGTTTCTCCATCACCGGCGCGGTGTCGACGAACACCTTGATGTCGCCGCCGGCCTGCGCGATCAGCCAGCGTCCGAGCGATTTCAGCCGCGGCTTGATGACGTCGTGATAGTCGTCGCCTTGCGCGTAGACCGAGATGGCGCCGCAGGTCCGCTGCTTGAGGATCGCCAGCGGATCGTGCTGCGGGCCGTAGTTGAGCCCGAGCATGACGATGGCGCGCACCTCCATCGCCACCGAACGCGGGTCGCCGCGGCGGTCGGCATTTTTCGCCATCCAGTCCATGTCGCCGTGCGCCCCGGCCGCCAGAAATTCACGCAAGCGAGCGGCGGCGTGCGGAATTGAGTCCGGACGCACGATGCCGACGGCGTCGAAGCCATGCGCTTTGGCCGTTTCGGCGAGCGCGGCCTTGAGCGCGACGGCGCGTTCGGAGGTTAGAAGTCGAGGTTGGCGTAGCTCGGCGCCGGCGGCAGGCCGGGCAGCGTTTCGCCGAGCAGCGCGCGGAACGAGGGTCGTGACTTTATCCTCGCGTACCAGGCCTTGGCGGTCTCGTCTTCGTTCCACGGCACATCGCCCAGATAATCGACAGCGGATAGATGCGCCGCCGCGCTCAGATCGGCGTAAGTGAGACGGTCACCGGCCAGCCAATCGCGCTTGCGCACCAGCCAGCCGATATAGTTCAGATGGTATCTAATATTGTTGCGCGCCGCCCGCATGATCTCGGTGTCGGGCGGGCCGCCGCCGTCGCCGGCCGGGATAAACCGCTTGTAGATGCGCTCGGTGACCAGCGGCCCGCTGGCTTCGGCGAAGAACTTGTCGTTGAACCAGCTCATCAGCCGGCGGACCTCGATGCGCTCGCCGCTTTCGGAGGGCATCAAGCCGGCTGAGCCGCCCCGGGTCTCGAAAAGGTATTCCGCTACGATTGCGGCGCCGGGAACCGGCGGCGCGCCTTCCTCCACCAGGACCGGCGTGGTTCCGGCCGGATTGAGCATCAGGAAATCCTCGCGCCGTTCCCAGGTACGCACCTCCACGAGCCGGGCGGTCAAGCCGAGCTCTTCCAGAGCGAGCCGCACAAAACGCGAATGCGGACAGGAGGGATGATGGAACAGCGTCAGCATGCCATCGCGAGCACTTGGAAATATGACCGAGCGGGAAAAGCCGAGCGACTTCGAATCGCTTCCTCTTATAGGCGAAGCGGTCCGGCAGGCAAATCCGGGGAATACTCCTGTTGATGCCGGGCAAGAAGCGGCTTCCTCTTTTACGGATCATGCGCTAGCCACAGAGACGACAAAATCCTCCTGCCACGCCTTTGCCGGGTGCCTTCCGGCGCCGCCGCCGCTGCGGAGAACGCCACATGAGCTTCGACGTTATCAAGGCCGCCATTCTCGGCGTCGTGGAAGGGCTGACCGAGTTCATTCCGGTTTCATCGACCGGCCATCTTTTGTTGATGCAGCACTTCTTCGGATTTTCCGACGGTGACTTCGGCAAGAGCTTCGCGGTGCTGATTCAGTTCGGCGCCATCCTGGCGCTGCTGTCGATCTATGCGCTGCGGCTGTGGCAGCTGTTTCTCGGCATGTTCAACGATCCGGCGGCGCGCCGCTTCATCGTCGGCGTGCTGATCGCATTCCTGCCGGCCGCCATCATCGGCGCGACGGCCTACAAATTCATCAAGGACGTGCTGTTCAATCCCTGGATCGTGTGCTGCTCGCTGATCGTCGGTGGCGCGATCTTGCTGTGGGTGGACCGTCTCGATCTCAGGCCGCGCTATCACGAGGCGACGAAGTTCACGCTGCCGATGTATCTCATCATCGGGATTGCGCAATGCCTTTCGATGATTCCCGGCGTGTCGCGCTCCGGCGCGACCATCGTGGCGGCTATGCTGCTTGGCGCCGACCGGCGCGCCGCGGCGGAGTTCTCGTTCTGGCTGGCGATGCCGACGATGGCCGGCGCCTTCGCCTACGATCTCTACAAGGACCACAGCCACATGAGCCATAGCAACCTGCTGTTGGTCGCCGTCGGTTTTGCCGTCTCGTTCATCTGTGCATGGTTCGTGGTGAAGACGTTTCTCGGCTACGTGTCGCGCCACGGCTTCACGCTGTTCGTCGGCTGGCGCTTTATCGTCGGCGCGGCCGGTCTCATCGCGCTGGCACTGGGGCTTTGACGATCGCATCGATCCACGCGGTCAGCGTGTCGAGCATGTCGGCGCGGATTTGCGCGTCGGTGCGGCCGCTGCGCGGCGGCACGTGAAACGAGTGATCGGCCGCTTCGAACAGCTTGAGCGTTGCGCGCTTGCCGAGCGCGGCACATACCGGTTCGAGTTGATCGAGCGAAGCCAGCGCGTCACGCGTACCTTGCAGCAATAGCATTGGGATTTTTACCTCGGCCAGATGCTCGGCGCGATCCGCCGATGGCTTGCCGGCGGGATGCAGCGGAAATCCGAGGAAGGCAAGGCCCCGCACGCCCGGAAGCGCCGCTTTCGCCTGCGCCTGCGAGGTCATCCGTCCGCCGAACGACTTGCCGCCGGCAATGAGCGGCAACTCCGGAACCGCCCGTTGCGCCGCCGCCACCGCGGCGCGGACCGTCGCCTGCGCCACGTCCGGCGGGTCCGGCCGCCGGCTGCCGCGTTCCATATACGGAAACTGATAGCGCAGCGTGGCGATGCCGCGCTCCGCCAGGTCCGCCGCCACCGCGGCCATGAACGGGTGAGTCATGCCGGCGCCGGCGCCGTGGGCCAGCACGTAGCCGGCGCGCGCGCCGGGCGGTGCCTGGAGCAGCCCGGACACCTGCGTGTCGCTACCGATGGCAATGGTGATAGGCTTGGCAATAACCGCTGACACTTGGCCCGCTCTCTCGCGCCATCATATCAGGAGGAACGAATGTGCCGTAACATCCGCACACTGTTTAATTTCGAGCCGCCGGCGACCGACGACGAAATCCGCGCGTCGGCGCTACAATTCGTGCGCAAGCTTTCCGGCTTCGCCAAGCCGTCGCGCGCCAACGAGCCGGCGTTCAACCGCGCGGTGGAAGAAGTCACCGCCGCCGCTCGCCGGCTGCTCGGCTCGCTGGAGACAGCGAGCCCGGCCCGTGACCGCGAAGTGGAAGCGATGAAGGCGCGCGAGCGCGCTCGCCAGCGGTTCGCGTAGCGCGGTGTCCTGATCGATCGAGATGTCCGCTTAGCTTCCGAAAGCCGAACCGGGAGCGAACATCGTTTCGCGTCGCTTAGTGCCAATAAGCGACATCGGTTGCTCTGGTCCGTGCGAGGCAAGTTCCGGAAAGTCGTCTCTAGCGTTAACGGCTCACACGGATAGTGTGAGCCAGATCACTAACGTGGTAGTAATGACGTAGCCGACATCAGCCGACCTTCTTGACCGCTGGGATGGTCCAAGATCCGTCGATGATCGAGGGGGGCGTTTCCTTCGGCCAGTACATCCGCAGCATCAGAACGAATTTTCCAAGCGGAGCCGGTAACCAATTCTGCTCTTTGTCGGCGCCCGGCGACGCATTTTGAATGTAAATATCGACTGAACCGTCCGCATTGGGCTTCAGCCTTTGTCGCGCGCTAATTGAGTATCGATTGATTGGATTAGGGACGAAAAACATCTTTGGATCATACATCGTGACTGACCAGAAGCCGTTGACCGGCGGCATTTGGCCCTCAGAAAAGTGCATGATGTATTTGTTGTTTCCCTCGTAAACGTTTCCGCCAATGTCCTTCAAGGTGATCGGGTAAACGGCATCTCGAACGCGGTTGGCGCCTAGGCCAATGGCGGTGACCAGCGCACGATTGAGATATTCAGTCCCGTAAACGCCAGTCTCGGTGTCGAATATCCAGCCATTAATGTTCCTAACTGCCTTGTTGGCTTTTATTTGCAGCATGATGCGGTCGAAACTTACCTGTGGAATGCGCTTGGCGAAATCCGCTTCCAACCTACTCGCGTCGAAGTCCTGACCGGGGACAAGACCAATCTTGGCGAATTTGGCCACCCACGGCGCGTCGGCCGCAGCCGGAGGGTTTGCTTTCATGAGCTTTGCCAGCAGATTGAAATACGCGACCGGTTCCAGCGCGTTGACCTGCTCGCGAACTGCCGCGTGCATATCGATGGACGCATCAATTCGAGCCGGAGGCACCACAAATGTTTTGCCGTATGAACTGAGCGGCACGAGCGTGCATTGATCTTGTAGGGCGTGAACTGCCGCGTAATCTTCAGGAGTGCCGGTGCAATAAATGCGTCCGAGTATCCAAACGAGATTTGTTGGTGACTCATATTGCTTGACGCCATTGGGCAGCACGCCCTTCCAATTCGGGCCGGTGATCGCATAGGTTTGGGCAGCAGTTCCGGTCGTGCGCTTTCCAGGGACTTGAAAAACGTTGGTCCAACCGTCGAGCATCGGGAACAGGAAGTAACGATCTTTCATGTCCGGGATAGCAAGCACCCACGGTTCTTCGCCGACGTCGATCCAAGCTGTCGTGTAAAGGGTGTCAGCGTTCGGCGCAGTCACGTCTCGGAAAGATGCGTCTGGATAAGTCCGTGCCCTCACGAATTGCCCCATCGGCGCCCGGGTGCCTTCAGGTGCGGAGACATTCGTCATAACGCGCCGCGTCATCTCCATCGTGACGAGCGGGTACCCATAGACGTAGGCGTCCGACGCAATCCAGAATTCATCGAGGCCTTCGGCCGCGTTGAATAGCGGGCCGTCGAACCCCGCCTGCGCCCTCGACATCGCATAAACTGCGACACCGGAGCCGAGAGCAAATGCATGACGGCGTGTGATTTTCATGTTGTTGCACTCACGCAAGATTTGATGATCGAAGCGGTTACCGGGATTCAATGACGTTTGATCGATCTTCGAGCCGAATTTTTAAATGTATCATAGGGTAGGCTCCGATCGACAATCTGTCCGAAAGCCTGCATGACCCGGGCTGTTCCTTCGGGATCATCGCAATGAACGGGCTTACGACGCTTTCAATGCCAGCCAGGGTCGGCAACGGCTTGCCTCTAAGCCGGACCGCTCTAGCGCCCCTATTCCTCATTGTTTAGCTGACATCAAGCGTTGATCTGGATCAATGAGGTTGGATTTTTGGAAAATGTGGGTCGCGACCGAAGAAATGAGATCAAGTGATCGACTTTTGCCTTGGCAATTTCCACGTCGCACTCGGCAGCTCCCGCAACGGCGCGGCCGGTTCAAACACCGACGGGGGCGCACGGGTCCTTATTGTCGAGAACGGGGGCCGACGACATATAAGTGGCCTGCATGATTGCAGCGGACAGCCAATATGAGCGTGCTCGATAGACAAAACCACTGGCAGAACGTTTACGAAACCAAGGGCGAGCGTGACGTCAGTTGGTTTCAGGAAATACCACAAATTTCACTCGACCTCGTCCATGCCACCGGCGTGCGTGCCGACGCATCGATCGTTGACGTTGGCGGTGGTGCATCGCATCTGGTCGACGCCCTTGTTACCGAAGGTTTTTGCTCGATCACGGTCCTCGACTTGTCCGAGAAGGCGCTTGCCAAGTCTCGAAATAGGCTCGGCTTGCGCGGCCGGAAAGTCACCTGGATTGTCGCCGATGCGATGGCATGGCGTCCGGACAGGCACTACGACCTTTGGCACGACCGAGCCGCATTTCATTTCCTGATCGATGCGAGCGAGCGCGCGGCGTACGCCGCATCCGTGCGACATGTGGTGCGTCCTGGCGGGCACGTGATCATCGGGACCTTCGCGCCGGACGGACCGGAGCGATGCAGCGGTTTGCCAGTTGCCCGTCATGACGCCGGTTCAATTGGTGAGCTGCTTGGCTCTTCCTTCGCGCTGATTGAGACCCGGCGGGAGGATCATCGGACGCCGGCGGTAGCATCCAGCGATTCCAATTCAGCCGGTTCCAACGGCAGACGGGCTAAGATGTAGTGCCCATCCGGGGTCATTAGCGGAAGTCGCGGCCGTTCGCGGAAATATCGCCTTTGCCCGGACGCGGACATCGAGTGTCAGTGAGTAAGCGTTAGCGCTTGCGCCGCGGTTTGTTTCCTGCCGGTTTGAACTGGTGCACGGTGGCGGTAACGCCCGCGCTCTTTCGCAGCGCGTCCCGCAGATTGAGCGGCCGGCCGTATTTTTTCAGCAGATCGCGGAACGCCTCGTCGGCAAGCTCCTGAAAGTCCTTCATCTGATCGTGACCGAGCAGTTGCAGGTCGCGCCAGGTTTCCTCGTCGATCTGCACCCGCTTACCGGGCATCTTTCGATCCGTTGCGTTGCACTGTCATTCATGCGTCCTCGTGCGGATGCCGGTCGCCGTCGCGCGCGGCTGGAACTGGCCGGTCTTGCGGAACCGCCAGAGATAGTCTGGCACCACCGACGCGATCGAATTCGGAATGATGCCGAGCCCTTCCAGCGTACGGCCCTGCGCGCGCGCGTCGGCGGAGACGACGTTGTCGGTCTTTAACAGCTCGACCTGATCGGGCGTGATCGGCGGCTTCGGCGCGAATTGCAGGAATGCGCCT
>JAGXAC010000055.1 GCA_019075925.1 Hyphomicrobiales bacterium | reverse complement strand
ACACAAAGAGGCCGACTATTTCGGCCTCTTTGCTCCGTACTTCGACCTTCGCTGCTTGCGGTTTTTCACGCCCTGTGTATCGAGCACGCCGCGCAGAATGTGGTAGCGCACGCCCGGCAAGTCTTTCACGCGGCCGCCACGGATCATCACCACCGAGTGCTCCTGGAGGTTATGACCCTCGCCGGGGATATAGCCGATGACCTCGAAGCCGTTGGTCAACCGCACCTTGGCGACTTTGCGCAAAGCCGAGTTCGGCTTCTTCGGCGTCGTCGTATAAACGCGCGTGCAGACGCCGCGCTTCTGTGGGCTCTGCTGCAGCGCCGGCACTTTCTTCTTTGCGTGCTGCACTACTCGCGGCTTGCGAATGAGCTGATTAACCGTCGGCATCCGCCTCAACTCTCCGTTCTTTGCGCGAACCATTCGCGCAAACGAAAGCGCGCCATCCGCCTTCGGTGCGGAAGGGCGCCCTGAATTCGCAGAGGACCACGGCGCGTTCGCCCGCGGTCATGCGCTTGGTCAGTCTGACTTTCCGTTAGTCAGAGGCAGCGTTTGAGCCCGCTTTTGTCGAGGCGCCGCGCCGATCCCACATCCGAAAGGTAGCCAAATAGGCAACGATTCCAATGACTTGGGACCAACAAGCCGTTCCGACCGGCGAAGCTCACCGCCTGCCGTAAAGTGCGCGGTATGTATCGGCGCTATCGTGCGAAGTCAAGCGGATATGGCCATGAAACCGCGATGGCGCAAGCACATCTGCGCTGCCGCAGCATTCAAGTGCTGGCCGGCTCCATGCCTTTGGCACGGATGACGCCGGCCACCGCTGAAGACGCCAAAAACCCGACAAAGTCGCGCACCGCCGACCTGCCGGGGACGCCCGCAGCAAAACCGGCCGTATAAGCAACGAAGTTGCCAAGGGCCGCCGGTAACGGCCCGACCAGACGCGCCCCTGCCACCGGCTGGTTTTCGATGATCTGCTGCATGCCGATTTCGGCTTCCCCCCCGGCAATCACCTCTCCAACCGGACGGCCGATGGCAAGGACGGTTTTCTCCTTCATTTCGGCAGACAGCCCGAGCCTTTCCAGCAACGCGCCGACATATTGCCCGCTTGGACCTGTGCTGTGGGAGATCGACTTCGCTTGCCGCAACACGCCGATAAACTTGTCGACGGTGCCGATGTCCGGTTCCGCCGAGCCAGTGCGCACCATCAGCCCGACGAGGGAACGCACGACGTCGATCGGGGTATCGGACGCGACCTTGCCGGACTGCACCAGTGCATCGATCGCCGAACGCGGCAACAGCGCGACGTCGAACGCGGCGCCGGCTTCAATTTCGGCCTTCATTTCGCGGGTCGGTGCATAGCGGATCGCTACCCTATGCCCGCTCGCGCGTTCGAATAGCGGGACGGCCTCGGTCATGAAGCGGCGCATGGCGCCACCGCTCAACACAACGATCTCCTCGCTTGCAGGCATCATTTGTTCTTACGTTTCGCGCGACCCGCGCAGAAGGTAGGTATCCATGATCCAGCCCTTTTCAGCTCGTGCCCGCGCGCGTTTTACTTCGATCTCCCCGGCCACATCTGCCAGCCGCCCCGAAACAAGAATTTCATCCGCAGTCCCGACATAGGCGCCCCAAAATATCTCCACATCGGGGCTCTCGACCTTTTTAAAAGATTGTTCGCCGTCGAGCATGACAACCACGTTTTCGGCGCCGATCGTCGGCTTCTCCGCAAGCTTGCGCCCGGTGGTAATGTTGACGGATTCACCGATGCGGTTGAGGGCGATGCGGTGTCGCGCCGCCAGCACCTGAACGCTGCTGATGCCAGGTATCACTTCATAGTCGAAAGCAATGACACCCGTGGAGCGGATTTTCTCGATCATCCGCAACACGCTGTCGTAAAGGGTCGGATCGCCCCAAATCAGGAAACCGGCACACTCACCCTCGCCGACTTCCCTGCCCAGCAATCGCTCGTACTCCTGTTCGATGCGGGAGTGCCAGTCGTCGACGTTTCGCTTGTAATCCGCGGGATCGTTCGACCGTACAGGCATTTTGAATTCGACCAGCCGATAGTCGTCGCCCTTTATGTAACGGTGGCAAATATCGAGACGAAGTTGTTGCAGGTCCGCCTTCTCCGCACCCTTGTCGGGAACGAAAAACACATCCACCCGATTGAGCGCGTTGATCGCCTGGACGGTCAGGTAATCGGGATTGCCCGGGCCGATGCCGATAATCAGGACCTTGCGCATGCTATGCTTCCTCACGGTCGGCGTTTCAACCCGTTGGACGGCATCCAGCATAGCGGGCCCGGATGAAAGCTTGAAACATGGAAATGGCATTCCGACGTTTGGCCTGCGGGCGCTGTGGCGCTGAATTCAGCTGCGAGCGGCATAGCCCGGCGGGCTGCTGGTGCGCCGCCGAGACTTACCGCCTGCCAATGCCGCTGCCGACCGAAGCCGGCACGTTCGACGACTGTCTTTGCCCCTCGTGCCTGCGGTTGGTGGCGGAGATGCTGGTCAGGGCCGCAACATCAGCCGCTTGACGCAGATGCCGGCTGCAAACCTTTCCCGATAATCGTCTGGAGCGCTTTAAGCCCATCGGTAAGCGCCGCCGGACCAGGTTGCAGGATCAGCGACGACTTCACTTCGTGCAGCGCGCCACGCTGCACCGCCGGCAGGCGATCGAAGCCCGGTCGAGCCGAAACCTTTTCCGGCCGAAATTTTTTGCCGCACCATGAGCCGATGATAATGTCCGGGGCGCGGCCGATCACATCGTCCGCCACGACGATGCGGTCCTTGGCTGACTTGCACGATGCGCGGTCGGCAAAAATATCGACCCCGCCCGCTGCTTCGACGAGTTCCGAAACCCAGCCGATGCCGGAAATCATCGGGTCGTCCCATTCCTCGAAATAGACTTTCGGCCGGCGGGCCAAACGGGCCGCGCGCTCACGCGCCGTTTGGACGGCGCCCGCCAGGTCGTTGGCGAGCCGATTGGCCCGTTCGCCGGCGCCGATCAATGCGCCGAGAGTGCGGATCATATCGAGAATCTGCGCGATGCTGCGCTGATTGAAGGCATGCACATCGATACCGGCGCGAATGAGCGTGGCAGCGATATCGGCCTGCAAGTCAGAGAAGGTCAGTACGAGGTCCGGCTTGAGTGCGAGGATTTTCGGGATATCGGCGGAGGTGAACGCCGACACGCGCGGTTTCTCGCGCCGCGCCCGGGCTGGGCGCACCACATAACCGGAAATGCCGACGATACGATCCTCTTCGCCAAGAAGATAAAGCGTCTCGACGGTTTCTTCGGTCAGGCAAACAATGCGCTCGGGCGGGAACATTCAATTGCGCTCCGCAACAATGTCATTGTCGCCGTGATGACCGGGCTTGTCCGGGCCATCTACGTCTTTGTCCGTTTACGTTTATAAGACGTGGATGCCCGACATAGAACCAAGCATGACAAGTTTACGCCGCACGCTTCGCGCTGTCTTTTAGAAGGCCAAGCCGATAAAGGCTTTCACCGCTGGCGACAATCGCCTCTTCGGCCGAACGCGGCGCCCAGCCCAGGAGGCGTCGAGCTTTGTCGCCGGTCGCATTCCTGACTTTGTCGAGTTCGAAAACGATCTGCCGTACCGACGGATCGACCATGGCGACCAAGCGCACCAACCAGCTTGGCAAGTTCCTGGTTGGGACTCGGCTTGCCACGGTCCCCAAACGGGACTTGAGCACTTGCGCAATCTCCGCCACCGACATGAAGTCGCCGGTGACGGCGAGAAAGCGCTCGCCCCTGGCGGCGGGATCGGTCATCGCGCGGACATGCAGGTCGGCGACGTCGCGGACGTCGACGACGCCGAATTGCAAGCGCGGCAGCCCGGGCAGCGCCCCATCCAGCAGCCGCTGTGTCAATATGATCGAGGTGGAGAAATCGGGTCCGAGGACCGGCCCGAAAACAGCCACCGGATTGACAACCGAGAGTTCGAGTCCGCCTTCGCGGGCGACGAAATCCCAGGCGGCGCGCTCGGCGATGGTCTTTGATTTCGGATAAGCGCCGACGTTGGGACCGTCGGGATTGGTCCAATCCCTTTCATCGAACGGCGTCGTCCGCGGTGGATGTCCATAACCGATGGCGGCGAATGACGACGTCATGACCACGCGTTTGACGCCGCCCTCGCGAGCGGCGCGAAGCACGCGCAGCGCACCCTCGCGGGCGGGAACAACCAAATCGTCTTCATGCTTGGGGACGCCGAGCGGAAACGGCGAAGCCACATGCAGCACGAAATCACAACCCGCGGCAGCCTCCCGCCAGCCAGCGTCGTTCACCAGATCGGCGGCAGCGAAGCTCAGTCGTTCGCCGGCATCGGCGCCGCCCACTTTGAGCATGGCTCGAACATCGGGTTCGCGTTTTAAATTGCGTACCGTTGTGCGCACCGTATGCCCGTCGGCCAATAGCCGAATGACGCAATAGCTGGCGATAAATCCCGAACCGCCGGTGACCAGGACCGTGCTCACTGTCGCCTCCGCATGTTGTGGCGAGCGATATATGCACCTGCACCGAAAACGAAAAGGCCGCCGGATGGCGGCCTTCGCGTCGTCTGTTCTCGGGTTCTTTCTACTCGACCGCTGGCAAAGCCGCCGGTTCGGCGGCAGCCTTAGCAGCCGCCTCCTTCTCGCGCTCGGCGAGAATGAGCTGATCGCGCTTGACCGCGACCTCGCGGATTTTGTTCATCATGGCGCCGGTCCCAGCCGGAATCAGGCGTCCGACGATCACGTTTTCCTTGAGACCGTCGAGCGTGTCGGCCTTGCCGCCTACGGCAGCCTCGGTGAGCACGCGCGTGGTCTCCTGGAACGATGCCGCCGAAATGAACGATCGCGTCTGCAGCGACGCCTTGGTGATACCAAGCAGCACCGGATGCGCGGTCGCGGGCTTTTTGCCTTCGGCCACGAAGCGGGCGTTGACCTCGTCGAACTCGACCTTGTCGGTCTGATCGCCCTGGATCAGATCGGTCTCGCCCGAGTCGTCGATCTCCACCTTCTGCAACATCTGGCGCACAATCACCTCGATGTGCTTATCGTTGATGGCGACGCCTTGCAGGCGATAGACGTCCTGGATCTCGTTGACCAGGTAGCCGGCAAGCTCCTCGACGCCCTTGATCGCCAGGATGTCGTGCGGCGCCGGGTTGCCTTCGACAATGAAGTCACCCTTCTCGATGACGTCGCCATCTTGCAAATGAATGTGCTTGCCCTTGGCGACGAGATACTCTCTCGGCTCCTCGCTCTTGTCGTTCGGCTCGATGGTGATCCGCCGCTTGTTTTTATAGTCGCGGCCGAAACGCACCGTGCCGGAGATTTCGGCGATGACTGCCGATTCTTTCGGCCGCCGTGCTTCGAACAACTCGGCAACACGCGGCAGACCGCCGGTGATGTCGCGTGTCTTGGCGCTTTCGGTCGGGATACGCGCAATGACGTCGCCCGCCTTCATTTTCGCCCCGGGATCGACCGAGATGACCGCGTCAACCGCAAGCACATAACGGGCATCGCTGCCGCGGCTCAATTTGAGGATCTTGCCATCCTTGCCCTTGATGACCAGCGCTGGACGCAGGTCCTGCTGGCCGCGGGCTGAGCCCGAGCGCCAATCGATAACCACGCGCTTGGCAATACCGGTCGATTCGTCGAGGGTCTCGCTCATCGATTGACCTTCGACCAAGTCTTCAAAGCCGATCGTACCTTCAACTTCGGTCATGATCGGCCGCGTGTACGGATCCCACTCAGCGATCCGCTGGCCGCGCATGATGTGCTGGCCGTCGTCGACCTTCAGGCGCGCGCCATACTGGATGCGATGTACGGCGCGTTCGGTTCCATCCGGATCGGCGACTGCAACGATGAGGTTGCGGCTCATCACGATCTGGTCGCCCTCCGAATTGCGGACGACGTTTTTGTTCTTGACCTTGATAGTGCCCTCGAAGTTCGATTCGATGAACGATTGCTCCGAGATCTGTGCCGCACCGCCGATATGGAACGTACGCATGGTCAACTGCGTTCCCGGCTCGCCGATCGATTGAGCGGCAATAACGCCGACCGCCTCGCCCATGTTGACCGGAGTGCCGCGGGCAAGATCGCGCCCGTAGCACTTGCCGCAGCAGCCGCTGGTGGTTTCGCAGGTGAGGACCGAGCGAAGTTTCACCTCCTGCACGCCGGCGTTGACAAGCTTTTCGACATGCGCCTCTTCGAGCAGCGTGCCATTCGGCGCCAACACTTCGTTGCCGGCCGGATCGCGCACATCCTCGGCCGTAGTACGGCCGAGGATACGGCTCGCCAGCGAGGCGACGACCGTTCCGGCATCGATGATGGCGCGCACCTTGATGCCGCGCGAGGTTCCGCAATCATACTCGGTGATGATGCAATCCTGCGCGACGTCGACCAGCCGCCGGGTCAGATAGCCGGAGTTGGCCGTCTTGAGCGCGGTGTCGGCAAGGCCTTTGCGAGCGCCGTGCGTCGAATTGAAGTACTCGAGCACCGAGAGGCCCTCCTTGAAGTTGGAGATGATCGGGCTCTCGATGATTTCGCCGGACGGCTTAGCCATCAGGCCGCGCATGCCGGCAAGCTGACGCATTTGAGCGGGCGAGCCGCGCGCGCCTGAATGCGCCATCATGTAGATCGAGTTGACTTGAGCCTCGGCGCCCTTCTCCGTCGCCGGGCGCATCGCCGAGATTTCCTTCATCATCGCGTCGGCGATCTTCTCGGTGCACTTCGACCAGACGTCGACGACCTTGTTGTATTTTTCACCCTGGGTGATCAGGCCGTCGTTGTACTGCTGCTCGAAATCCTTGACCTGCTCGCGGGTTTCTTCGACGATTTTGCCCTTGGTGTGCGGCACCACCATGTCGTCCTTGCCGAACGAGATGCCAGCCTTGAACGCGTGGTGGAAGCCGAGCGCCATCACGCGGTCGCAGAAGATGACGGTCTCCTTTTGCCCGCAGTGGCGATAGACAGTATCGATCATTGAGGAGATTTCGCGCTTCGTCATCAACTTGTTGACGAGATCGAACGAAACCTTGCCGTGCTTCGGCAGCACTTCGCCAAGCATAGCGCGGCCCGGCGTGGTTTCGTACCACTTGCGCACCGGCTTACCTTCTTCGTCGATGCCCTCCCAGCGATATTTGATCTTGGAGTGCAGTCCGACTGCCTTCTCGTGCACCGCGTGCTCGACCTCGCTGATGTTGCGATAAAAGCCTTGCACGACGTTCTTCTTCTTGCGATCGCGCTCGATCTCCTTCTCCGAAAACAGTTCGAGCTTCCATTGGCCGGGACCGCCGTCGGTCATCAGCGACAGGTAATAGAGGCCGAGCACGATATCCCGCGACGGCACGATGATCGGCGAACCGTTGGCCGGATGCAGGATGTTGTTGGTCGACATCATCAGCACGCGCGCTTCGAGTTGCGCCTCGAGCGATAGCGGCACGTGCACCGCCATCTGGTCGCCGTCGAAGTCGGCGTTGAACGCCGCGCAGACCAGCGGATGAAGCTGAATGGCCTTGCCTTCGATCAAGACCGGCTCGAATGCCTGAATGCCAAGGCGATGCAGCGTCGGCGCGCGGTTAAGCAGCACCGGATGCTCGCGGATGACCTCATCGAGGATGTCCCAAACTTCCGGCTTCTCCTTCTCGACCAGCTTCTTCGCCTGCTTCACCGTCGTGGACAGACCCTTGGCGTCGAGCCGCGAATAGATGAACGGCTTGAACAATTCGAGCGCCATTTTCTTCGGCAATCCGCACTGATGCAGCTTCAGCTCGGGCCCGACGACGATCACCGAACGGCCAGAATAATCGACGCGTTTGCCGAGCAGATTCTGGCGGAACCGGCCCTGCTTGCCCTTGAGCATGTCGGCAAGCGACTTCAACGGCCGCTTGTTGGCGCCGGTGATGACCCGGCCACGGCGGCCGTTGTCGAACAGTGCGTCAACCGCCTCCTGCAGCATCCGCTTCTCGTTGCGGATGATGATGTCCGGCGCCCGCAGCTCGATGAGCCGCTTCAGCCGGTTGTTGCGGTTGATCACCCGCCGGTAGAGATCGTTGAGATCTGACGTGGCGAAACGGCCGCCGTCGAGCGGAACCAGCGGACGCAAGTCCGGCGGGATCACCGGCACATGCGTCAGGATCATCCACTCCGGCTTGTTGCCGGACTGGGTGAACGCTTCGATCAGCTTCAAACGCTTGGCGAGCTTCTTCGGCTTGAGCTCCGAGGTCGATTCCGCAATTTCCACGCGGAGGTCGGCGGCCATCTTCTCCAGATCGAGCGCTTTGAGCATCTCGCGAATCGCTTCCGCGCCGATCATGGCGGTGAAGCTATCGGCGCCGAACTCGTCCTGCGCCTTAACGTATTCGTCTTCGGAGAGGAGCTGACGGTCCTTGAGGGGCGTCAATCCGGGCTCCAGCACAACGTAGTATTCGAAGTAGAGAATACGCTCGAGGTCCTTAAGCGTCATGTCGAGCAACAGCCCGATGCGTGACGGCAACGACTTGAGAAACCAGATATGCGCGACCGGAGCGGCCAACTCGATATGGCCCATCCGTTCGCGCCGCACCCGCGACAAGGTCACTTCGACCGAGCACTTCTCGCAGATGATACCCTTATACTTCATGCGCTTGTACTTGCCGCACAAGCACTCGTAGTCCTTGATCGGTCCGAAGATGCGCGCACAGAACAAGCCGTCGCGCTCGGGCTTGAAAGTACGGTAGTTGATGGTCTCCGGCTTTTTGATCTCGCCGTACGACCAGGATTGAATCTTCTCAGGGCTCGCGATCGAAATCCGGATCTGGTCGAAAACCTGAGCCGGCGTCTGCGGGCTGAAAAGATTCATTATCTCTTGGTTCATCGTCTTCTCCGCTTGCCGACCGTGTCGGCCGCTGTCGCTTGATCTCTGGCGTGCGCGGGAACCGGCCCGCGCACGATTTCGTGCCCTACTCGGCTGCCTCGGCGGCAGGGCCACCGTCGCCGCCACGCTGTTGCTTGGAATTGTGCAAGTCGACGTTCAGGCCGAGCGAGCGCATTTCCTTGACCAGCACGTTGAACGATTCCGGGATGCCGGCCTCGAAGGTGTCGTCGCCGCGGACAATCGCCTCGTACACCTTGGTACGGCCGGCCACGTCGTCCGACTTCACCGTCAGCATTTCCTGCAGCGTATAGGCGGCGCCATAGGCTTCGAGCGCCCACACCTCCATTTCGCCGAAACGCTGACCGCCGAACTGCGCCTTGCCGCCCAATGGCTGCTGGGTAACGAGGCTATAGGGACCGATCGACCGGGCGTGGATTTTGTCGTCCACCAAGTGATGCAGCTTCAACATATAGATGTGGCCGACCGTAACCTTACGATCGAATGCATCGCCGGTGCGTCCGTCAAAAAGCGTCACCTGGCCGGAGTGATCGACGCCGGCGAGATCGAGCATATGCTCGATGTCGGCCTCCTTGGCGCCATCGAATACGGGGGTCGCGATCGGCACGCCGTGACGCAGATTGGCGCCCAGTTCGATCAGCCCCTTCTCATCGAGCGACTTGATGGTCTCCTCGTCGCCATAGACGCGCTTGAGCAATTCCTTGAGCGGCTTGGAGTCTTTCTTGCCGTTATAGAGGTCGACGGCGGCGCCAATCTTCAAACCGAGGCCGGCGCAGGCCCAGCCGAGGTGGGTCTCGAGGATTTGACCGACATTCATGCGGCTCGGCACGCCGAGCGGATTAAGGACAATATCGACCGCCGTGCCGTCGGCGAGGAAAGGCATATCCTCAAGCGGCACGATCTTCGACACCACGCCCTTGTTGCCATGACGGCCGGCCATCTTGTCGCCGGGCTGGATTTTGCGTTTCACGGCGACGAAGACCTTGACCATCTTCATGACGCCGGGCGGCAATTCGTCACCACGCTGCAGCTTCTCGACTTTGTCGAGGAAGCGCTGCTCCAGCCGCTTCTTCGATTCGTCGTACTGCTTACGGATGGCCTCGATTTCGGCCATGACCTTGTCGTTGGGCGAAGCGAACATCCACCATTGCGAACGCGGATACTCGTCGAGCACCGCGCGCGTAATCTTGGTGTCCTTCTTGAAGCCCTTCGGTCCGGCGATGCCCTGGCGGCCCTCCAGCAACTCGGCCAGTCGGCCGTAGACGTTGCGGTCGAGGATCGCTTGCTCGTCGTCGCGGTCCTTGGCGAGGCGTTCGATTTCTTCACGCTCGATGGCGAGCGCGCGCTCATCCTTGTCGACGCCGTGGCGGTTGAACACCCGCACCTCGACGACGGTGCCCTGCACGCCGGGCGGCACCCGCAACGAGGTGTCACGCACGTCGGAGGCTTTCTCGCCGAAGATGGCGCGCAGGAGTTTCTCTTCCGGCGTCATCGGGCTTTCGCCCTTCGGCGTGATCTTGCCGCACAGGATATCGCCGGCCCGCACTTCCGCGCCGATATAAACGATACCGGCTTCGTCGAGATTCTTCAGCGTCTCTTCCGAGACGTTGGGAATGTCGCGGGTGATTTCCTCCGGCCCGAGCTTGGTGTCGCGCGCCATCACTTCGAATTCTTCGATATGGATCGAAGTGAAGACGTCGTCCTTGACGATACGTTCGGAGAGCAGGATCGAATCTTCGAAGTTGTAGCCATTCCACGGCATGAACGCGACCAGCACGTTCCGCCCGAGCGCGAGTTCGCCGAGATCGGTTGATGGACCGTCGGCGATGATGTCGCCCTTCTTCACCTGATCGCCGACCTTCACCAGCGGACGCTGGTTGATGCAGGTGTTCTGATTGGAGCGCTGGAACTTCATCAACCGGTAGATGTCGACGCCCGGCTTGGTCGGATCCTGCTCGTCAGTCGCGCGGATGACGATGCGGGTGGCGTCGACCTGATCGACGCTGCCGGTACGGCGCGCGGCGATGGCCGCACCCGAGTCGCGCGCGACGACGCCCTCCATGCCGGTGCCGACAAACGGCGCTTCGGCGTGAACAAGCGGCACCGCCTGGCGCTGCATGTTGGAGCCCATGAGAGCGCGGTTGGCGTCATCGTTCTCGAGGAACGGTATAAGCGCCGCTGCGACCGAAACCAGCTGTTTCGGCGACACGTCCATGAAGTCCACCTTGTCGGGCGGAATGAGCTGGACGTCGCCGGCGTGGCGGACGACCACGAGATCGTCGGTAAAGCGCCCGCGGCCGTCGATGACGGAGTTTGCCTGCGCAACAGTGTAACGGCCTTCTTCCATTGCCGAGAGATAGATCACCTCGTCGGTAACGCGGCCGTCCTTCACCTTGCGATAGGGTGTTTCGACGAAGCCGTATTTATTCACGCGCGCATAGGTCGCCAGCGAGTTGATCAGGCCGATATTCGGCCCTTCCGGCGTCTCGATCGGACAAATCCGTCCGTAATGGGTGGGATGCACGTCGCGCACCTCGAAGCCGGCCCGTTCGCGGGTGAGCCCACCCGGTCCAAGCGCTGAAAGGCGCCGCTTGTGGGTGATCTCCGACAGCGGGTTGGTCTGGTCCATGAACTGCGATAGCTGCGACGAACCGAAAAACTCCCGCACCGCCGCGGCTGCCGGCTTGGCGTTGATCAGGTCCTGCGGCATCACCGTGTCGATATCGACCGACGACATCCGCTCCTTGATCGCTCGCTCCATGCGCAGCAGACCGATGCGATATTGGTTCTCCATCAGTTCGCCGACCGAGCGCACCCGGCGGTTGCCGAGATGGTCGATGTCGTCGATTTCACCCTTGCCGTCGCGCAGGTCGACCAGCGTGCGGATCACCGCGAGGATGTCCTCCTTGCGCAGGATGCGCACGGTATCTTCCGCATCGAGATCGAGCCGCATGTTCATCTTCACGCGGCCCACCGCGGAAAGATCGTAACGCTCCGAATCGAAGAACAGCGACTGGAACATGTTCTGGGCCGTGTCGATGGTCGGCGGTTCGCCCGGGCGCATGACCCGATAGACGTCGAACAGCGCCTCTTCGCGCGTCATGTTCTTGTCGATCGCGAGCGTATTGCGGATGTAGGCGCCGACGTTGACGTGGTCGATGTTGAGGAGCGGCAGCTCCTTGTAACCGGCCTCGTTGAGCGTCTTGAGCGTCTTGTCGGTGATCTCCTCGCCGGCCTCGGCATAGATTTCGCCGGTCTTCGGGTTGACCAGATCTTCGGCGATGTACTGGCCGATCAATTCTTCGTCGGACAGCCGCAACGCCTTGAGGCCCTTCTCGGCCAACTGACGCGCCTGGCGCACGGTCAGCTTCTTGCCGGCTTCCAGCACGACGCGGCCGGTGTCGGCGTCAACGAGGTCGTTGATCGCCTTATAGCCGCGCAGCCGGTTGGCATCGAATGGCACGCGCCAGCCTTCCTTGGCGCGCTTGTAGACGACCTGCTTGTAGAAGGTATTGAGGATTTCCTCGCCGCTCATGCCGAGCGCATAGAGGAGCGACGTCACCGGAATTTTGCGGCGGCGGTCGACGCGCGCATAAACGATGTCCTTGGCGTCGAACTCGATGTCGAGCCAGGAGCCGCGATACGGGATGATGCGGGCGGCAAACAACAACTTGCCCGACGAATGGGTCTTGCCCTTGTCGTGGTCGAAGAACACGCCCGGCGAACGGTGCATCTGCGAGACGATGACGCGCTCGGTGCCGTTGACGATGAAGGTGCCGTTGTTGGTCATGAGCGGAATGTCGCCCATGTAGACATCCTGTTCTTTGATGTCCTTGACCGACTTGGCGCCGGTTTCCTCGTCGATATCGAATACGATCAGCCGCAAGGTCACCTTGAGCGGCGCCGCATAGGTCATGCCGCGCTGTCGGCATTCGTCGACGTCGTATTTCGGCCCTTCGAATTCGTATTTGACGAATTCGAGCATCGACGTGTTGGAAAAGTCGGAAATCGGGAAGACCGATTTGAACACGGCTTGCAGGCCCTCATTGGGCCGGCCGCCTTGCGGCTCCACCACCAGCAGGAATTGGTCGTAAGATGCCTTTTGAACCTCAATGAGGTTCGGCATCTCCGCGACTTCTTCGATTTTTCCGAAAAACTTCCTTACGCGCTTCCGACCGATAAACGTCTGCGCCATCATGTCCTCTCGCTCAATCGATCCATCAGGCCCGAACGGATTCAGGCCTGTGCCCGCGCCGCTCGGCTTGGGCTGTCTGGGCGATCAAGGCGACTCTCCAGAAGGCCGCAATCCATCGCGACCGTCGGGACAGGCGTCAAACCACCCTATTTTCCGCGATTCGGCATCAAAGTCCGAATCTTCTGCTCCGCGCCGCACACTTCTCGGCGATTTCGCGACCAAGTCCCGAATTCACCGAATTCCCATCGGGACCGGGCGATCTCTCACCCCATCGCGGCAAAAACGCGCCCGCGCTTAAAATCCCCGGGGTCTCATTCACCCGCGCCCCGGGGACTTCGATTACGTAAGCATTGCTTACTTAAGCTCAACCTTCGCGCCAACCTTTTCCAGAGTCGCCTTGATCTTGGCGGCCTCGTCCTTGTTAACGCCTTCCTTGACCGGCTTGGGCGCGCCTTCGACCAGATCCTTGGCCTCCTTGAGGCCGAGACCTGTCACGGCACGCACTTCCTTGATGACCTCGATCTTCTTGTCGCCGGCAGCGGCGAGAACGACCGTAAACTCGGTCTTTTCTTCCGCTGGCGCCGCACCGGCGCCGGCAGCGGGGCCGGCCGCAACCGCAACAGCGGCGGCTGCGGAAACACCCCATTTCTCTTCCAACATTTTGGCGAGGTCGGCAGCTTCCAGCACAGTGAGGCTGGAGAGCTCATCAACGATTTTCTGCAGATCAGCCATGACTCATTGTCCTTCGGTTCAAACCTTCGAGTGGAAACGGCTTTACGCAGCCGCACCCTCCCCGCTCTTCGCAGCGTACGCCGCTATGACGCGCGCGACCTTGGCGGCAGGAGCATTCACCACCTGCGCGATCTTGGTCGCCGGCGCCGCAATCAGGCCAATCATCTTGGCCCGCAATTCGTCGAGCGAGGGAAGCGCCGCCAGCGCCTTGACCCCGTTCAGGTCGAGCGTGGTCTTACCCATCGCACCACCAAGGATCACGAACTGCTCGTGGGTCTTGGCGAAATCGACCGCTACTTTCGGGGCCGCGATCGGATCGCCTGAATAGGCGATCAAGGCCGGACCTTTCAGAAGCGAAGCGATCGAAGCGACGTCGCTGCCTTCGAGAGCGATTTTGGCCAAGCGGTTCTTCGCAACCTTGACGCTCGCCCCCGCCTGCCGCATCTGCCGACGCAGAAGCTGCATTTGGGCGACCGTCAGGCCGGAATAGTGAGCCACGACTACGACCTTGGTGGCCTTGAACAGTTCACCAAGGGTGCTGACGAGCTCGCTTTTTGCCGCGCGATCCAACGGAACTCTCTCCGGTTGGCGGTCGTCCTTAATGGAGGCCGCCTGGGTTGATGCCGCCGCCCGGGTTGGTCCGGACAGCCCTTACACACACCCTGCCCCCCGGCGTGAGCTTCCGCTCCACCGGGCCGTCGAGGTCAGAACCGAAGGGCAATTTGCCCCCCGTCTTCACCCGTCTATGCTGGTCCACACGTCGTATGGATTAAGCCGTTCCCGGCACCCGCGGTCTCGGACAGGACCCGTTCCCCAATTTCGGCTAAGCTTCTCCAACTCTTAGATAATCCACGAAGGATCGACACTAAGAGCGGCCTCGCTTTCGCAGCATTTGAGGAGCGAATAAGAGCGCACCGACAAACCGGGCCGGCACGCCCATCGGCGGCTTTTAGCCCCTTCCGGCGGCTTTGCCAAGCCTGTAAACGGCGGGCGTGCGAACACCGAAAGGCTGCGAAGCCAAATCGGAAAACTTCGCTTCGCCTAGAGGGCCTTCATATGACCGAAGCCAAAAGCTTGTTCACTGACGGCGCGGCTTACGACAAGTTGGCGCGCCGCTTCACACGTCCCGCTGGCGAAGCCTTTCTCGATTGGCTGGCTCTGCCGGCAAATCTGGAGTGGATCGATGCCGGCTGCGGCACCGGCGCCTTTACCCAGCTTGTACTCGATCGCTGTGCACCCAAGCGCGTCAGCGCCTTCGACCCCTCCCCCGAGCAGATCGCCTATGCGCGCACGACGCCGGCGGCAAAGCGCATCGACTTCCAAGTCGGCGATGCGCAGGCAATACCATTTGGCGACGCCGCGTTCGACGCCGGCACGATGGCGCTGGTAATCAGTTTCGTCCCCGATCCCGACAAGTCGGTGGCTGAACTCAGGCGCGTTACCCGACCCGGCGGCATGATCGGTGCGTATATGTGGGATTTCCTCAACAAGGGATCGCCGCGTCACCGCCTGGGCGAAGCCGTCAAGCGCATGGGCGTCGCGGTTCGCCAACTCCCCGGTTACGCACACTCGCGCATGGAGGCGATGGAGGGCTTTTTCAAATCGGCCGGCCTTGCCGACGTCGCCACGCGCGTCATCGAATTCGAGGTCACTTACGACAATTTCGACGAGTACTGGTCGCAACAGACCGGGCTGGCGAGCGCAGCGGCAGAGAATATCAGCAGCATGTCGGCCGCGGATATCGAGCGTTTGAAAGCGGACCTGCGCGCGAACCTGCCCAAGGACAAAGCAGGCCGCATCGCGTTTAGGGTGAAAGCCAACGCCGTGAAAGGCCGCGTGCCGGCATAAGGCGCCTGGAGCCTTCTGATGTGGCAAGTAAAAAGGGCGCAGACAGTGCCTGCGCCCCGCAGATGACGTTCAATTCGGCGAGCTACGACGGGAATAGGCTTCCCGGCTCGACCTTCACACCCGGACCTTGCGTCGACGAAATCGCCACGCGGTTGATGAAATGACCTTTGGCGCCTTGCGGCCGCGCCTTTTGAACCGCATCGGCCAGTGCACGGATATTCTCGATCAGTTTTTCCGCGCTGAACGAGGCTTTGCCGATCCCGGCCTGCACGATGCCGGCTTTCTCGGCCCGAAACTCGACCGAGCCGCCTTTGGCTCCCTTCACGGCATTGGCAATGTCCATGGTCACGGTGCCAACCTTCGGGTTCGGCATCAGGCCGCGCGGACCAAGCACTTTACCGAGCCGACCCACCAGAGGCATCAGATCCGGCGTGGCGACCACGCGATCAAAATCGATCGTGCCGCCCTGCACCTTCTCGACGAGATCTTCGGCGCCGACCACGTCGGCGCCGGCCGCCTTTGCCTCGTCGGCCTTCGGGCCGCGCGCAAACACGGCGACCCGAACCGAGCGGCCGGAGCCGTTCGGCAGGTTGACCACGCCACGCACCGTCTGGTCGGCATGACGCGGATCGATGCCGAGATTCATCGCAACTTCGATGGTTTCGTCGAACTTCGCCTTGGCGCGGTCCTTGACCATCTTCACCGCCTCATCGAGCGGATAGAGCTTTTCGCGATCGACGCCTTCGCGCGCCGAACGTGCGCGTTTGCCGATGCTCATCACTTCACCTCCAGTCCCATCGAGCGGGCGGAGCCCTCGATCATGCGCATGGCGGATTCGATGGTATCGCAGTTCAAATCCTTCATTTTTTGCTCGGCGATTTCGCGAACCTGAGCTTTTGTTACCGAGCCCGCGATGTCGCGGCCCGGCGTTTTCGAGCCACTTTCCAGCTTGGCAGCCTTTTTGAGGAAGTGCGAGACCGGCGGCGTGCGCAATTCAAACGAAAACGAGCGGTCGGCATAGACCGTGATAGTGACCGGGATCGGCGCGCCCTTTTCCAGCTTCTGGGTTTGCGCGTTGAAGGCCTTGCAGAACTCCATGATGTTGAGGCCGCGTTGGCCGAGCGCGGGACCGATCGGCGGCGACGGATTAGCCGCGCCGGCCGGCACCTGCAATTTGACATAGCCAGTGATTTTCTTCGCCATTCTTTACTCCATTAGTGGTTCGGATCTCGACGACTGGCGGCCGCCTCACCTCCCACGTCTTGCTCTCAGTCCGTCATGCCCGGCCTGACCCGGCCATGACGCAAATGCTATAGCTTCTCCACCTGTCCGAATTCCAGTTCCACCGGCGTCGCGCGGCCGAAAATCGACACCGCCACTTTGAGGCGGGAACGCCCTTCGTCCACTTCCTCTACTGTGCCGTTGAAAGAGGCGAACGGACCATCCGAAACGCGGACTTGCTCGCCGACCTCAAAGGAGACTGAAGGTTTCGGCCGCTCGATACCTTCCTGCACCTGCTGAATGATGCGCTGTGCCTCAGCCTCCGACAGCGGCATCGGCTTGTTATCGGAGCCGAGAAAGCCGGTCACCTTGGGCGTGTTTTTGATCAGGTGATAGGCGTCGTCGGTCATCTCCATCTTCACCAGCACGTAGCCGGGGAAGAACTTGCGCTCGGCATCGACTTTGCGCCCGCGCCGCACCTCGACGACCTTTTCCTTGGGAACGAGGATTTCCTCGAACAGATTGGCAAGGCCACGCTGCTTTGCCTGCTCGCGAATGGAGTCGGCGACTTTGTTCTCGAAGTTCGAATAAGCGTGGACGGCGTACCACCGGCTGGTCATGGCATGGATTCCGGGATCATGAATGTAATGTGCGAATAAAGCCGCTCACGAGTTGATGCCGAGCAGGAAACTGACGCCAAGCCGCATGATCTGGTCGGCCAGCAGGAAAAAAATCGACGCGATGAAAACCATCACGAACACCATCATGGTGGTGACCGTAGTCTCCTTGCGAGTCGGCCAGGTGACTTTCTGCGCCTCGGCCCGCACTTCCTGCAGGAACTTGAATGGTTCGAACTTTGCCATTGCTCGTCCAAATAATCATTTCCCGCCCACTCTTCAGGAAGCAGACCGGCAGAGCCGTCCTTTTTGGGGAAATGTTCGCCGTGGAAGTCCGATCATCGGGCCGCGGACGATGGGGAATTCCTACTGCCGGCGCGCCAAATCGTCAAGCAACTAAGCGAAGCCACCCTTGGCAGGAGTGGAGGGACTCGAACCCCCAACCCCCGGTTTTGGAGACCGGTGCTCTAGCCAATTGAGCTACACTCCTACGCGGTCGCTTCATGCCCTCCCCAATGCGGCGAGGCAAGGGTCGGTTGGGCAGGCCGACCCGAGCGCCGGAGGCGCCGGATTGGAGCGGGTGAAGGGAATCGAACCCTCGTCATAAGCTTGGAAGGCTTCTGCTCTACCATTGAGCTACACCCGCGCCGGCGCAAGCGCACCGACTTGTAAAGATACACCATTATATAAATTGTCGACGTTCACGGAAAAGCCGTCGGATTTCGACGCATCGCGCCAGGAGCCGACAAGCTTCGGCGATCGCGGCAGGGTTTGGTTAAGGGCTTTTGCAGGGGGTTTTGCCGAGCGCAACCTTCGACGATCGAAGTAATCATTTTCTAGCGAATTGAGCCTAGAAGCGCAGCATTGGAGTTGTGCGCCATGGCCAAATCCTTTCCAGCAATGATGCGATTCCGTCGGCTGCGGACCCGCTTGAGGACGTTCGGAGCTGACCGGCGGGGAAATACGGCCATCATTTTTGCTCTTGCCGCGCTTCCACTGGTCAGCGCCGTTGGCTGTGTCGTCGACTATTCGATGGCGTCGGCGGTCCAGACCAAGTTGCAAGCCGTCGCGGATGCGGCAACGCTGGCGAGCGTCTCCAACAACTCGCCGATCTTTGCAACCGCCAAGACTATGACAGGCGACGGAGCCGTCTCGGGCGGCGCCACCTATTTGCAGGATTTCTACAGCACGGAATCAAGCGCATTTCCGGGCACCACTTACAGCGGCAGCGTCACAAAAAGCGGGCAAAAGCTGACTGCGACGATGACGTTTTCCTACCAAGTGCCCACGTCCTTTATGAAAATCCTGGGCTATTCGAACATCACTGTGTCGGGCTCATCGAAGGCCAGCTTCAGCATGCCCGTCTACATCAATTTCTATCTGATGCTCGACGTCTCGGGGTCGATGAGCTTTCCTTCGACGCCAGCGGAACAGGCGAGACTGATTGCCGTCAATCCCGACAATCTTGGTGATTATTCGGGCGGCTGCCAATTCGCGTGCCATTTCACCAGGCAGGGCGCGTGCGGTCAGGGCACACAGGGACCGATCCCGGCCGTAGGTCACAGTTACAGTGGCTACAAGCCTAACCCCAGCCCCGGTGGATATTGCCAAGGTTTTATCATTTCACGCCTGGGGACGACTCCCACGTCGTTTGCAAGCGGCACGACCAACGCGACAAATGGAAGCTCCGTAAATTGGACCAATACGCCGGTCTCAACCTGCTCGACTGCCGGAACGACGTCTTGCATCCAATTGCGCGCTGACGCGGTAGGTTATGCCGTCACCGCGCTGCTGAACCAGGCATCGACCACCGAGAGCAATGATGGTATCTCGAACCAATTCC
>JAGXAC010000238.1 GCA_019075925.1 Hyphomicrobiales bacterium | reverse complement strand
AGAATCTCGACGACCTCGTTCTGCTTCGCTCCGACGGCACGCCGACCTACATGCTCGCCGTCGTCGTCGACGATCACGACATGGCGGTGACCCACGTCATTCGCGGTGACGATCATCTGACCAATGCCGCGCGGCAGAAGCAGATCTACGACGCACTCGGCTGGCCGGTGCCGGCGATGGCGCATATTCCGCTGATCCACGGTCCGGACGGCTCGAAACTGTCGAAGCGGCACGGCGCGCTCGGCGTCGACGCTTATCGCGCCATGGGTTATCTGCCGGCCGCATTGCGCAACTACCTGGTGCGGCTTGGCTGGAGCCACGGCGACCAGGAAATTTTTTCGACCGAAGAAATGATCGCCGCCTTCGACCTGCCGCAGATCGGCCGCTCGCCGGCGCGATTCGATTTCGCCAAGCTCGAAAATCTCAACGGCCATTACATCCGCAATAGCTCCGACGCGGCGTTGCTCGCCGCAATCGATCAACTCCTGCCGCATATTGCCGACGGCCCGGCCATCGCCGAAAAGCTTACGCCGCGCGTGCGCGAGGGGCTGCTGGCGGCCATGCCGAGCTTGAAGGAACGCGCCAAGACCCTGCTTGAGCTTATTGACGGGGCTCGATTTTTATTCGCCGACCGTCCCCTTGTTCTCGACCAAAAGGCGGCCGCCCTGCTCACGCCCGAGGCGAAGACGCTTTTGCACCAGATGGCGGACGAACTCGCCGCGGTCGAACCGTGGACGGCGGAGGGAACCGAGCATGCGGTCCGCAATTTTGCCGAGCTGAGGGGACTCAAGCTCGGTGCGGCGGCGCAGCCTTTACGGGCTGCGTTGACCGGCCGCACCACCTCACCCGGAATTTTCGAGGTGATGGTGCTGCTCGGCAAGCATGAGAGCCTGCGGCGCATCGCCGACCAGGCCGGGCTGGCGTAGGCTCCCATAAAGGCTTAATTCTTGCGGTGCACACTGCGTTGCGCTACGGCAGCGAAGCCGGATCGGCGGCGTGCACCGGCGTTTACCGCCTGGTGACGCGTGCACCGCACTGTGAAGGCTGTCTGACAGCGAGGATACGATCATGGACGCGAAAACCGGCGCGAACAGCAAAGCTGGCAAGCTGACGCTTGGCGACAAGAACTTTTCGTTGCCGCTCTACGACGGGACGATCGGTCCGCAAGTGGTGGACGTGAGCAAGCTCTACGGCGAGACCGGCGCCTTCACCTACGATCCCGGGTTCACCTCGACGGCAAGCTGCGAGTCCAAGATCACCTACATCGATGGCGACGCCGGCGTGCTCCTTTATCGCGGCTATCCGATCGAGGATTTGGCCGAGCACGGCGATTTCCTGGAGACCTGCTATCTCCTGCTTTACGGCGAACTGCCCACCGCCGCACAGAAGGAGAATTTCGACGATCGCGTGGTCCATCACACCATGGTCCACGAGCAGATGAGCCGGTTTTTTCACGGCTTCCGCCGCGACGCCCATCCGATGGCGGTGATGGTTGCGAGCGTCGGCGCGCTCTCGGCCTTCTATCATGACTCCACCGACATCACCGATCCGACCCAGCGCATGATCGCCTCGATCCGCATGATCGCGAAATCGCCGACGCTGGCGGCAGTGGCCTACAAATATTCGATCGGCCAGCCGTTCGTGTATCCGAAGAACGACCTCGATTACGCCTCGAATTTCCTGCGCATGTGCTTTGCGGTGCCGTGCGAGGAATACACGCCCAATCCGGTGCTGGCGCGCGCGATGGACCGCATCTTCACGCTGCACGCCGATCACGAGCAGAACGCGTCCACCTCGACGGTGCGGCTTGCCGGCTCGACCGGGGCCAATCCGTTCGCCTGCATCGCCGCCGGCATTGCCTGCCTGTGGGGGCCGGCGCACGGCGGCGCCAACGAAGCGGCGCTGAAAATGCTGGGCGAGATCGGCAGCGTCGATCGCATTCCCGAATATGTCAAACGCGCCAAAGACCCCAACGATTCATTCCGGCTGATGGGTTTCGGCCACCGCGTTTACAAGCACTACGATCCCCGCGCCAAAATCATGCAGAAGACCTGCCACGAGGTGCTGCACGAACTCGGCGTCAACGATCCGCTGCTCGACGTCGCCATGGAGCTCGAACGCATCGCGCTGCATGACGATTATTTTATCGAGAAGCGCCTCTATCCCAACGTCGATTTCTATTCCGGCATCACGCTGCGGGCGATGGGCTTCCCGACCTCGATGTTCACGGTGCTGTTCGCGGTCGCCCGCACAGTCGGCTGGATCGCGCAGTGGAAGGAAATGATCGAAGACCCGCACCAGAAGCTCGGCCGCCCGCGCCAGCTCTATACCGGATCGCCGCGCCGCGAATACCAGCCGATCTCGCGGCGGAAGTGATTGTGATTGCAAGAGTGCAGCGACGAAGCAATCCATTCGTCAACATCGCTTTGGATTGCCTCGCCGAGCTTTTCATCGGGCCGGCCACTTCGGGCCGGATCGTTGGCTCGCAATGACGAAAACTCAAAAATGACTGTATGACGCGCGCTTGTAGGTGAGCGGCTTGCCGTGACATTCAAACCGGGCGCCCTCGCTCTTCTCGATACGCCCGATTTCCGTCACGGCAACGCCGGCGCGTGCCGCCGCCGAACGAAAGGCCGGCAAGCGGTGCGGCGGCAGGGTGAGAATGATTTCGTAATCGTCGCCGCCGGTGAGCACAGTCTGCCAAAGATCGCGCGCAGCGGCGATTGCGGCCCGTGCCGCGTCCGACAGCGGCACGCGCATCACATCGACGGTGGCGCCGACCGCAGAGGCGCGGCACAGCTTGTCGAGGTCGCCGACGAGTCCGTCGGAAACATCCATTGCGGCCGAAGCGTGCCGCAGCACCGCCCGCGCCAGCGCGTTGCGCGGTTGCGGCAGCGCATAGCGCCGTAACAGGTGACTGGTCATTTTCGGTTTCAACCTCCAGCTTTTGCCGAGGCTTCGCTTGCGGCGGAGCTTCACGCCCAGCGCCGCGTCGCCGATCGTCCCGGTAACGACGATGATGTCGCCTGGCTTGGCGGTCGACCGCCGCACCATTTTGCCGTGGGGCACCGCGCCGAACGCGGTGATCGAGACCGTGACCGGTCCCACCGTGTGATCGGTATCGCCGCCAAGGAGCGGACAGGCGTAGCGCTCGCTATCGTCGGCGAGCCCGGCGGCGAAGCTGGCGATCCAGCCGGGTTTGGTTTTCGCCGGCAGCGCCAGCGACAACAAAAATCCGACCGGGGTCGCGCCCTTGGCGGCAAGGTCGGACAAATTCATGCGCAACACCTTGCGCGCCACGTCGCGCGGTGCGTCATCGGGCAGGAAATGAATGCCGGCGATCACGCCGTCGGTCGTCAGCACCATGTCGCTTCCGGGCCGTGGCGTGATGGCCGCCGCGTCGTCGGCAAGGCCGAAGGCGCCGGGATGTGTGGCCAGCGGGCGGAAATAGCGCCCGATCAGTCGTTCCTCGGCGGATTCCTTCGAGCGTGGCATCGCGTTACGCACCGGCTGATTGTGCTATGGGTTTACCAGCGCCACGACCGCGAGGAAATGACCTGGAGGAAGCACTTGGAGCCGTTCGACCTCTACTCGCCTGCAATCGATGCCGACCCGTTTCCCTACTACGCCGAGTTGCGCGACAAATATCCCTGTTACTGGAGCGAGAACGCGCGGCTTTGGATTCTTTCGCGTTACGACGACGTCGTCGAGGCGGCGCGCGACTGGGAGACTTTTTCTTCGGCGCAAGGCAACATGATCGACGAACTGCCCGGCCGCGCCGGCGCGACGCTTGGCACCACCGATCCGCCGCGGCACGACCGGTTGCGCGCGCTGAGCCAGGCCGCCTTTCTCAAGCGTAATCTCGACCGCCTTGTCGAGCCGACGCTCGAAATC
>JAGXAC010000054.1 GCA_019075925.1 Hyphomicrobiales bacterium | reverse complement strand
ATCGACCAGGGCTTTTTCCTTGACCCCAAAAGGGCTCGCCCCCGCGAGCCCGTCTTGATGAAAGATGCCGCGGATCAATTCCGCGAGCGATCGACCGGGACCTTTTTCTTGATCCCAAAAGGGCTCGCCCCCGCGAGCCCGTCTTGATGAAAGATGCCGCGGATCAATTCCGCGAGCGATCGACCAGGGCTTTTTCCTTGTTCCCAAAAGGGCTCGCCCCCGCGAGCCCGTCTTGATGAAAGATGCCGCGGATCAATTCCGCGAGCGATCGACCAGGGCTTTTTCCTTGATCCAAGGCATCATCGCCCGGAGCTTGGCGCCGACCGCTTCCGCCGGATGCTGCGCGAGCTTTGTGCGCATCGCCTTGAAGGAGGTCTGGTTGACCTTGTTCTCCAGCATCCAGTCCTTGACGAACTTGCCCGACTGGATGTCGTCGAGGATCTTCTTCATTTCGGCGCGGGTGTCGTCGTTGATGACGCGCGGGCCGGAAACATATTCGCCGTATTCGGCGGTGTTGGAGACCGAATAGTTCATATTGGCGATACCGCCCTCGTAGATCAGGTCGACAATCAGTTTCATTTCGTGGATGCACTCGAAATAGGCCATTTCCGGTGCATAGCCGGCGGCAACCAACGTTTCGAATCCGGCCTTCATCAACTCGACGACGCCACCGCACAGCACCGACTGCTCGCCGAACAAATCGGTCTCGCATTCCTCGCGGAACGTGGTCTCGATAATGCCGGCGCGGCCGCCGCCGATGGCCGCCCCATAGGACAGGCAAAGATCGTGGGCGTTGCCGGAGGCGTCTTTATGAATCGCCAGCAGGCACGGCACGCCGGCGCCGCGCTGATACTCCGAGCGCACCGTGTGGCCGGGACCCTTCGGCGCGATCATCATCACGTCGAGATCGGCGCGCGGCTCGATGAGATTGAAATGAATGTTGAGGCCGTGCGCGAACATCAGCGCCGCGCCGTTCTTCATATTGGCGTGCAGATGATGATTGTAGATGTCGGCCTGCAATTCGTCGGGCGTGAGCATCATCATCACGTCGGCCCATTTGGCGGCCTCGGCCACCTCCATCACCTTGAGCTTCTCGCCTTCGGCTTTCTTGACGCCCTGCGAGGTCTTACGCAGCGCGACCGTCACGTCCTTGACGCCGGAATCACGCAGATTGAGCGCATGGGCATGGCCCTGGCTGCCATAGCCGATGATGGCGACCTTCTTGCCCTTGATCAGGTTCAGGTCGGCGTCACGATCGTAATAAACACGCATCTCTCTCACCCCCACTCGGGCCATTCACCGGCCGTTTGCGTTGCTGCTTCTAGCGTCCCGATTCCGAAGTTCGCAAGTGCTCGCCGCACTTTTTCGTGCGAACTTCGGAATCAAAGGGACGCCAGCGATTTAATCGTGCTAGTGCGGTTTTTGAATTTGAAGTTCGTCTGCTGAGTTTGCCACCGGGTTGTAGGAACTTCAAATTCACCGCACTAGTTTCTGGAAGCGGATTGGACAAGCCCGGTCCGCGCCGCGCGCCGGCGGACCGGCGGCTTGCCGGCGGCATCGCAATTGCCGTCGAACGCTTCGCGGGCGCGGGCGATCTTGGCCTGGTTGCGGATCGCCCAGGCGCCGAGCGCCGAAACCGGATGCAGCAAATCGCGCCCAAGCGCGGTCAGCGCGTAATCGACCCGCGGCGGGATAGTCGGAAATGCCGTGCGCGTGATCAGGCCGTCGCGCTCGAGGCCGCGCAATGTCAGTGTCAGCATGCGCTGCGAAATGCCGCCGATCGACCGCCGCAGCTCGTTGAATCGCACCGGCCCCTCACCAAGCCGGGACACCACCAGCACCGACCATTTGTCGCCGACGCGGGCCAGCACGTCGCCGATCGCGCGGCAATCGCCGGGCAAATGAACATGGACTGGTTTCATGGCGGTGCGCCCTTGCCCCCTGCAGGCACCTTTTTAGCGTCGGTTATCGATTTGAACCAGGGGGCCGTTTCGGCGCCATAACTTCGAGGCCCGCGCTCATGGCGCGGCACCTCCGAATGCCGGACTTCATTGTTCACATTCCTTCGGGTCCGCGCGAGATCGCCACCACGCCGGTGCGCGAGACTTCGACCAGGCCGAGCGGCAACATCAAATTGACAAAGCTGTCGATCTTGTCGGACGCGCCGGTGATCTCGAACACGAAGCTCTCGGGACTGGCATCGATGACGCGGGCGCGGAACGCGTCGGCAAGCCGCAACGCCTCGACACGGTGCTCGCCCTTGCCGCGAACCTTGACCATCGCAAGCTCGCGCTGCAACGCCGGACCGCCGGTGGTGAGATCGACGACGCGATGCACCGGCACCAGCCGGTCGAGCTGATTCTTGATCTGCTCGATGACCATCGGCGTGCCGCGGGTAACCACGGTGATGCGCGAGAGGTGCTTTTCGTGCTCGGTTTCCGACACTGTGAGCGAGTCGATGTTGTAGCCGCGGCCGGCAAACAGGCCGATCACGCGGGCGAGCACGCCGGGCTCGTTATCGACCAACACGCAGAGGATGCGGGTTTCGACCTGCTCGGTGGCGGTCGAGGCCGGATAATGAGTGGTCGCGGTGGCCGTCGTATTCATGTCGTATCTCCTTGCCGCAGGTCGTCTTTGCAAGAAGCGAAGCGACGAAGCAATCCAGGAAACCGCAACGACCTGCTGGATTGCTTCGCTTCGCTCGCAATAACGCCGTCTACACCATCACCTTGCCGGCTTCGGTCACCGCATCCTCGACCCGAGTCGCGGCGTCGCCGAGCAGCATTTCGTTGTGCGCGCGGCCGGACGGGATCATCGGGAAGCAGTTTTCCGCCGGATCGACCACGCAATCGAACAACACCGGCTTTTTCACGTCGATCATCTCGCGGATCTTCTCGTCCAATTCGCCGGGATGCGTGCAGCGGATGCCGTGCGCGTGATAGGCCTCCGCGAGCTTGACGAAATCCGGCAATGCTTCGGTGTAGGAATGGGCATAGCGCTTGCCATGCAGCAATTCCTGCCACTGCCGCACCATGCCCATATACTGGTTGTTGAGGATGAAAATCTTGACCGGCAGGTCGTACTGCACCGCCGTCGACAATTCCTGCATGGTCATCAGCACCGACGCCTCGCCGGCGATGTCGATCACCAGCGAGCCCGGATGGGCGAGTTGCACGCCGACCGAGGCCGGCAGCCCGTAGCCCATGGTGCCGAGACCGCCCGAGGTCATCCAGCGGTTCGGCTCCTGAAATGGATAGAATTGCGCGGCCCACATCTGGTGCTGGCCGACCTCGGTGGTGATGTAGGTGTCGCGGTCTTTGGTCAACTCGTAGAGGCGCTGGATCGCGTATTGCGGCTTGATGATCTCGTTCGAGTTGCGGAACGCCAGCGAGTTCTTCGCCCGCCAGGTGCCGATCTGCTCCCACCAGGCTTGCAGCGCCTTTTTGTCCGGCACGATCGCGCTCGCCCGCCATAGCCGCACCATATCTTCGAGCACGTGTGCGCAATCGCCGACGATGGCGAGATCGGCCTTGACGTTCTTGTTGATCGACGACGGATCGATGTCGATATGGATTTTCTTCGAACCGGGCGAGAACGCATCGAGCCGGCCGGTGATGCGGTCATCGAAGCGCGCGCCGACCGCAATCATCAGGTCGCAATCATGCATCGACCAGTTGGCCTCCCAAGTGCCGTGCATGCCGAGCATGCCGAGCCACTGCTTGTCCGCGGCGGGAAACGCGCCGAGACCCATCAGCGTCGAGGTGATGGGAAAGCCGGTGAGCTTGACCAGTTCGCGCAGCAGATCGCAGGCAGCGCGGCCGGAATTGATCAGGCCGCCGCCGGTGTAGAACAACGGCCGCTTGGCGGCCGCCATCATGTCGATTGCTTCCTTGATCTTGTCGAGGTCGCCTTTGACCTTGGGCCGATAGCCGCGGTGCTGGAATTCCTTCGGCTTGAAGTAGGCGCCCCTGGCGAACTGGATATCCTTGGGGATGTCGACCACGACCGGACCCGGCCGCCCGCTGGCGGCGATGTGGAACGCCTCGTGCAATGCGCGCGGCAGGTCGTCGATGGTCTTCACCAGATAATTGTATTTGGTGCATGGCCGGGTGATGCCGACCGTATCGCATTCCTGGAACGCGTCGTTGCCGATTAGATGGGTCGGCACCTGACCGGTAATGACGACGAGCGGAACTGAATCGCACAGTGCATCGGTGAGGCCAGTGACCGCGTTGGTGGCGCCGGGCCCGGAGGTGACCACCACGGTGCCGACCTTGCCGGTCGAGCGGGCATACCCTTCGGCCGCGTGCACGGCGCCCTGCTCGTGCCGCACCAGGATGTGATTCACCTTGTCCTGCTGAACGATGGCGTCGTAGATCGGCAGCACCGCGCCGCCGGGATAGCCGAAAATATGTTCGACGCCCTGATCGGCTAACGCCGCAATCACCATTTCCGCGCCGGTCATTTCCGTCATCGCTCGCTCCACTGACTTGTCCGTTTCGTACCGACAGCCGCTTTAGGAAATAAAAAAGGGCCGCGAGGGCCCTGGATTGCGCACCGCCACGTCTCGCGGGTGGGATCATCCACCCCCGGCGATGCGCTTGCCTACGAGTACCAGAATAAAAGTCCGCACGTGCGTGCCCTCTAACTACAGCGCTTTTCTTATAGGCATTGTGTCAAATCGGGTCAAGGCAATTGCGGCTGGAATCGGACCTTGCCGGCATCCGCCAACTTCAAACTAGCGTTTGAAATCGGAATGACGCGGCAAACTGCAATTGTTAACCATCGTCAAGCGCCATAACGCGGCCGCGATTCCGCGCCGCGGCGGCCTTAAAAATCTCCAGCGCTGTTGCTCAATTACCGCAACTGGGGATGGGCGCGTTGCTGAAAAATCTCGATCGCGCGCTGCCGGTTTTTCTCCGTGGGAGGAGACCATGAATGCAAGCCATTGGGTGACACGATATGCGGTGACGAACCGCTCGGCGGCGAGGGCGTTCGTCGCCGGACGCTCGATCGCCGGACACTTGCTCGGCGCCGCATTCGCTCTCTTCGCCTGGCTCACTCTTCTCGGTGCGGTGCCGGCAGGCGCCGCCGTGCCGCAGCCGAACGCGCCGCTGGCTTCGACCGACGCGATATTAAAATGGATCAACGCCTATCGCGGCCGCCCCGAGCCGAGCGGGCTACCGGGCGTAGTGCATGCGCTGAGCGAAATGCAGGCTTTCAAGGATGCCGGCACCTGCGGCGCCTATATCGGTTTCATCGCCGGCGTGCTTGGCGCCAATCCGCAGCACGCCGAAGCGTTGATCGCCAGAATGCTGTCGATCGAACCCGCCGATCAATGGGTACTGATCCGCGCGATCGCCTATTCCGGCTTGCCGAACTGGAAGATCCTGCTGCTCAAGTTCGCCGACCGCATGTCGACGCGAAGCGGCATGATCGACAGGTACATTGATGGCAAATTGCCGACGCTGGATCAGATCGCTTACCGGCCCAGCAAGCCGAGCATGTTCGACAAGATCAAGGTCGCACTGAAAATCGGCGACGATCAAAAGCAACCGCCGGCGATCGATCCGAGCCCGGAGCTGATCGACGTGCTGTGGGGTTATTACCTCGCAACCGGCGGCTATCAGCCGGTCGGCCGCATCATCAAGCTGCTGCCCCTCGCCAACGACCACGACAACGTCGACAATCTCACCACCGGCAGCGCCGCGAAGTTCACGCTCGCCAGCAACGCGGTCCGCGATCTTCACCTGCTCGCCATGCTCAAGCGCGCGGTAAAGCGCCAGCCCGAAGAAACCGCCAAGATTCTCAATGACGTGATCGATACCGCCGAGAACGTCGACACCGTGCGCATGCGCAAGGAATCGCTGGCGGCGATCGAGGAGCTCAAGCAGAAGGGCCCCAATTCGAAGCGCGAACTCAGCGGCTGGGGCCAGGTCGGCCAGGGCGCGCTGTCGATGGGGTGCGTCGTCGCCGCCGCTACCGGCCAGATCGAGCTTGGCATCCCCTGCGTGATCGGCGGCGCGGCTTATTCGGCCGGCTTGCAATACATTTCGCACTAAATGCTTGGCGCGGCCTCGCCGCGCGCTACGATGGCAGGTTCAGCGCGCAAAGAAAGCGCGACGTAGCGCCGACAGGGGGAGGACTCTGCGTGGCCACCATGCTTGCGGCCCGGCTTCACAAAACCGGGGAACCGATGAAACTCGAGCAGGTGCCGGTGCCAACACCGCGTCCGACCGACGTGCTGGTTCAAGTCAAGGCATGTGGCGTGGTGCCGAACCTGATCAATGTGCTTACGCACTGGCAAAGCTGGTTTCCCGAGTTGCCGCTGCCGAAACTGCCGGCGATTTTCGGGCTCGACGTCGCCGGCGTGGTGGCGGCGGTCGGCGATCAGGTCCAGCATTTCCGCAAAGGCGACCCGGTCTATGTCAATCCCGGGCTGTTTTGCGGCTCCTGCCCCGCATGCCGCGCCGACGACACGCAGAATTGCGCCAACTACACGTTCAGCGGCTATTTCGGCTTCGGCCCGGATTCGCAAAAGCAGTTCGACGCCTACCCTTACGGCGGCATGTGCGAATACATGACCGCGCCGCAGCACAATCTGGTGCGCATTCCGGAAAGCATCACATTCGAGCAGGCGGCGCGCTTCGGCTATATCGGCACGGCGTACGCCGCGCTCCGCAAAGCGGGCGCCGGGCCGGGCCAAACCATCTTCATCAACGGACTGACGGGAACGCTGGGGCTCGGCGCCACTCTCTGCGCGCTCGGCCGCGGCGTCACCCGCATCCTCGGCGTTGCCCGCGATCGCAAGCGACTGGCCCGCGTCAAGGCGCTGGCGCCGCAGCGCATCGAAATTCTTTCGCAAGACGACGGCAAGTCGGTCGCCGAGTGGGCGCGATCGTTCACCGGCGGCCACGGCGTCGATGCCACCATCGATTGTCTCGGCCCCGGGACTTCCGGCACGCTCCTGATGAACGCGATCTATGCGCTTCGCCGCGGCGGCAAGGCGATCAATATCGGCGGGGTCGGCGAAAAAACCGTAATGGACATCCACTGGATGATGGACAATCAGATCGAGTTCATCGGCAGCAACTGGTTCAACGTCGCCGACGGCGAGGCGCTCGCCGCGATGGCGGCCGCCGGTACGCTCGACCTGTCGGTGTTCCAGCACATTCGCATTCCGCTCGCCGACGTCAACCGCGCGCTCGACGGCTCGCAATTCCGCGACGGCGGCTTCACCAATGTCGTCATCGTGCCCTGATAGAGAAGTTAAGATGGCAGAAACACATCGCGTAATCGTCACCGGCAACAACACGTCCGGCAAATCCCTCGTTGTCGAGGAAACGCATGCGACGCTGGTCGGACCCGGCAATTTCGATTTCTGGCAGACCAAGGCCGGCCAAACGCCGCACGATATTTCGTTCGGCCGCTCGCCGATGAAATTCTATCCGCAGCCGGGCGGCACCATGTTTCGTTTGTTCACGATCCCGCCGCTCGATCCGAACATGAAACCCGCCGAAATCGCCAAGTTGCAGGATTGGTTCTTCAACGAAGTCGGCTATGACGGTGCGCGCGTCGACACCAGCCGCCATCCGATGATGCATGTGACGCCGACGGTCGACTACATTCTGCTGCTGTCGGGCGAAATTTCGCTCGTGCTCGACGAAGGCGAGCCGGTCAAGCTCAAGCCGTTCGACGCCGTCGTGCAGCGCGCCACCAATCATTCGTGGATGAACACCGGCACGGAACCGGCGTTGCTTCTGTGCGTCATGATCGGCGGCAAATAACCGTCCGCGCTTTATGCCAGCGTCTCAAGCTGTTGCTCGATGGCGGCGAACGCGCGATCCGGTTCGACCCATGCGAAGTCCGGCAACTGATTGCGGAACCAAGTCGCTTGCCGCTTGGTATATTGACGGGTCTCGCGCTTGGCGGCGTCGGCGGCCTGTTCCAGGCCGATCTCGCCGTTCAGATGGCGGATCAGCCATGGCACGCCGTGCGCTTTCATCGCCGGCAGTTGCGGATCGAGATTGCGGGCGGCAAGCGTCCGCACTTCGTCAACTGCGCCGGCGGCGATCATTGCGTCGAAACGCGCATCGATGCGGCGCATGAGTTCGTCGCGGTCGGGCATGAGAAACACTTTGGCAGCGCGTGAAAGATCGACGGCGGCGGGCTTTTCCTCCTCATGCCAGTCGATCAGCGAGCGTCCGGTCGCCAGCACCACTTCCAGCGCGCGCGATATCCGTGCGCGGTCACCCGGCATCAGGCGGGCGGCGGCAGCCGGGTCGCGTTCCTTAAGCTCCGCGTGCAGGGCACCGACGCCTTCGCTGGCAAGGCGCGCTCGCACCTCCTTGCGGATTTCGGGCGAAATCGGCGGCACCGCCGCCAGCCCGCGCGTCAGCGCGTTGAAGTAGAGTCCGGTGCCGCCGACGATGACGATCGCGCGTCCGTAACGCGCGGTGCTGTCCAGCGTGGCGGCAACCTCGCTGCACCAGCGGCCGACGGAATAATTTTCTGCCGCGTCAACATGACCGTAAAGCCGGTGCGGCGCTTGCTGCGCCTCCTCCGCGCTGGGCCGCGCGGTGATGATCCGCAGGTCCTGATAAACCTGCATGGAATCGGCATTGACGACGATGGCGTTGAGCTTCCGCGCCAGCGCCAGGGCCAAGGCGGATTTGCCGCTCGCGGTCGGACCGGCAATGAGGATGATGACAGTCTTGCTCACGGGGTTGACGTTAGCCGGTTTTGCGCCAATGAAAATCCCGCAAAAGAGAGAGCCACTTGTCCCTCATCAAACCCTTCCGCGCATTGCGACCGGCGCCGGGACGTGCCGCCGAGGTTCTTGCGCCCCCTTATGACGTGCTGTCGAGCGCGGAGGCGCGAAAACGCGCGGCCGGCAAGCCATGGAGCTTCCTGCATGTGTCGAAGGCGGAAATCGACCTCGACGCCGACGTCGATCCCTACGATCCCGCGGTCTACGCCAAGGCGGCAGAGAATTTGCGCGGCATGATACAAGCCCGCGTTCTCGTGCGTGACGACAAGCCGGCCTATTACGTCTACCGCCTGACGTGGCGCGGCCACACCCAGACCGGTCTGGCGGCGGTCGCTTCGACCGCGGCTTATGCGGCTAACCGGATTCGCAGACATGAATACACCACCCCGGCGAAAGAGGACGATCGGGTCCGCCAGATCGAAGCAGTCGATGCGCAGACCGGGCCGGCGATGTTTGCCTATCCGACAACGCCCGCGATCGACGACATACTGATGAGCGCCGCCGCCGGCGAGCCCGCGGTCGATGTCACCGCAGACGACGGCGTGCGCCACCAGCTTTGGATCGTCGACGAAGACAGAACGATCGCCGCGCTGACCGCCGCGGTCGAAGCCCTGCCGGCGCTTTACATCGCCGACGGCCATCACCGATCCGCGGCCGCGCTGCGGATTGCGCAGATGCGCGGCGGCGAAGGCATGTACAACTATTTTCTCGCCGTGCTGTTTCCGCAAAATGAGATGACTATCCTCGACTACAATCGGATTCTGCGCGATTTGAACGGACGCAGTCCCGAACGCGTGCTGACGGAGATCGGCGCCCGCTATGCGATCGAACCGAGCGACCGGCCGGTCAGGCCGACCGGCGCAGCGGAGCTCGGCATGTTCCTGGCCGGCCGCTGGTATCGCTTGAGACCGACACCGGGCACGCTGGCTCAGGTGGGGCACGATCCGGTCGGCCGCCTGCCGGTCACGCTCCTTCACCGCAATATCATCGAGCCGATTTTCGGCGTGACCGATCCGCGTCGCGACAAACGGATCGATTTCGTCGGCGGCGGACGCGGGCTCGGTGAACTTGAACGGTTGGTCGCGGCAGGCGATGCGGCGGTCGCTTTCGCACTCCATCCGACCGAAATGCACGACCTCATGGCGGTCGCCGACGCCGGTGCGGTGATGCCGCCGAAGTCTACCTGGTTCGAGCCGAAGCTCGCCGACGGAATGGTCAGTCACATGCTGAGTTAACGTCAATGCTGCTCCTTTCCGGCGGACAATCCGGCGTCGACCGCGCCGCGCTCGATGCCGCAATCGAACATGGCATCGATTACGGCGGCTGGTGCCCGAAGGGCGGCTGGGCGGAAGATTTGCCCGAACCGCCGGGCTTGTTGGCAAACTACCCGCGGCTGAAGGCTACTCCGCTCGCCGATCCGGCGCAGCGCACCGAATGGAACGTGCGCGATGCCGATGCCTGCATGATCGTCATCGATGCCGGCGGCATTGACGTTTCAGCCGGTACGACGCTGGCGCAAGATTTGGCGCACCGTTATCGCAAGCCGCTGTTTGTCGCCGACCTTGCCAAGCCGGACATGCTCAAGCACGCCGGCCTTTGGTTGCGGGTGCAGCGTGCCAGACATGGCGACAATCTGAAACTTGCTGTCGGCGGCCCGCGCGAAAGTGAAGCGCCTGGCATCTACACGCGCGCTGCCGCATTCATCGCCGCACTCCTCGATTAGCCCGACCGCCGCAAATCGTCTGGCGGCGCATCGCAGCGCGGGCTAAACGCACTGCATGAAGCAAGCCGAGCCGCTAACGCCAACCTTGGCAGACCTTTTCGTCGCCTTTGCCAAAGTTTCCCTGTCTGGGTTCGGCGGCGTGCTGGCGTGGGCACGGCGGGCCATGGTGGAGGATCGCGGCTGGCTCACCCCCGAGGAATTCAATGAAGTTTATGCCGTGTGCACGATGCTGCCGGGAGCCAACATCGTCAATTTCTCCGTCGTGTTCGGGTCGCGCGTCCGCGGCCCGCTAGGCGGCCTCGTTGCGCTCGCCGGACTGATCCTTCCGCCGGTCGTGCTGGTGGTCGTTTTCGCCATGCTTTATGCGAGGTTCGGCGATCTTCCGGCGTTGCGCCACATGCTAACTGCCGTCGCTGCCGCGGCCGCGGGCCTGATCGCGGCAACGGTGGCCAAAATGGCAAGGCCATTATTCGACCAGCGTTGGCCGGCGGCGCCGATTCCTGCACTCGCGGCCTTTCTCGCCGTCGGCGTGATGCAATGGTCGCTGCCGCTCGTACTGGTCATTCTCATGCCCGCCAGCATCGCGCTTGCTCTCGCGCAGAAACTCCGGCTACGGCGATGAAGTGGGACGGCGGAACGCTGGCGACGCTCGCAGGCTCCTTTGCGCTGATGTCGCTGTTCGCCATCGGCGGCGCCAACTCGGCCGTGCCGGAAATGCATCGGCTCGCGGTCGATGTGAAACATTGGATGACCGACCAACAATTCACCGACACGTTTGCCCTGGCGCAGGTCATTCCGGGGCCGAACATGATCATCGTCACCCTGATCGGCTATCACGTCGCCGGCATCGCCGGCGCCTGCATAACGACGCTGGCGATGTGCGGGCCGACCTGCCTGTTGGCCTTTATCGTCGGCCGCACCATTGACCGGTTCGGCGGTGCATCCTGGCAGGAGGTTCTGCATGCCGGCCTCGTCCCCCTAAGCCTCGGCCTGATCGCTTCGAGTGCGGCCGTGGTTGCGCGCGCGGCCGACCATAACTGGGTCACCGCCGGCATTTCGGTCGCCAGCGCGATCATCACCTATCGGCAGCGGCTGCATCCGCTATGGGTTTTTGCCGCGGCGGCACTGATCGGCCTGACCGGCCTCGCCTGAGCCGTCATCCACCGCACTCTTCCACGTCACTCTTGCACACTCTTCGTTCGCGCCTCATTTGACGTTAAGCTCGGCCGGCGACTCACGGCCAAAGCGCAAAGCCGCAAATCATGCGCCAATACCTCGATTTGATGGAACGCGTGCTCTCCGAGGGCACCGAGAAGCGTGACCGCACCGGCGTCGGTACGCGCTCGATTTTCGGTCATCAGATGCGCTTCGATCTGAGCAGCGGGTTTCCGCTGGTGACCACCAAAAAGCTGCACGTCAAATCGATCGTCTACGAATTGCTGTGGTTTCTGCAAGGCGACACCAACGTCAAATACCTCCGCGACCATGGCGTCACCATCTGGGACGCCTGGGCCGACGAAAACGGCGACCTCGGCCCGGTTTACGGCCGGCAGTGGCGTTCGTGGCCGACGCCGGACGGCGGCAGCATCGACCAGATGACAAACGTGCTCGCCGAGATCCGCCGCAATCCGGGCTCGCGCCGGCTGATCGTCACGGCGTGGAATCCGGCGGAGAACGATTTGATGGCGCTATCGCCCTGCCATTGCCTGTTCCAGTTCAACGTCGCCGACGGCGCGTTGTCGTGTCAGCTCTATCAACGCTCGGCGGATGTCTTTCTCGGCGTGCCGTTCAACATCGCGTCCTATGCGCTGCTGACGATGATGGTCGCCCAAGTGACCGGATTGAAGCCGGGCGTATTCGTGCACAGCTTCGGCGACGCCCACCTTTATCTCAATCATCTGGAACAGGCGCGGCTTCAGCTCGCCCGCAGCCCGCGTCCGCTGCCGACGATGCGGCTCAATCCGGCGGTGAAGGATCTGTTCGCGTTCCGCTACGAGGACTTCACCCTCGAAGGCTACGAGCCGCACCCGCACATCAAGGCCGCCGTGGCGGTGTAACATGCTCGTCACGCTGGTCGCCGCCATTGCCGAAAACGGCGTGATCGGTCGCGGCAATGCGCTGCCGTGGCGGCTCAAGTCCGACATGGCGCACTTTCGCGCACTGACCATCGGCAAGCCGGTGATCATGGGGCGCAAGACGTATCTTTCCATCGGCAAGCCGCTCGGCGGCCGTACCACCATCGTCGTCAGCCGCGATCCAGCATTTGCCGCGCCCGGAGTGCTGGTGGCCGGCACGCTCGACACCGCGCTCGCGGCGGCGCGGGGCGACGCTCTGCGTCGCGGCACGGATATCGTGATCGCCGGGGGCGCCGATATCTACGCTCAGGCGATGCCGCTGGCGTCGCGGCTGGAGGTCACGCACGTGCATAAAACCGTGGACGGCGACGCGCGTTTCCCGGCTATCGAACACGCGGTCTGGCGCGAAGCCGGCCGCGTTGAGCATATGCCGGGCGCCGGCGATGAAGCGGCTTTCGCTTTTGTTGCCTATGAGCGGGCTTGAACGGGCTCGACTACCGGACCGGCATCACTACATAAAGGCGGACCGAGAGGTGCCGGTGAGGCAGAAAAACGCGTCGTAACTGCGCGTTGTAAGGGACGAAGCGCTCCCCTATAACCCCCAAAACCATCCGCCGGGCGACGGCGGAGCCAGGAGAGTTTGATGCCGTGGAGCAATCAATCCGGCGGCGGACCGTGGGGCTCGGGCTCGGGTTCGCGCGGTCCGTGGGGTTCCGGCTCGCAGCCGCCGGGCGGTTCACGGCCGCCCGATCTCGAAGAAATTTTGCGCCGGAGCCAGGATCGGCTGCGCAGCCTAATGCCCGGCAATCTCGGTGGGCGGGGTATCGCGCTGATCGTGCTGGCGGTCGTCGTGCTCTGGGGATTTTCCGGATTCTTCCGCGTCGAGCCGGACGAATTGGGCGTCGTGCTGCGCTTCGGCAAATTCGTGCGCGAAGTTCAGCCCGGATTGAACTATCACCTGCCCTACCCGATTGAGACCGCACTCACCCCGCCGGCCTTGCGCGTCAACAAGACCGACGTCGGCATGCGCGCGGTGGAGGATATGCGCCGCGGCACCTCGGTGCGCGAATTGCCCGAGGAAAGCCTGATGCTGACCGGCGACGAGAACATCGTCGACGTGGATTTCTCGGTGCTGTGGCGGGTCAAACCGGCCGAAGTCGGCAAATATCTGTTCAACGTCCAAAACCCGGAAGGTACCGTGAAGGCGGTGGCCGAAAGTGCCATGCGCGAAGTCATCGGCCGATCGAACATCCAGCCGATCCTGAGCGGCGCGCGGCAGACCGTCGAGACGGCGGTGCAGAATCTGATGCAGAAGATACTCGACCAATATGGCGCCGGCATTCTCATTCAACAGGTCCAGTTGCAGAAGGTCGACCCGCCGACGCAGGTCATCGACGCGTTCCGTGACGTGCAGGCGGCGCGTTCCGATCTCGAACGGGCGCAGAACGAAGCGCAGACATACGCCAACCGCGTCGTGCCCGAGGCGCGCGGTCGCGCCGCGAAAATCACGCAGGATGCGGAGGCGTATCGCGAGCAGACCGTCGCCGAGGCCAAAGGCGAGACCTCGCGCTTTTTGCAAATTTACGAACAATATAAAAAGGCTCCGGCCGTCACCCGTGAACGCATGTATCTGGAAACCATGGAGCGGATTCTCGGCGGCGCCAACAAGACGATCATCGACACCGGCCAGGCCGGACCCGGCGTCGTGCCCTATCTGCCGCTCACCGCTCTGCCGGCAGCGCACGCGCCGACCACGGCACCGCAGCGATCCACCTCAGCGGGAGGCGGCCAATGAGACTGAGCCTCGCCGGCGGCGTTATCGCTATTCTCCTGATCGTAGCCGTCATCGTCGGCTACAGCACGCTCTTTACCGTCAACCAGACCCAGCAGGCGCTGGTGGTGCGGCTCGGCAAACCGGTGCGCGTCATCACCGATCCCGGTCTCAACACGAAGGTTCCTTTCATCGACAGCGTGATCTACATCGACAAGCGTATCCTGAGCGTCGAATCGCCGGCCCAGGAGGTGATTGCCTCCAGCCAGGACAATTATCGACCCGGCGGCGACCAGGCCGGCGAACGGCTGGTGGTCGATGCGTTTGCGCGCTATCGCATCGTCGATCCGCTCAAATATTATCAGACGGTCGGTCCGGCTGGCGCGGATTCGCAACTCTCAATTCTGCTCAATTCCGCATTGCGTCGCGTGCTCGGTGCCGCCACGCTTTCCGATGTGGTTCGCGACAAGCGCGACGAACTGATGGCGAAGATGCGCGATCAGCTTGATCGCGATGCCCGGCCGTTCGGCATTCAGGTCGTCGACGTCCGCATCCGCCGGGCCGACTTGCCCGAGCAGAACAGCCAGGCGGTCTACCAGCGCATGCAGACCGAACGTCAGCGCGAAGCGGCCGAATTTCGCGCGCAAGGCAGCCAAAAGAGCCAGGAGATTCGCGCCCGGGCCGACCGCGATGTGACCGTGCTGCTGGCGGATGCCACCTCGCACGCCGAACAGATCCGCGGCCAAGGCGACAGTGAAAGAAACCGTATCTTCGCCGACGCCTTTACCCGCGATCCGGACTTCTTCGCGTTTTATCGCTCGATGCAAGCCTACGAAAAGAGCATGCAGCATGGCGACACTCGCCTGGTGTTGAAACCGGATTCGGACTTCTTCCGCTTCTTCGCCAATCCTTCGGGGCAGTTGCCGACGGACGCTTCGGGCGCACCCAAGCTGGCCGGCCCGAAATAACCGGTTCATGACTGATTTTCTCGCTGCGATCGGATTGTTCTTTGCCATCGAAGGGATCGTGTTTGCGGCATTCCCCGTCGCCACCAAGCGCGCGATGACTGTTGCGCTTGGAATGCCGGACAGTACGCTGCGCACTGCCGGCATTGCTTCCGCCTTGCTCGGCATTGCCATTGTCTGGCTGGTGCGGCACTAGACCCCCGATTAATTGAATCGGATCGGGGTCCCTGTTCGTTGCGGCATGACTTTTCGGAAAACAGGCGGCCACTTTTCCGGATCGCGTACGAGCCGTTACGGCGTGGGGTCGCTTTTCCGCCCCAATCCGGTCCCTAATTGCCCCGCTCGCGGCTCCGGTTTGGCCTTGCGCCCGGCGGCGGGCAAGGCCACCTTCCTGTCACGATCATCAGGAGCGAAGACCTCGATGTCCCGCCATTTATCCGGTTTCTCCGGTCGTAGTTTTGCCATCGCGGCGCTGGCGGCGACGATCGCCGCCGTGCCGGCCTTCGGCGCGGCGGCGCCCGGGCCGGAAAGCATCGCCGACGTTTCGGAACAGGTCATCGACGCGGTGGTCAACATTTCCACCTCGCAAAAGGTGGACGCACGGCTCGGCAACATGCCGGACCTTCCGCCCGGCTCGCCGATGGAGGAGTTTTTCGAGGAGTTCTTCAAGAACCGGCGCGGACAAGGCGATCAAGACCACGCGCCCCATCGCATCAACTCGCTTGGTTCGGGTTTCATCATCGATCCGTCCGGGCTGGTGGTAACCAACAATCACGTCATCGGCGACGCCGACCAGATCAGCGTGAAACTCAACGACGGCACCGAACTTCCGGCCCAACTGGTCGGCAGGGACTCAAAAATCGATCTGGCGCTGCTGCGCGTGCACTACGACAAGCCGCTCAAGGCGGTGAAGTTCGGCGATTCCGACAAGCTGCGGCTCGGCGAATGGGTCATCGCCATCGGCAATCCGTTCAGCCTGGGCGGCACGGTCACCGCCGGCATCGTTTCGGCGCGCAATCGCGACATCAAATCCGGCCCATACGACAATTACATTCAAACCGATGCCGCCATCAATCGCGGCAACTCCGGCGGGCCGCTGTTCAATCTCAACGGCGAGGTTGTCGGGATCAATACCGCAATCATCTCGCCTTCCGGCGGATCGATCGGCATCGGCTTTGCGTTGCCGTCCAATTCGGCCGTCGCGGTGATCGACCAGTTGCGGCAGTTCGGCGAAATGCGGCGGGGGTGGTTGGGCGTCCGCATTCAGGAGGTCACGCCCGACATCGCCGAGAGCCTGAGCATCAAGCCTCCGCGCGGCGCGCTGGTCGCCGGCGTTGACGATCGCGGCCCGGCTAAACCGGCCGGCATCGAGCCGGGCGACGTCGTCGTCAAATTCGACGGCCGCGACGTCAAGGAAATGCACGATTTGCCGCGGATCGTCGCCGACACCCCGGTCGGCAAGGAGGTCGACGTCGTCGTCATCCGCAAAGGCAAGGAAGAGACCCACGCGGTGAAGATCGGCCGGCTGCAGGATACCGACAAGCAAGCCTCGGCGAACTCCGATAAGGACGCCGCCCCGGCGCCGAAAACGGCGGTACAGAAAACGCTCGGCCTGGAACTCTCCAGTCTTACCGACGAAATGCGCAAGAAGTTCAAGGTGCGCGATACCGTCAAGGGCGTCCTGGTCACCGGCGTCGATCCAGGCGCAGTCCAATCGGCCGCCGACAAGCGGTTATCGCCGGGCGACGTGATCGTCGAAGTGCAGTATCAGAGCGTCGGCAATCCGGAAGACTTGAAGAGCCGGATCGATTCGCTCAGATCGCAAGGCAAGAAAATCGCGATGCTGCTTGTCGCCAACGGCGACGGCGTCACCCACATCGTCGCGCTCAACTTGCAATAAGCGGTTAACGGCCACCGTCCCGGGGCGCGCGACGGAATAGCTCCGATGCGCGAATGAATGTGGCGCGCGCGCACTCGCGACGGCATAGTGCGGCGCTTCAAAAACCCAGCGAAGGCTTTCAGGTGTGACTCACGCGGTTATCGGCCGGCAAAAAACCGGCACCACTTTATTTGTTGTTCTTTGCGTCATCAGCTTCTGCCATTTCGTCAACGACCTGGCGCAATCGTTGCTGCCGGCGATCTACCCAATCGTCAAAACAAAATTCAGTCTCACGTTCGGCCAAATCGGGATGCTGACCCTGGTTTCTCAGGGTATCGCTTCGCTGCTGCAACCGGTCGTCGGGCTGTACACCGACCGCAAACACCAGCCTTATTCATTATCGTTCGGCATGGGCTGCACGCTTTTGGGATTGCTGGCGTTCGCGTTCGCGCCGAATTTTCCGGTTCTGCTCGTCGGCGCCGCCATTCTCGGACTGGGCTCGGCGATCTTTCATCCCGAATCGTCGCGGCTCGCCCGCTTTGTATCCGGCGGCGCCCACGGTTTCGCGCAATCGCTGTTTCAGGTCGGCGGCAATTTCGGCGGTTCGTTCGGTCCGTTACTGGCGGCCTTTTTCATTTTGCCGCGCGGCCAGGAAAGTCTGGCATGGTTCGCGCTGGTGGCGCTCGGCGGCATGAGCATCCTTGCCGTCGTAGGACGATGGTATAAAGCCAATCATCGCGCGCAATCGCCGTCGCATCGCGCGTCGGCGGCCGGAACCGCGATGCCGCGACAGCAGGTCAGGTGCGCGCTTGCCGTGCTGATCGCGCTGATGTTCTCAAAGTTTTTTTATCTGGCCAGTATCACCAGCTATTACATCTTTTATCTGATGCATCGCTTCCACCTGCCGACCGAGACCGCACAGATTTATCTGTTCGTCTTTCTGGCGGCGTCGGCAGCCGGAACGTTCTTCGGCGGGCCGATCGGCGACCGCGTCGGCCGCAAGACCGTGATCTGGGTTTCCATCCTCGGCGTTCTGCCGTTTACGCTGGTGCTGCCCTATGTCGGACTGGCCGCTACAGTTGCGCTCACCGTCGTGATCGGTCTCGTGCTGTCCTCGGCGTTCTCGGCCATGGTCGTTTACGCACAGGAATTGATGCCCGGCCGGGTCGGCATGGTTTCAGGCCTGTTTTTCGGTCTCGCGTTCGGCATGGCGGCAATCGGCGCCGCAGTGCTGGGCGTGGTGGCGGATTGGACCAGCATTGAGTTTGTCTATCATGTTTGCGCCTTCCTGCCGGCGATCGGTCTGCTCGCGGCGTTCCTGCCGAACGTAAAGACGGAACGCCGGCCAGGAACTGCGGGCTGAATCCAAAAAACTGCGTGCGCAACGGCGCAAATCGCCGGGCGTTCAGCGACGGCGGCGGGCTCTTTTTTCGTCAACCTTTTGCGCCTATATTCAATGTTGCCGACGCAAGTCGGCTATGGCGATAAACGGCCGTCGTAATAAACCTTTCGGACCCGGGGGCGGTACCCGGCGACTCCACCAATGGGGTCGAAATAGGATCGACGAGGGCGTAAAGGACGCGCTTTTTGCTCGGCATGGTTCCGCCGTTATCGGGCCAATCCATAGTTGCAAACGACAACTATGCTCCGGTTGCTCTGGCTGCGTAAGCAGCTCGAAAGACCGATCTAAAGTCCTGACGTCTTAGCAGCGTCAGGCGGGGTTCGGAGGCACCTGGCAACAGAAGCCTCCACTTTTGCCATGCCGGCCAGCAAGAATCGGGGATCAGCGCGCGTAACGATCTGGACCGCCGCGATTCCCTCCTTATGTTTATGCTGTCTGATTCCTGCAAACGCGATATCCCATGGCTGTCGACCACATCCGCTACGACATTCTCGCGCAATCGGCCCTGCGCGGCGTCGTGCGCACGGTATTGGCGGACGCGGCCAAAAAAGGCCTGCCGGGCGAGCATCATTTCAAGATCACCTTCAACACGACGGCGGCGGGAGTGCGGCTTTCGGAGCGGATGCGCACCCGCTATCCGCAGGACATGACCATCGTGCTCCAGCATCAGTTCTGGGACCTGGTGGTTACCGAGCAGGCGTTCGAGGTCGGCCTCTCGTTCGGCGGCGTCGCCGAACGGGTTTACGTGCCGTTCGACGCCGTCATCGCGTTCTACGATCCGGCTGTAGAGTTCGGCTTTCAGTTCGAGACCATCGACGCGAGCGCCCCGGGGGAAACCGGCGCCGGCAAGCCCGAACCGGCAAGGCCG
>JAGXAC010000053.1 GCA_019075925.1 Hyphomicrobiales bacterium | reverse complement strand
TTCGGCGCCGAGGGCATCGGGCTGTGCCGCACCGAGCATATGTTCTTCGAGGAGGATCGCATCCGCGCCGTGCGCGAAATGATCCTGTCCGAGGAGGAAGACGCCCGCCGCGCCGCGCTCGCCAAGCTGTTGCCGATGCAGCGCGCCGACTTCGTCGAACTGTTCAAGACCATGGGCTCGCTGCCGGTCACCATCCGTCTGCTCGATCCGCCATTGCACGAATTCCTGCCGCACACCGAGGAAGACATTGCCGAGGTGGCGCAGGCGATGGGGGCCGATCCGAAAAAGCTCGCGGACCGGGCAAGAGAGCTGCACGAATTCAATCCGATGCTCGGCTTCCGAGGCTGCCGCCTGGCCGTCGCCTATCCGGAAATCGCGGAAATGCAGGCGCGGGCCATTTTCGAGGCGGCGATTGAGGCCGGCCGCGCGATCAAAAAGCCGGTGGTACCGGAAATCATGGTGCCGCTGATCGCCAGCAAGGCCGAACTGGATTTGGTCAAAGAGCTTATCGATGCCACGGCCAGGACCGTGTCCGCCGAGACCAAGGCGCCCCTCAAATATCAGGTCGGCACCATGATCGAGTTGCCGCGCGCGGCGCTCAAGGCGGCGGAGATCGCCGAGACGGCCGAATTCTTTTCGTTCGGAACCAATGACCTGACGCAGACCGCCTTCGGCATCAGCCGCGACGACGCGGCGAGCTTTCTCGGAATTTACACGGCCAAGGGCATCCTCCCGGCCGATCCATTCGTCTCGATCGACCGCGAGGGCGTTGGCGAACTGGTGCGGATTGCGACCGAGCGTGGGCGCAAGGCGCGGCCGAACATCAAGCTCGGCATCTGCGGCGAGCACGGCGGCGATCCGGCTTCGGTCGCGTTCTGCCACGAGGTCAGGCTCGACTACGTATCCTGTTCGCCGTTCCGCGTGCCGATCGCGCGGCTGGCCGCCGCGCAGGCGGCTTTGGGCAAGCCGGTGAGTTCGACGGCGTAGGCGTCAGCGCCGCGACTTCTCATAGTTAACAAAAAGCAACCGGATGCGCGCCGCCACGGCGGAACCGGACGCGCGGCGACCGGGAATTTTGCCAAGTCTGCTTGCCGGTTCCAGTGCGACGCGTCCGCAGCCGTGGGCAGTTTCGGCCGATTAACGCGTCCGCAACGTTAACCCGACAATATTCGAATGTGTCGCATTCGCGCCACTGCGGCAGCGTTTGCGTAATGACGGGAAGCGTCGCGTTTCGGCGGTCGCGTGAGGGTGATGGTAGCGTTGCGTATGCGGCCGTTGGCCGCGCTGTCGGGTCCGTTCTGGTTCAGCGTGTTCTGCGTAGCATTTGCGCCGACCGCGACCGGCTTCCAGGATCTTTCGACATTCCTCGCGCGCCAGCCTGGTGTGTTGGAACAATCGCACCAACATTTGATCGCTTCGCCGTTTGGGACCATTCACGCGGCGACATTCCGTTTCTCGCGGCCGATCGGGACGACAACTCCGGAATTCTCCGCCGAGCTGGTGAATTTCGATCCCCGCTCGCTTGACGTGAAAGTTTGGACGGCAGGCGAGCCGCCGATGGCGCGAGCCGCGCTGCATGTCGAATATCCGGCGGTCAATCGCCGCCTCAAAAGCGACCGCATGCCGATGCCACAGGCCGCTCCCGCTGCCGGCGGTCCGCGCAGCGTGCCGGAGTTGCAGCCGGTGAGCGCGCCGTCGTTGCCGTCTCCGAATCCGGTTGTCCCGGTCACGACGTCTCGGCCGAAGAACGCGGAGCGGATCGAAATTCCGGCCGCTCCGTTCGCCGCTGCCGACGATGCTTTCGGTTCGTTGCCGAATGCCACACAGCCCGGCGAAGGCGCGGCAGTTGACGCCGGCGTCGATGCCGAAGACGACGCAGCGCTCGCCGACCGGCCACCCGAAATCGCGGCCGCCGGCGACAACGATCAAAGTGACGCGGGGGCTTCGTCGTTTGCCTCGCTGTCCTTTCTTGATGAAGATCCGGCTGAGCGCACGACCCAACTTTATTTCGGCGTCGGCACCGCCAGTACGCACAATGGGTTGGAGCAATGGGCGCCCGGCGCCGAGCCGATCCTGGTGTCGCCGGCCGCGGTCGATCCCGACATCAAGCTGTCGGCGCTGGACGGGTCCGCCGAAACCGGCACCGGCGGCGAGAGCCTTGCCGGCAAGGGCATCCCGCCGCAAAGCCCGGCCGAGCGGCTTGGTCTTGCCGGCAAGCCCCGGGCCAAGGCCGAGAAGTGCCTCGCCGATGCCGTGTATTTCGAGGCTCGTGGCGAACCGCTGAAGGGACAAGAGGCGGTGGCGCAAGTGGTCATGAACCGGGTCTTCTCCGGCTTTTACCCGAACGACGTGTGCGGCGTCGTTTATCAAAACGCCAATCGTCACCTCGCTTGCCAGTTCACTTTCGCCTGCGAAGGCAAGGATCTGAGCCGCATCGACGAGCCCGATATGTGGGCGCAAGCCAAGCAGATTGCCAAGGATACGCTCGACGGCAAAATCTGGCTCGCCGACGTCGGCCATGCCACCCACTATCACGCGTACTGGGTGCACCCGAGCTGGGTCCACGAAATGAAGAAGATGTACAGTCTTGGCGTCCATACCTTCTATCGTCCGCGCGCCTGGGCGGACGGTCCGGATGTGCCGGCCTGGATCGGCGACGCTGCCGCAATAGCCCGCCCGCCCGCTGCCACGACGGAAAATCCCGGAGCGGCCAAGGAACCCGCTGCTTCGATGAAGGACGGCGCCAAAGGCCCGCAAGCGGCGATTTCGCCTGCGTCTGCGACCGCTGCAACGCGGACGGCCAAACTCTAGAAGCTTGCGCGGCAGCGGCGGGTCAGCCATGCGCCCGCATCGCTCCGCGAAGTTTCGTTTGGGCGAGCAGCGTTCGCGGTTTATGCTGTCACTTGCAATAACGACGCTTGCCGGAATCCATGTCCAATGAACTTTCAGCGCGGGGCGTTGCGGCAAACGCCGCGCAGCCCGCCGGCTGGCGAACGCCGCTGGTTATTGTCGGTTTCGGTTGCCTGATTTCGCTGATGGCGTTCGGGCCGCGTTCGACGCTCGGCTTTTTCCTCACACCGATGTCGAGCGCGCATCATTGGGGTCGCGACGTCTTCGCCTTCGCGCTGGCGATCCAAAATCTGCTGTGGGGAGCGGGTCAGCCCTTTGCCGGCATTCTCGCCGATCGTTATGGTGCCCCGCGCGTGCTTTGCTTCGGCGCCGTCCTCTATGCGGTTGGTCTGGCGCTGATGGCCTACTCGGCCAGCGCGCCGATGCTCGATCTTTCGGCCGGGGTGCTGATGGGTTTTGGCCTGTCCGGCTCGTCCTTCTTCGTCGTTCTTGCCGCGTTCGGCAAACTGTTGCCGCCGCGTTGGCGATCGACCGCGTTCGGCGCCGGTACTGCGGCAGGTTCGTTCGGCCAGTTCCTGTATTCGCCGGTAGCGGTGCTGCTGATGGATCAGTTCGGCTGGCAGCAGACGGTCCTGATGTTTGCTTTCAGCGTGCTGGCGGTGCTGCCGCTCTCGCTGGCGTTAGCAACGCCGAAGGAGCCTCCCCGCGGTCCGACAACCGCACAGATCGCGTCGCAGTCGCTCCGGCAGGCACTCGGCGAAGCGTTCAGCCAGCGCTCCTACGTACTGCTCGTCCTCGGCTTCTTCACCTGCGGCTTCCAGCTCCAGTTCATCACCGTCCACCTTCCCGCCTACCTGATCGATCGCGGCCTTTCCGCGACGATCGGCGGCTGGACGATCGCTGCGATTGGACTGTTCAACATCATCGGGTCGCTTGCATCCGGCTGGCTCGGCGACCGGATGCCAAAACGCTATCTGCTTTCATTCATTTATTTCTTCCGTGCGGCGGCGATTCTTGCCTTTATCTGGTTCCCGGTCACACCGTTCACTTGCATCGCGTTCGGCGCCACCATGGGACTGATGTGGCTTTCAACCGTGCCGCCAACCAGCGGCATCATCGCCGTCATGTTCGGCACGCAATGGCTGGCAACGCTTTCGGGGCTTGCTTTCTTCAGCCATCAGGTCGGCGGCTTTCTCGGCGTCTGGCTCGGCGGCATCGTTTTCGACCGGACCGGTTCCTACAATGCCGTTTGGTGGCTGGCGATTGCATTCGGCATTATCTCGGCGGCGATCAACCTGCCGATCGTTGAGCGGCCGATGCCGCGCCTTGCCGCGATACCGGCTTGATGAGGCGGTGATGTCAACCTTCAAAGCCATCGTTATCGACAAGGCGGAAAGCGGTCAGACCGTCAGCCTCACGGATTTTGACGACAAAGACCTGATGGACGGCGACGTCACCGTCGCGGTCGAATATTCCACCCTCAACTACAAGGACGGTCTTGCTCTCACCGGCAAGTCGCCGGTGGTGCGCCGCTTCCCGATGATTCCCGGCATCGATTTGGCCGGCACAGTGGAGTCTTCGACCCATCCGGAATGGAAGGCCGGCGACAAAGTGATCGTCAACGGCTGGGGCCTGGGCGAGACTCACCTTGGCGCTTATGCGCACAAGGCGCGGGTCAAGGGCGACTGGCTGGTTCGTCTGCCGGCAGGCATGAGTGCGCGCGAGGCGATGGCGATCGGCACCGCCGGTTACACCGCAATGTTGTCGGTCATGGCAATCGAGCGCGCCGGCATTGTCCCGACGCGTGGCAGCATGGTGGTTACCGGTGCGGCGGGCGGAGTCGGCTCGGTGGCAATCGCGCTGTTGGCCAAGCTCGGCTTTAAGGTCGTCGCGGCGACGGGACGACCGGCCGAAGCCGACTACCTCAAAGGGCTGGGCGCGGCCGAGATCATCGAACGCAAGGAGCTGACCGGCGCGCCGCGCGCGCTGGCCAAGGAGCGCTGGGCGGGTGGCATCGACGCGGTTGGCTCGACGACGCTTGCCAATGTGCTGTCGATGACGCGCTACGGAGGCGTGGTTGCGGCGTGCGGACTTGCCGGCGGCATGGATCTGCCGACTACAGTTGCGCCCTTCATCCTGCGTGGAGTTTCGCTGATCGGCATTGATTCAGTGATGTGCTCGCTGCCGCTGCGGCAAGAAGCGTGGCGTCGTCTCGCGAGCGATCTGGAGCGTGGCAAAATCGCCGCGATGACCAGCGAAATCGGGCTCGGCGATGTCATCGCGGCGGGCGCACGCATCATTGCCGGCGAAGTGCGCGGCCGCATTGTGGTAAAAATTCGGTAACAACCGTAAAAATTGTCGAGTATTTTCACCCCGGCGGGGAGCCGCTATGGTAAGGGGACGGTTAATAAATTTTGCTAGCCTGGGGACCGTAGCCGCTGTGGAGTCGTCGATGTTGCTGCGCGTTGCCGTCGTCTGTGCATGCGTTTTCGGAGCGTCCGCGGCCGTCGCCGAGGAACTTGGACCCGAACAGGCGAAGGCATTCGTGGTCGGCAAGCTGTTTGCCTATACCTGCTTTGACGGAACCGCCGGCATCGGTCGCATCTTCGCCGACGGGTCGGTGGTCGGCACCATCCGTCCAGGCGGAAAGGGCGAGGCGCATTTCGCGGCGTTGCCCGCTGGCACGGTCAAGGTCGAACACGCCTCGATGTGCGCGCATCTGGCGGGCATGCCGATCGAGCCGTGCTTTAAGGTGCAAAAAATCAACTATCGCAGCTTTCGCGGTTCGATCGCCGGCCTTGGGTTCGCTTATTGCGACTTCCGCCAGCATAATCCGCGCACGCAACTGACCCGCAACGCGCATGGCGCCGAACCGATGCGCCTTGAGGCTGTACGTGCCGCACCGGTCACACCGGTGCATGCAACGCCGCTGACAAGCTTGCGGCCGGCAATCGAGGAATAGCCAGGTTTTTCCCAACGTCCCGTGTCCGCGACGAGCGCGGGCATGACGATTCAACTCAATCCCATCCCACTTTCGTTAGTCCAGATCGAGCCGGAACGGCGTTCCTTCTATTGCGACGGCGCCGCGTCCGATGTTTTCGATAGCGGCAACCATGCGGCCGCGGCGGTCCAGCAGCCGGTCGGCAAGCGCCACAATGCGGATGTTGGGAGTGGCGGTCGGTGAGGCGTGCCGCAGTGCCTGCGCGATGCTGTTCTCGTCGCGTGCCGGATTAAGCGCGCAGACACTGGCAAACGCGCTCGCGGTCGAGCGGCTGATGCCGGCATAGCAATGGATCACGATCGGCGCGCGGCGATCCCATCGCCGTACGAAGCTCAACAAATCGGCGACATGATCCTCATCGGGCAGGACGTAGCCGTCGCGCGGCTCGGATATGTCGTGCAGCCGCAGCCAGAGATGGTTTTCCTCGGCGATTGCGGCCGGCCGCTCGACACGGTCGCCGTCGCCGAGCAGCGTCACCACGTGCCGGGCGCCGATGTCGTCGACAGTTTGGTGCAAGCGGGCGAGGGAGCAGACGTGAATCATCGGTTCGAATTGCGGCTTCAGGCTTATTTCATATAGGCAAAATTACTCGGCACAAGTAGGGCCATTAGTCGGCGGCAAGCTTGCGGTATCGTTCGAGGTAACGGTGCTGCGCCGTTTCCGCCGGCCACGGTTTGAGGTAATCGCGTTCCAGCGCCGGCGAAATTTCGGGAGGACGTCCGAAGAAGCGCCGCGCCTCGGCGGCCTCGAAGCCGGCGAGCCGCGTCGCCTCCAGATAGGCGGCCTGGAGATCGGCGATTTTGATTAGCTTTTGCAGTTCCGGAGCGGGTTTTGGCGGCAATCCAAAGCGGCGATAGATCGCCGACAGCAACCGGCGTTCTACGGTTTTATAGGCATCCCCGATCACTACCTTGAACGGCGAAATCATGTCGCCGATGACGTATTCAGGCGCGTCATGCAACAGCACGGCGAGCCGGCCGCTGCGGTCGAGCCGCGGCGCCCGGACTCGCGCCAGTATCTCAACCAGCAGGCAGTGCTGCGCGACCGAATAAATATGCGCGCCGCTGGTTTGCCCGTTCCAGCGCGCGACCCGCGCCAAGCCGTGCGCGATGTCTTCGATCTCGATGTCGAGTGCGGAAGGGTCGAGCAAATCCAGCCGTCGTCCGGACAGCATGCGCTGCCAGGCGCGCGGCTCGCTTGCGCGCGGTGATTTGGTCATGCCGAGAGGCTACATGCCTCCCGGCCGTTGGCAAACGGACTTGTTACGCCGCCGCCTTCTTGCCCCACAGGCGCTTCGAGGCGATGTCGGCGCCTTCGCGCAGCGTCTTGAGCTTGAGCCACACCACGTCTTCGGCGACCCACTCCCAACCGGCAAAGGTGCCAAAGCCGCAGTCGACGCCGGCGATCACCCGCTCGCGGTCGCCGATCGCCGCCACCGCCTGCTCGATGCGCTGGGCGACGACTTCGGGATGCTCGACGAGGTTGATCTTGGAGTCGATCACGCCGGGCACCAGGATCATGTTGTCGGGGAATTTGTGCTTCTTAAGCGCCGCATATTCGTGCTGGCGGCGTGCATTGGCGAACTCAATCGACAGCGCGCCGACATTGGCCTGATAGAAAGCCTGTAACAGCGGCTCGAGCCCGATGTCGAAGATGTGCGGGCCTTCCCAGTTGCCCCAGCAGATGTGCAGCCGCACCCGATCGCGCGGAATGCCTTGCAACGCTTTGTTCAGCGCCGCGATTTGCAGTTCGACCAGCTTGACGTATTCGGCGTCGGTCTTGTCCTGGAACAGGAGGACGCGTTCCATGGCCAGGTCCGGCGCATCGATTTGCAGAATATAGCCGGCGTCAACGACCGATTTATATTCATAATTGATTTCGCGGGCGATGGCGCTGAGATAATCCTCATAGCTCTTGTAATATGCGTTGAGCATGGTGCACGCGACGATGCCGGGGGAGGGCTCGGCGAAGAACATTTCGGTGAATGGCGGCTTGATCGCGTCGGCATGCCGCTTGAAACGTGCCAGCTCGATTTTGATGGCTTCCTTGTCGGTGTATTTGATGTCGGCGATGGCTTCCGGACAGCCGAAGACCTTGCCGGTCTTGGGAATCCGAGCCATGAATTGTTGCGTGAATAGCGGAAGCTGAATCCATTCCTGACCGAACGGTCGCTTCGATTCGCCGCCAAATCCAGTCATGCGCTTGGGCAAATAGGTCTGGAAGCCGACGCGGCCCTGCTCACCGTCGTTGGCGACGCTCACGCCGGCCCATCGCTGCTTCTCCATGACATAGGCGACTCGCTGATCGATCATCGCGTCAAGTTTGGCCTTATCGACTTTTTCACCGGCCTCGTCCGCGATTAAAAGATCGTTGAGTTCCTTCCCGCGCGGCAGGCTGCCGGTATGCGTCGTCAAAATGTAATCGGTGCTTTTTTTCATCGAACCCTCCCAATTGTTTTGTACGGCCGATATGCCTCACGGGCGATTATGCCAGTCCCCCGCCGCGGCAGGCAAGAACACGATTGGCGGCGGAAAGTCTCGGCAAAATGCAGACGTATTGTGCCGCGGCGATGTGCGACGTGTTTCGGCTTGTGGGCCGCGCCCACAAGCCGAAGGGCCAGGTCCCACGGCCTCAAACGGTGCAGTCTTTTGGCTCGCGCCATCGTATGAAGGAACGGCGGTGCTTGGCACCGAGTGCAAAACAAGGCTATCCTAAGACTGCACGAGCATCTGAGGTCTTTCCGGTCAAATTCGGTCACAGTCTTCCTGTTGAAGTTGTGCCTCGACATCCGGATTGCGAGCAGGTGCACAGGGGAGGAATTTTATGTTGTCACCACGCAGTCTAGCGATCGGCGTTGCGGCTTTGGGTTTCGCATTCGCGATGACCTCGTCCAGCCAAGCCGCCGACATCACCAAAGCCAAACTCTATCCCGATAAGAAAGGCACCGTCGCCGATTTCCTGCCGATCAGCAAGTTCTGCGGCACGAAGAAAATCAAGGTCGCGTTGTCGGACGGTTGGGGCGGCAATTACTGGCGGCACATCACCCGCGCTGAGTTCGAGGACGAGGCGTCGAAGTGCCCAAATATCACCGAGACCCGCTACACCGACGGCGAGTTCAAGCCTGAGAAGCAGATCGCGGACATCGAAGGGTTGATCGCGCAGAAATTCGACGTGATCGTCGCCTTCCTGGATACCGGTCCGGCGATACTAAAAGCGACGCGGGAAGCGACCAAAGCCGGCATCGCGGTGGTGCCGTATTCGGTCGGCGACGGGTTCCCGGGCAAGATCGGCGTCGACTATGTCGACCGCGTCACCGAAAGCCAGAAGGAAGTCGGCGAACAGTTTGCCGCGTGGCTGGCGAAAACGCTGAACGGCAAAGGCAATGTCATTATGTTTGGCGGTACGCCGGGCAATCCGATGACGGCGGCGCAGGTCGTCGGCTGGAAGCCGACATTCGCCAAATATCCGGGCATCAAGGTGCTGGAAGCCGAGCCGGTGCCGACCAACTGGGATCCGGCGATGGCGCAGCAGAAGACCGCCGCGTTGATCGCCAAATATCCGGAGATCGACGGCATCTACAGCGAGACCACCGGTCCGATCCGCGCCTTTCTCGCGGCCGGCAAGCCGGTCCCCGCTTACGTCGGTCAGTCGCTGATGGATCTCAGCTGCCTTGCCGCGGATCATCCGAACTTCAAGATGGCGAGCATGGACGCTCACACCTGGATGGTGCGGCTGGCGTTGCGTAAGGCGGTTGCGGCCGCCGAAGGCATCGACGAGCCGGAGCCCAGCCTGATCACGCTTCCATTCACCGAGGACAACACGTCCAAGAATCCGAAGCTCGCGATCAAGTGCGACAAGTCAATGCCGATGGATTCGATTCCGTCATCGATGCTCACGAAACAGCAGCAGATCAAGGCTCTCGGCGGCAAATAAGCCGGAAGCCATAAGCGTTACCATCGCCCGGTTCCCCCTGGGGGGGCCGGGCGATCTTTTAGCGCTGTTGCGTACCTGCGCAGCCGCGGTTGTTTGCTGTCTGAAGTTTCGCTACTGGGTATTGCTTCTCCGCCGCGCGCGACTTCCGTGAAGCCCGTACGGTGCGGTGCGGGAAAGATTGAGTGCGGGACCGGCGGCGGTTGCCGCTACCGCGCTTGAGTAGGGGCGGGAATGACGACGTGGTTTGAGTACCGAACGATCACTCTGCGGGTACCGTGGCCGAGCAGAGATTTGACCGACCTTCCGCTGGCGGCCAAGGCCTTTGTCGCCACAGCGCTCTTGGTGCTGATCGGCGGTATCGCGGCTCCCAGCACCGTCAATTCCGCAGCCATCCTTTCAACGTTGCCGTATTTCGCAATCCTCGCCGTCGCCTCGATCGGCCAGCATCTGGTCATTCAGCAGCGTGGTCTCGATCTCTCCACCGCCGGCATCATGTCGTTTGTTGCGGTGATCGTTACGAAATTGCCGAACGGCAGCACCCATATCGATGTCGTTCTGTTTTACGTCATCGCCGGACTTGTAGTCGGTACGGCGATCGGCGCGATCAGCGGCCTTATCGTCACTTATCTGTACGTGCCCGCGTTGGTGACCACGATCGGCATCAACGCCATCCTGTTTGGTCTGACCTATTTCGTCTCGACCGGCGCATCGGTGCAGTCGCCGATGATGATGGTCAATTTCTTCGTCGGTCGCTTCCTTTTCGTCCCTGTCACGGTGTGGGTCCTGCTGCTGGTCGGGGGCGTTACCGTGTTCGTGCTGACATTCACCACTCTGGGTCGCCAATTCGTTGCCGTCAGCGTCAACCCACCCGCGGCGCATGCGGTCGGCATACCGTTGAGAGCATACAGGGTCATCACCTATGCGGTCGCCGGCCTGATGTATGCGATCGCCGCGATCATGCTTTCCGGTTATCTCGTTTCGCCGACCGTTTTGTGCGGCTTGCCATACTTGCTCGGCACTATTGCCGCCGTCGTCGTCGGCGGCAATCCGCTCGGCGGCGTCACTAAAGGCAGCGTGGTCGCCACCATCATCGGCGCCTTCTTTTTGACCTACCTTGCGCAACTCGTGACCGCGCTCGGCTTCGGCGGCTCGGCCGAGGATCTTGCCGATGCGATCATCGTGCTTTCCGGCGTGGCGCTGCCGGAAATCACCCGGCGGCTTCGCCATGCATGACGTCGGCCCCCATAACGTCATAGGCGCGCCGCCGCCGGAGCCGACCACGGCGCTCATACCGGTGATGACGCTTGCAAGCGTGCGTAAGAGCTTCGGCCCGGTGAAGGCGCTCAAAGGTGTCGATGTGCTGATTTATCCCGGCGAAGTGCACGCCATCGTCGGCGAGAACGGCGCCGGTAAATCGACGCTGATCGGTATTGCCGCCGGCGTGCTGCACGCCGATGCCGGCGCGATCTATTACGGCGGCAAGCATATTGACGATTCCGATCCGCGCCGCATCCGCGAGGACGGCGTCTCGGTGGTTTACCAGCACCCGGCTCTCGCTCCCGATCTCACGGTCCTTGAAAATCTCCAGCTTGCGGCGCCCTCGCTCGCCGGTCCGGGCGGCCAGGCGGACGCCGAACGCGTGCTGTCGCGAGTCGCCACCGAGGAGCTTCGCATGCCGCTCAACAAGCGGCTTGGCGAACTGTCGCTCGCGCAACGGCACATCGTCGAAATTGCCCGCGCCCTGGCGACGCGGCCGAAGGTGCTCTTTCTCGACGAGCCGACCGAGCCGTTGCAGCAGGCCGACGTGCGGAAGCTTTTCGATCTCATCGAAGAGCTTAAGCGCGACGGTGTCGGGATCGTTTATGTCTCGCATCGCCTTCACGAAGTCGATGAATTGGCCGACCGCATTTCGGTGATGCGGGACGGTGAGATCATCGACAGCCGCCTTGCCGATTCGATAACCTCGGCGGAAATCGTGGCCCTGATTGCCGGTCGCCCGCTTGGACAGATTTTTCCCGCCAAAGCGAAATTGACGGGAGCGCCGTTGTTTGAGGTCAGCGGCTTAAGCGGGCGCGGCTTCGACGAGGTCGATCTTACCGTGCACGCCGGCGAGATCGTCGGCCTTGCCGGCATCGAGGGTGAAGGCCAGCGCGAATTCATCCGTGCCGCCGCCGGTATCGATCGCCGCCGCAGCGGCGAGGTCAGTGTCGCCCGCAGCAGGATTTCCGGCGACAGCCCCGGCGCCTTTCGGCAGGCGGGCATCGGTTTCATTTCCGATGACCGCCACATGGAGGGTGTGTTCCTTAACTTGTCGCTACGCGAAAATTTGAGCCTGGGCTCTTTACAGGCGATTTCGCGGAACTTTGTGATCGACCGCGCCGGCGAAGCCGCCCGCGCTGCCAAAATCACCGAGGAACTGCGCGTCCGTGCCGCCTCGATCGAATCGAAACTGAACGAACTGTCGGGCGGCAATCAGCAAAAGGCATTGTTTGGCCGCGAAATCTCGGCCAATCCGACGGTGTTGTTGGTGGATGAGCCGACCAAGGGTGTCGACATCGGTTCGCGCAGCGAAATTTACCAGCGGCTGCGAACGGTCGCCGACTCCGGCGTCGCGGTTGTGGTCGCGTCGTCGGATGGCATCGAGCTGGAAGGCCTTTGCGACCGGGTATTGATCTTCGCCCGCGGTCGTATCGTCAACGAATTGACCGGTCGTGCGGTCACCGACGCGGCCATTACCGAGGCCAACCTCACCGCGACAGTCTCGCGGGCAAGCGAGAAACCCGCTGCGCCCGACCAGCGCTGGCGCGACTTTGCCGCCAGCGACCACTTTCCGGCGCTGATCCTGGCCATACTGACTGTTGTTATTCTTGGCGGTACGCACGCGCTGAATGGCTATTTCCTGTCCGCATTTTCGATCAAAAGTATCCTGACGTTCTTCAGTATCTTGGCCTTCCTTTCGTGCGCGCAACTGGCGACGGTTTTGGTCGGCGCGATCGATTTATCGATCGGCCCATTGGCCGGTCTTTGCGTCGTGCTCGCGTCCTTCCTGGTGCCCGACGGCGTGGCAGCCGGAGCTTTCATCGGCGGGCTTGCCATGATTCTTGCTTTCACCGTCGTCTTCGGATTTCTGCAAGGCGTCCTCATCACCTCGTTGCGGCTGCCGGCGATCGTCGTCACCATCGCCACTTTCATCGGCTTACAGGGCATTTCGCTTCTGCTTCGGCCGATCGCGGCGGGCACCATCGACGACGCGATTTCGGATGCGGTGCAATTTCCAATCTGGGTTCTGCCCGCCGGGCTTGTGGTGACGTTAGCCATGGTCGGGGCCGCAGAATGGATTCTGTACCGGACCGCTTTCGGCAGGACCTTCCGTGCGGTCGGTTCGAGCCCGCTTGCCAGCCATCGGCTTGGCATCGATAGCCGACGCATGACCTGGCTTGCCTTCGTGATCTCCGGCTTCCTCACCGGCGTCGGCGGGTTGATGCTCGCCGGTCAGGTCGGCATCGGGTCGCCGTCCACCGGCACCGATTACACGCTGATGACCATTACCGTCGTCGTGCTCGGCGGTGCGAGCGTTGCTGGCGGCCGCGGTTCATTCTTCAGCATCATGCTCGGCGCGGCGCTGGTGCAGGCCACTTCGAGCGCGTCGTCTTACATCGACGCCAATTCCTCGGTGCACTACACGGTGATCGGCACGCTGACCGTGCTGGCGGCGATTTTCTTCAGCCTCGCCCGTCGACGCGGCGCGCATCTGCGCGGTGAAGTTTAAGCCTTTTTCGCAAGCCGTTGTACCGCCTTGTGCCGATGGCACGTCACCAGATGATCGTTGACCATGCCGACCGCCTGCATGAAGGCGTACACGATTGTCGGCCCGCAGAATTTGAAGCCGCGTCGGGCCAGTTCTTTCGATATCGCGCGCGAGGCCGCGGTCTCGGCCGGAATCTGCTTCATGGTTTTATAGTTGTTCACTTTCGGCTTGCCGTCGACAAAGTTCCACAACATCTCGGATAAGCCCGGCCCCTTGTCCATCATGTTAAGGTAAGCGCGCGCGGAGAGCACCGCTCCTTCAATCTTGGCCCGGTTGCGCACGATGCCGGCGTCCTGCATCAGCCGTTCGACTTTCTTCGGCGTGTAGCGGGCTATTTTCTCCGGAACGAAATCATCGAAGGCGCGCCGAAAATTATCGCGTTTGCGCAGAATGATGATCCAGGACAACCCGGCTTGAAAGCCGTCGAGCACGAGCTTTTCGTACAGCGCGCGATCGTCGAACTCCGGCACGCCCCATTCCTGATCGTGATAGGCGCAGTAAAGCGCGTCCTCCTTCGGCCACGGACACCGCACAAGTGCCGGTGGTGTGGCGCTCATCGTTCCGGCCATCATTTGGCTGCCTCGGAGCCGTCGGGGAAAGCAAAACGCGCCCAATCCGGCTTGACCGGCCGGACCGCGATGCCGCCGGCGGTCAACGTCTGTCCACGCGACAGCGCGTCCGCTACCCGGTCGAGGCGTAGAAGTGCCAATCCAAGGCCGGCCGCCGTGGAGCCCATGGTGCCGACCTCGCGCTCGCCGGCAACGACCGCAACGCCGGCTGCTGGCGCTTCGCCTTCATAGCGCACCGGCACGGTGCGGGTGCGCGCACTGCCGCGGTGTTCCATGCGCGAAACGACTTCCTGACCGACGTAGCAACCTTTGGCAAAATCGACGCCGCCCAGTTGGTCCATATCGCTCTCATGCGGAAACGCGTCGCCGTACGCGAAGTCGACGCCACCGCGCGGAATGCCGAGCCCGATTCGGTGCGCTTCGTAATCGGCGGCATCTACCAGGGTCGCGCCGAGACCCGCGGCGACTTCGGTTGCGCGATGCGGCGGCAGCATGACGCGAAAACCGAGACCTGGCAGACGCGGATCGGAATAGCCCAACCCGGCCGCGGGCGTGGCGGCGCCGCCCCATACCGCAAGCACGCCGAGAGTCTCCGACAAATCTTCGATGATCACCCGTGCGCGCAGCTTGTACATGTTGAATTTGCCAACGATGGTCTTGGCAAGCGCGCGTGGGATGTCGAGGAAAAAGCCGCCGCCATCCTTTGCCTGTGCTTCGGCAACAATGAAATCCGCAATGATCTTGCCTTGCGGCGTCAACAACGCGCCGAAGCGTGCCGCCTCCGGCGTTAGATTAAGGGTGTCCGTGCTGATCAAACCATTGAGAAAGGTACGGGCGTCGTCGCCAGCAACCTTCACCACGCCACGATCAACCAGATAGGCGGCCTGCATCCGTTAACTCCAAGGTTTGGGTGTAAATTAGGGTTCCGGCTCTTCCTCCTCAAGGCTTTGAACCCTTTCTGAGGAAAAGTCGCGGCGTGCGCCCCATAACGGCCGGATTTGTTGATCTCACCGCTTGACCCAATCGACCGCAGTATCGCAAGCTCCCGCATCGTTGCGGTTATTTGGTTTTTCAGAAGCTTATTCGGCGTCGCGTCGGCGCCCAATCGAAGTCCGTAAGTGTCCGTGTGCACCCTTTGAATGCTCCGATGGCTTCCTGGGCGGATGCGACGAATGAATGGGGACGACGAGGACGTTGTCTGGGTCGGCCGTCGTCAAGACGCTCGCCTCGTCGTCAGCATTCCCGGGCAATTTTCACTTGCCGACCGGCGCGATATGCGGGGCGAGCGTCGGGTCTTTTCCTGCCGGGCCGTCAACGTGTCCGCTCATGCGATCGCGCTCGCTTCTGCGGTGAGCGGTAAAGTTGGCGACCGCGTCATTGCCGAGATTGAGCATCTTGGAAAATTGAAAGGCTCAATCATGCGGGTGCTGGAACGCGGCTTCGTGATGAACATCATTGCCTCGGCGGAGGAGCGGGAGAAATTAGCCACCAAAATCGAGTGGTTGGCAAAATACAAAGATCATGACGAGGGCGACCGGCGCGCTCAACGGCGCTTCGTGCCGGCGAATCCATATTCGCAAATTATGCTGCCCGACGGCAGCACTCAGACCTGTTTGGTGGTCGATTTGTCGATTACAGGCGCAGCACTTTCGGCCGAAGCAGTGCCCGAGGTCGGCACCGTCCTAGCAGTTGGAAAAATCGTCGGGCGCGTCGTTCGGCATTTTGAGGGCGGTTTTGCCGTCCAATTTACCGAACGTCAAAGCCCCGACGAGATAGAGAAAAAACTGCTGCCCAGTCTATTGTCGCGATAGTTCGATCGAAAACTCACCGTTGCGAATACGGGGAGCAAATTTCTCGGCGTAACGGGCGGTAGCTTCTTCGCCGTAGGTCGAAATCAGCTCGGCAAGGGCGAGGAACAGCGCCGTTTGCGCCAGGCAATCGCCGTCGATGCCTTCGTGCTGTGCGTCCGCCCATGCGCCCTGCAGATAGCCCAGCGCCAAACGCTTCTGCTCGTGATCCGCCGCAGCATCGTGCCCAGCAGGAATTTGCGTCGCTATGTTCATTAACTCACTTTATCGCCGGCGCATGGCCCGCGTCCCTGTCAAACCCACGTTAGCATGCTGCCGCAGGCCGCTAAGTCGAACCTTGAGGAAGGGTTAATTCGAGAGCTAATTCCGGTAGATAGAGCCGCTATGCTGCACGGCCAGCGGTCCGGAAAAGCGCCGGTCAATTGGCATAACGTGCGGTGATATCGCGGGCAATTTTGGCGCCCTCGTCGAGATAGCGCCGAATGGCGAATCTGGCAGCCGGCGTACAGGATCGGTAGCTCTGCTGAAAAGCGCGATAGCCGCGATTGAAGCTTGCCACCATTTGATTGTGCCGTTCGCCCGCCGGCGCTTCGGCCTCGATCAGCGCCTGCGCCTCGTCGCGCCACTTTTGCCCTTCATTCGCACCGCAAATGGCGCGCAGGAAATGCAGCGACCCGAGAATTTCCGACAGCCGCTGCAAGTCGCGATCGTAAGGTGCGGGCGTTGTTCGCACCGGCGTTTGCGCGGCCGGAGATTGCCCTGGCGCTTGGCCGGGCCGGCCCGCATATGGCGGTTGGCCCGGTCGCGGCGCCAGCACCTGCGGAGGGGCGAGCCGCGCCGGCGGCTGCTGAAATTGGAACTGTGGCGGTTGTTGTTGAAAGAAGCCTTGCGCGCCGGCAGGTCCGGCGGCAAGCCAAAGACAAAGCGTAAGAACGAGCGGGTGTCGGCGCATTGGACTTGCTGCAAGACCTACGCTGGAGTTGGGTTGTCTGCCAAGCCGGCAAACCGGTCTGGTCGACGCGCCGGCCTTACCGTGCGGCTAGACGCTGCCGGGCGGCGGCGATGATTTCGGCCAGGCCTTCGGTTGTTTCCAGTCCGGGCAATTGCGACGGCGACAGCCAGTGCGCCTCGGTCAACTCCTCATTGAGAGCAACTTCTCCGCCGATCCGCCGCGCGGCGAACGGTAAAATCACGAAATGCCGCTCGATCCGTCCGCCGCTATCGTGGCTTATCACCTGCCGATAGCCGGCCAGCCCCAGCGGCTCAATGTCGAGCCCGGTTTCCTCGCGGATTTCACGGATCACCGCCTGTTCGAGAGTTTCGCCCACCTCGACAACCCCGCCCGGAAGCGTATAGAGGCCGCGTGCGGGCGGATGCGCGCGGCGCACGATCAGCACGCGTTCGCCGTCAAAAATGGCGGCACTGACCGCGAGATAAGGCCGCGTCGGATAGTTGCGCGCTGGCGTGCCGGTGCTGGTCAACAGGACGATCCTATTCGCCGGGTTCAGTGGGAGACGGGTGACGCCAACGTCAAATCCAAATGCTGCCGATATTTTGGTTGCACCTTTAAGTCTAACATTCGCGTGAGAACATGCCGAACCCGGGAGGCGAATGTTAGAACCGGGCCACGAGTCGCGCCAGTTTATCGTCCGTCCCGAAAGAGCCTATCCCAATGTGTGCGCGTTTTGTCATTACCTCGCCGGCTGCCGCGATTAGAGCGCTGTTCGGTTATGCCGAGTGGCCTGATTTTCCCCCGCGCTACAACGTGGCGCCGACCCAGCCGATCCCGGTGGTGCGACTGGACGGCGGCAAGCGTACATTTGCGTTGTTCCGCTGGGGTTTCGTGCCGGCATGGGTTAAAGATCCGCGAAACTTTTCGCTCCTCATCAACGCGCGCGGCGAGAGCGTACTCGACAAACCTTCGTTTCGTAACGCCATGCGCCGGCGGCGTTGTCTCATTCCTGCCGATGGTTTTTACGGGTGGCGCGACGGCACGCCCCGACGACCCTATTTCGTCCGCTCCAGTTCCGGTGGTCCGCTCGCTCTTGCCGGATTGTGGGAGACCTGGATCGGACCCAACGGCGAGGAGATCGACTCTGCCGTCATTGTCACGACGCAGGCAAACCGCACGCTCGCGGCGATCCACGGCCGTATGCCGGTCATTGTCGCCCCGGAGGCATTCGATTTCTGGCTTGATTGCGGCAAGGTCGACGCCACAGCCGCTGCGGCGCTGATTGCGCCGGTCCCCGATGGCCGGCTCGAATGTTATGAAGTATCGCCCGCGGTCAATCGTGCGGCCAACGATTTTCCCGAATTGATCGCTCCGGCTGCGCCCGTTGTCGATCGTGCCGAGCCGGTTGCGACGGCCAAACGCAAAAAGCCCAACAATCAGCCGTCGCTGTTCTAGACCCGGGTCCGATCAAGTTGGCTCGGATCAGGTCGCTTGGCTCGTTTCTCGCAGCGCGCTTTTCCTGGGCCCGAGTTTCGCCGATCCGGCAAAGCGGAACCTATTGCGCGACAGCATGTTCCTCCCTGAAACAGGAAGACATCGATGGATGAGAACCGTCTGGAAGGCGCTGCGCGTGAGATCGGCGGCAAGGCAGAGGAGGGAGTTGGGCGGCTCGCGGGAAATGCCAGGCTCCAGGCAGAGGGAGCGATAAGCCAAGCCGCGGGGCGCGCAGAATCTATATGGTCAAACCGCAGACACGGCGCGCCAAACAGCGACGACGCTGGATTCGTGGTTCCGCAACGCCGTCGAAGAGCAGCCTTACGCGGTCGCGATGGCCGTTTTAGCTGCTGGCTGGCTGCTGGGCCGGTTGCATCGCCCGCTGTAGCGGCTGGCGCCGTTAGCTGCCAAGCAGTTCGTCTTTGCCTTGCAGAACCCGGCGCCTGCGAGCCGCCGCAATTCCAAACCATACCCGCGGCGATCGGCTGCATCTTTCACTTTCGCTACCCGATCAAGGTAGTGAAAGAGTCGTCACGATCAATGCAACAATTTACGTCATAGCGAACCGTCCGGCTGATTTCCGCGCCCGATCATGTTGCGGCGTCAGGCGAGGGAACCATCGCCCCTCAATGCCGTTTTTCTGCCTGGGGGTTCGCACCTGACAGAGGCCCGCTCGCGCTCCGCCGGACGACAGCAGAATAAACGTGGCAAATCGATTCATCACCACACGGTTCATCGGGACAATCCGCGGACGCAGCGCAACGAACGCCACCGTAGCAGTGGTGGTCGCCCTGACGGCGCCGCTGATGGCTCCCGCAGCATCCGGCGCGGCAACCCAATGGACGCCCAAGAGCGTCGCCGAGACGACGGCTCCGCGCGAGGCGGGCGCCCCGATCATGGCCATCGTTTCGCTCAAACGTCAGCAGGTGACCGTCTACGACGCTGACGGTTGGATCCGCCGAGCGCCGGTGTCGACCGGCATGACCGGGCGCGAAACGCCGGCCGGCATCTTTAGCATCGTCGAGAAGGATAAGGATCACCATTCGAACCTTTA